>CAMZEM010000169.1 GCA_947305805.1 uncultured Clostridia bacterium | reverse complement strand
AACACGTTTGCCGAAGATACAGACCTTCAGAGATTTCTTGAATCTCTTCTGAAAGAACCGTTTGTTTCGGACAGGGGAGTGGCGGTATCGGAAAAAAAGGGTATTATGGCGGGAACTCCGCTTTCCTCTTTTTTCGCAAATCTTTTCCTTTCCGGGCTCGACGGGTATTTTTATGAAAACAGGATATTGTATTCCCGCTATTCCGACGATATAATTGTTTTCGCAGAGGATAAAGAAACCGTTCTTGCTTATTCGGAAACGATAAAATCGTTTTTATCTTCACACCGTCTTTCCGTAAATCCTTCAAAAGAGGTATTTACGTCTCCCGGGGAGGGCTTTACGTTCCTCGGCTTTTTCTGCAAAGGTTCTCATGTGGACATTGCCCCCGCAACGGTAAAAAAACTGAAACAGAAAATGCGCAGAAAACGCGATTCTCTCAAACGCTGGAAAGACAGAACCGAAGCGTCGAACGAACGTACCGCAAAGGCGTTTATCCGTGTATTTAACCGAAAACTTCTCGAAAACACCCGCGATAACGAGCTTTGCTGGAGCGACTGGTTTTTCCCGGTAATCAGCACATCCGAAAGTCTTCGGGAAATCGACCGCTATGCGCAGGACTGTATCAGGTATCTTATAACGGGAAAACATACAAAATCCCGTTTTAACGTCAGATATGAGGACATTAAAAAGCTCGGCTACAGATGTCTCGTTCACGAATACTATGCGCACAGAGAACAAAATTCGGTTAAAAAGCAATAACAAAAAAGCTCCGATTTTCTCGGAGCTTTTTAGTTTTACTTTAAAAAAAGGAGGAAAAATATATGAAAAAAACGTAATATTCAAAATCGGTTTGTTTTTTGTGATTACATTATAACCTGATTTTCGAAATCCGTCAACCCCATTTTCGGTAAGTTGCGTTTTAAAGGCAGTAAGTTGCAAAAAACGGCAGTAAGACGCATAAAAATAAACATCGGGGCAGGGGAGAACGGCTTATAAGACACTTAATTTGCACCTTTGTTTTTCAAAACACTGTCTACATGCAGTTCTAGATATCTCCCTTTTGCGCTTGTCAAACCGGTTTTTATCATCATCTGTTCAATTTTCGAAGCAATTTCCTCCGAAAGCGATACGATTCTGTCTTTATAGTTGAGCCTGTTCGGACGGTATTTTGTATCCTCCCACGCTTCAATACTGAGGTTTGCTGCAGCAAGCTCGGTTATTTTTTCTGAAAAATCACCGTCTCTGTCCAATTCCGAAAGCGCTCTGTATTTCCACTTATAATACGGCGGATATTCTCTGCGAAGAAGAAAAAACAGCTCCATAGCCGAGTCAATCCCTGTTGCTTTGCATAGTTCCGCTGCTACGATATCCTTGCGCGTCATACATCTTGCATAATTTACCTGTATGGATGAAGCGTATCTGTGAAGCTCTTCCGAAATCCGCCTTCTCCATATATTTTCCGGGTAATAATTCAGAAGATAATTGCGGAAATTCGTAAATATTCCCAGATCGTCTCTGAAAACCTCTCCGTTTGTTGCGGTTTTCAGACACGAATGATCAAGCCGGCACCAGTCGTTTTCGGTTAATATGCACTTTCCCGTATCGCAGTCAACCTGAAGTATGTCTGAGTAAAAATTATGTATCGTCTTTACTCCTCTTCTTGCGCGAAGCCTTTCGGTGTAATACGACCGGGATTTGCTGTCAACAAGCTCATTGTATGCTATAGACAGCTGATAACCGAAAAGATCCATATCCTCATCCGTCAGCCACAGACATACTCCGGTCCCGAAATCGTGATCTCTCGATATTTCGTCGTCGTATCCGAAGCAGTCGGATCCTTCACCCGCAATTCCGACGGCTATTCTGCTTTCATACCCGCCGAATCTGTCGTGTATCAGCTTAGCTATATAATTATCGTAAAAATATCTGTTTTTATCTGTCACGCCTGACATTTAATTAATCCTTTCGGGACTTAACCGTAATTTACTGTTTTATTATAATTGAAATGCTGATAAATGTCAACATAAAACTGCTTTCCTGTATCAATTATTCTCAAACTTTCTGTTGACATATCCATCTGCTTGGTGTATACTGTAATATATAAATATCATTTTATATGCAATATTGTTTTTCTGTAAAGGATTATGAGAGGAGAAATTCAAATGAGACAAATTCCTTTTTACAACACACGTCTCACCGGTTCTTTCTGGGGAGAAAAACAGAAAGTTTCAAAAAACGTCACTGTCAATGCCGTTTATGACCGTTTTAAAGAAACAAAGCGCTTTGAAGCACTGAAATGCAACGGAGAACAACAGCAAAAAGAGGGTTGGCATTCACATATTTTCTGGGACTCCGACGTTGCAAAATGGATAGAGGGCGTTGCGTATTATCTTGAAAATAACCGCGACGAAAGACTTGAAGCCATGACGGACACACTTATTGACGATATGTGTGCAAGTCAGAAGGACGACGGATACTATAACTGCTACTATAACGTTTATGAAACCGAT
>CAMZEM010000168.1 GCA_947305805.1 uncultured Clostridia bacterium | reverse complement strand
GCAAACGATTTTTCTTCCCCTGCCGGACAGGCGGAAATGACGCGTATGATGGGAATAGGATTCGTTTCACCCGAAGAGACCGGATATTCGGATTATGAGTATTTTCACGATAAAATAAACGAATCTGAAATAGTCAAAACTGCAGTTCAGTATCATATTCAGGTAAACCTTGATTATCCGATAAGCAAATGGGGCATAAAAGACGACAGCGAAGGGTATTACTCTTTCTACCATACAAAACACGAGGGCGCAGATGTAACTTTTGACGGCGTGGAATATCCCGAATATGTTATCAACGCATATGCTGTTGACAAAAATTATCTTGATATTTTTGGCATTTCTCTTGACAGCGGAAGACTCTTTTCTGATGAAGAGTTTGAAAATTGCGATTTTACGCGAGTTCCCGTTATTTTAGGTTATGATTATAAAGAATACTTTTCACTCGGAGATACGTTTGAAGCAAGTTTTATTGATTTTCCCGGGAACAGCCCGAGTGGAGGATATGCGGAGCCGATGACATTCGAGGTTATCGGTTTTGTCGGCAAAGACTCGATTGTTTATACGGTAGGCGGCAGTGAACCGTATTCTCTTAATAAATACATAATAATTCCATATTATACTAAAACTCTTGAGGAGTGGTTTGAATTTTACTCTGAAAATAAAGAATACGGCGGAGGAACGTTCAGATATGTAAATTAATATATGCACGAATTGGGCATCGGCGCGGGCCTTTCAAAGCACTATGTAACGTCAAAGGAAAACGAATCCGCCGCAATTGAGGAGATTAACAGGCTGCTTGATGAAGCCGGACTCGGTGCAGCGTTTAAAGTCCACAGAGTTATCGCGCCAGAACAACTTGCGGATCAGTATGCTGAAAGGACGGCGCTGGAAACAATTCTTCTTGCGGTAATGCTTGCTCTTTCACTGCTGAGTATCGTTTTTTCAACAGTCAATAATGTTACAGACAATATGAAAACATATGCTATTCACAATCTTGTCGGCGCTCAGAAGATGCATATCGTCCTGTTTGCGGTTGCGGAAACGGTTTTGTATTGCATATTGGGCTTTGCTGGAGGAATGCTTTGGTATAAGCTGATGTATAACAACGTGAGGGGATATCCCACATATGAAACCGCTGTTGTTTATGCTTGTCTGATCTCTCTTGCATATATTGCTGTCGCCTGCATTATTTCAATTCTTGTTGTTTTAATAATGACAAAAAAATACAGCATCTCGTCGCTTATTCGCGGCAACATAGTAAAATCAGGCGGAAAAGTGTCGTTATACAAGATTATAACGTTTGCAATAATTGCTGCTTTGAGTATCTGTTCTACGGTTGCGGCAAATTATGCGTGGCAGATCGAACACGTAGATAAATATCAGCATGATTTTTTCAGTAATCAAGCAAAGACTATTTATATCAGTTCCCTCGGTCAGGAGAATGCTCCTGCAATCGATTTTGAATACGATATAGATGTTGATAATTACATAATTGATAAACTGATAAATTACTATTACGATTCGTTGCTCGGTCCTTCAATACGCGCTACTTTCTATAAGGGCAATGTGGAATTGCCTGAAATGACGTCGGGACGGTATTTTACGGAAGAAGAAATAAAAGCGGTAACCGACACAGTGGTTGTCGGAAAAAATGTTGTCAAAGATTTTGTTGATGAAAAAGACGGCGAAATGATCTTCACTTACCTTGATAAAGAGTATAAAGTCATAGGAATAATGGGCAGGAAAGGGCATGACACATCGCTTGACAACTGGGTATTTTTCACACTTCCTACCATATTTAAGAATTCAGATTGGCAGGGAACGTATATAATCGACGCACCGACAACCGGTGAAATTGCAGCCGTGATCGATGATCTTCAGGCGCAGCTTGCCGAAATCAGTTTAACCAGAGTTGAACCGATACCTTTAAAGGATGTTGGCATATCCGATGATGTTTTGATTGAGTTCATTCTGCTTGTTTTGTTTACTGCGCTGATTTTTGCCGTTTATTATATAAATGAGAATTTCCGCGTTTTTGATGTGAAAAAACTGATAGGATACTCCAAAACAATGATTTTTGCAGATACGCTGTTTGAATTTTTAATAATTTCAACAGCCGCATATATAACAGGATCTTTAATCCTGTTTATTTCCGCAAAAACTGTTATGGGCAAATACCTGCTTTTCTCATCGCTTTCTCTCAGTTTTCCGGTTTTGGGAATGTCATATTGCGGAGTTTTGATCCTTGCGGTAGTATTGTCGGTTATTGCTCTTCACAAAACCTTCCGCGGCACCGCGAGAGACCTCAGACGGGGTTGACATACATACGGTTTTAATGTATAATGATTTCGGAAAACAATACACGTCATATAAACAACAACATAATTACGGGAGGCACACATGGAAAACATCATCTCGTTAAGAGGCATATGCAAAACATACGGCAAGGGCGACGGACTAGTAACGGCGCTGCGTCCCATTGATCTTGATATCAAAAAAGGCGAAATGCTTGCCA
>CAMZEM010000167.1 GCA_947305805.1 uncultured Clostridia bacterium | reverse complement strand
TGTCACTGCTTCGAGTAGTAGTAAAAACAGAAGACCGTTGCGTTGATCACAACGTCGATTAGAAGCAGCAGCAATATATCCGTAGGTGCTTCAACCGTAAGGCGGGGATTGTATATTAATGTGTTTACCATTGCAGTTTCGGTCGCATGTTCAACAAACGCTTTTTCGAGTTTTTCAACCGTTTCTTTGTCTTTTCCGTCAAGCGTATAGCTCCCCTGAGCACCAAGTTTCGAATTTGCTGTTTTGAGCGGAACAAGCACTATATAATCGATATTCGTCTCCTGTTCCTCTTTGCCCATTACGCCGATAACATGCATATCTTTATCAAGATCTTCACAGTAATACCAAGGTTGACCTTCGTCATCGAAAGTGACATATTTCGCATATATTTCTTTACCCACAACGGCTATCTCGTCTTTTCCAGCCGTTTCTTCCTTCGTGAAGAATCTTCCTTCGAGCATATTTACCGGGTCTATATACCCGTTAAAATATATACCTCTTTCCTGTATATAATCATCGCCCTTATATTTCGTGCTTATAAATCTGTTGATAATTACATTATCGACATATCCGCCGATTTCTTCAGCAGATATTTTTACAGCTGGAGCGTCCTCTTGCGCAAGAGCGCTGACATACGCAATTTTAACATTCTTTGTGTAATATCCGGTATAATATATGTCTATTCTGTCTACAGCTACCTGATAACTTGCGATAAACATACTAAAAACGCCTACTATTGCGAGCATAAAGAAGATTACTACTCTGTAAAGCGGCATCTGATTTTCTTTCTTTACCTCGCTGCCTCTGATGAGAGTCGCAATGGAATACGATCTGAGTTTTACGTTTACGCATATATACAAAACGACGGCTGTCACTATATAAAACGCTAAATTCGTAATAATCCCAAGTCTGATGGTATTCCATTGAAGATACTCAAAGCCCTCTGATAAAAAGGTATACGCAGAATAGATTTTAAAGACGCATAATCCGGTTATCTGTCCGGCGATAAAGAGAACGATTGATTCAAACAAGTATCTAAGGGAAATATCTCCGTATGTTTCGCCTACAACCATCCTTACGGCATAATTTTTAATATTATTATTTATTTTATACAACATTGTAAACACAAAGCTGAACAACGAGAAGACGAGCGCTGCGATGCACACTGTTATGCTTATAACGAGACGGTCCTTGTAATTATTTGCAAGCTCTTTTTCGATACGGCATCTAAAAGTGGAATACAGATCGGACAGACCGTATTTTACCAGAAGCGAATCAATCTTCTCTCTGACACTTTCAAGCTTTTCCTGTTCGCAAACGAAAAACGATGATATGAACCTTGAAGTAAAAAGATTCATCCTTCCCGATTCGATGCAACCTTCAAGATCTTTTTCCAAATAAGGAACAACTATCCAGTTATCGTATTTCAAAACCGTAGTTTGTCTGTTTGGCGTTGTAAGATATTGATTTTCGGCAATAAAACCTATAACCTTGAATTTGGTTTTTGTATAATTCAATTCACCGTCAAATTCCTCGCCCAGAGTATAATATTTTTTATATATGCTTCCCATAAGAACGGGAACACATTCGTCTTCATAAAGATAATCTTCTGATTTGAAATATTTGCCTTCACTGAGCTTTATATCAAAATAATCAAGATAATTTGAGCTGACGATAAAACAATGGACGAGATCGAATGGCTGCATATTTCCGGTCTCATCCCTGAAAAGCCCGAAATCTCCCGTATTTTTATCCTCAGGCTCCCATTTTTTCGGTTCCGATAAAACAATGTCCCAGTTGCTTTGATTGATAAGAACCGTAATATCGGGATCATCTACAATTTCTTTAAATAAATTATCAATGTTTTCAAACACTTCATAGTCCGCGTTTGTACCTCCGCCTTCGCCGTTTGAGAAATTCGCTCTTGAGAACGTAATAGGTTTTGTTTTTTCATAAGGCGCGAACATATTCTGCGTAAATTTCAGATATTCCCTGTCTCCCCATGTTATCTGCGCTTTCCCGCTCTGTTCATCAGTCCACAAACAATCGGCGATGACGGAATAAAGAATAACGCTCGTTATTACTATCTGAATGAAGATAAACAGAAACAAGACTGGGGCTTTTTTTATTGAAAACCATAAATCCATAAACAGATGTTTCATCTTTATTCACCTTTTCAAATTTGTAAAACCCGTCATCGCCGTCTTTGCATTATTTGCGCACACGGTTTCCGCTTTAAATTGCGGCCGCATAAAACGGAACCGTTATAATCCGAAAACGGGGTTGACTTTTGTTTCTGTTTGTATTATACTATACTAAAAAATGAAAGTCAACCAACACTTTTTTCAAATGTGTAGGAAAATTGGAGCTAAAGGGTGCAAAAAAAGAATATTTCGGATAAGTCCGGCACAAAAGCGTTAATTGCGAATGCAGCCGTTGAAGTTGCAATAAACAATCCTGAAAAATTCCCTTCTGTCAGCGAAATATGTGAAAAAGCGCATATTGACCGAAGCACATTCTATTATCATTTCAAAAGCATCGAAGATCTTTTCAGCAGTATTGAGCTT
>CAMZEM010000166.1 GCA_947305805.1 uncultured Clostridia bacterium | reverse complement strand
GTTTATAGGGTAGAAAGACAATAAAGAGGGTTATAATGTTTACTTTAATAAAAACAGAAGGGAAAGCAAGGCGCGGGCTATTTGAAACCGTGCACGGAACGGTGCAGACTCCGGTATTTATGAACGTTGCAACTGCGGCGGCAATAAAAGGCGGAATATCCGCATACGATTTAAACGACCTGAACTGTCAGATTATGCTTTGCAACACGTATCATCTTCACTTACGTCCGACAGATATACTGATAAAAAAACTCGGTGGTCTTCATAAATTTGCGGGATGGCAGGGTCCGATCCTGACAGACAGCGGAGGATTTCAGGTTTTTTCGCTGGCGCAACTCAGAAAGATTAAAGAGGAAGGCGTATATTTTCAGTCTCACATAGACGGAAAAAAGATTTTCATGGGTCCCGAAGAAAGTATGAGAATACAGTCCAACCTCGGGTCGACAATTGCAATGGCGTTTGATGAATGCGTAGAAAACCCCTCCCCTTACGAATATGTTAAGCGTTCTGCCGAACGGACATACCGATGGCTTTGCAGATGCAAAAATGAAATGGACAGACTCAATTCACTCAGCGACACGGTAAACAAAAATCAGATGCTTTTCGGCATTAACCAGGGCGGTACGTACGAAGATATAAGAATTTCACATATGAAGGATATTGCCGAACTTGATCTTGACGGATACGCAATAGGCGGACTTGCAGTAGGCGAAACCGCAGAAGAGATGTATAGAATAATTGAAGCAGTTGAGCCGTTTATGCCGCAGAACAAGCCCAGATATCTTATGGGGGTAGGAACTCCGGTAAACA
The DNA here is from genome assembly GCA_947305805.1 of uncultured Clostridia bacterium. Classification (GTDB taxonomy): domain Bacteria; phylum Bacillota; class Clostridia; order Oscillospirales; family UBA644; genus HGM12619. The sequence goes on along the minus strand of CAMZEM010000166.1, from coordinate 1,873 downwards.
TTCTTGAAGGAGTTTACAGAGGAATAGACTTTTTTGATTGCGTTATGCCTTCAAGAAATGCTCGCCACGGACATTTGTTTACGTCATCGGGAATAATAAATATAATAAACGAAAAATATTCGGACGATCTGTCCCCAATAGACCAGGAATGCAACTGTCCGACATGCAGAAAACATACGAGAGCATATTTACGTCACCTTTTCAAGGCAAACGAAATGCTTGCGATGAGGCTTGCGGTAATGCATAATCTGTATTTTTACAACAATCTTATGGATGATATTCGAAATGCACTGGATAAAGGTGTTTATTGTGACTTTTACAACAAGAAGCGCGATATTCTCGGTAAAAGAATATAATCACTGAAAAAGGAGAAAACCATGAAGCACGTTATTCAAAAATTGGCTTTGGCAGGATTGATTGCGATGATTTTCGTATTGCTTTTTACTACATTTGCATATGCGGAATCAATGAATGAAACAGTATCAAAAATTGTATCAGATTCCGGAAAATTTGAAAATGCCGGAAAGATCGAGTATTGTTATGACAATGGAGTTCTTTCCGTTTTCTCGATAAAAAGCATTGATATAGGAAACGAGCCTTCAGATTATATTGACTGCTGTGTAAAAGTAAAGATTTCAGAAGACGGAGTAATGAATTATCTTCCCGAAGTGAATGTGCCAAACCTGTCTTACGAGCAGGCAAGAGCACTCATCGGAATACGCCTCTGGCTTTTCAAAGTTGATTTATATGACAATACTTCCATACTCAATTTTACGAAAACGCCTATAAAATTCGAAGACGAAGAATATATTGACTGGTATCCTTTGCTTGATGATTTTTCAACAAAAACTAAATTTACAGATTATCTGAAAACTGTTTTTACAGACGGAATCGCTTCGTCTTACTTAGACAATGATACTACGATAAGAGTATACGGAAACGAACTTTACGATATCGGCGGAAAAGTTGCGCAGTTCTCGTTTGATTCCGAGAATTATGCAGTCGAAGAGGTGTTCACGTCTGACAACGGAGTATGGCATCAGTACCGTGTTTCAGTGAAGTTTGACAGCTATATGGGGGATGACCTGGAAAACACATATGACGATTTTTACGTCGGTATTTTTTATACCGAAAACGGATGGAGAATAGCACAAACGACTTTTAAGAATGAATCCGAGCTTCTGTATTTAGAAACATACACCAAAAAGGCAACAGAAAAAAATCCCTCGACATCCGATTTTTCGATTTTCTTCCCGCTTGTTTTGAGCATATCCCTTACGGGCACGCTTATTTCTCTGAAAAAAGGAAAACGCAGCTGAATATTGAATAAAACAACAATCCTCTTATGCGATGGCATAAGAGGATTTTATGCATATTGTTATTCTGCTATTCCCCGTATATTTCATATGCCGTTCTCAGACGGGGAAGAAGATTCTTTTCCGATTTGTTGTATTGAATGTCTTTGAATTTTGCGAGAGTTTCGGACGGAGAACGAACGAGAAAATCGTTCCAGATGTCAAAAAGTCCGTCCATTGTGGCAAAGAAATATGTTTTATCCGCATCTGCAACTCCGTAGAAAAACTCGGAATCACGGGAATCGAGGAAAAAGTTTTTATCGAGATAATTGATAATATCTTCTTTTGTTTCGTATCCCGGAAAAGGTTCGTACAATGAGTCCATAACAACCGCGGTAGCCTCGGGGTCGGGAGCGGTAACGGGGATGCAGATAGTAAAGTCTGTAGATTCGTTATACGCCTGATACCAGCCGGGTTCTGCGTCGGGTCCGTTGGGATAAGGAACCAAACCGTAATTATCCAGATTATAAGCAACGGAATCCGTGTTTGCAAGGACTTCAAAAGCCTCGAGATTGCCG
>CAMZEM010000165.1 GCA_947305805.1 uncultured Clostridia bacterium | reverse complement strand
CAACCAGCGGCGAACATTTCCTCAACGGCGACGCGGTTATGGTTGTAACTTCACACGGCGGACTTATCAGCACTTCCGAATCGCTTATGTATAAAATGGATAATATCGGTATTCTTCCGTTCCCTATCGGTCCCAACGCTACGCCGGGTGTATACCGTTCATATTACGAGCAGATTGCATTTTCAACCGTAATCCCCGTAAATACCACCGACACTCAGGCCTCTGCGCTCGTCCTTTCGGCAATGTTTGAACCTTTCCCGGGGCTCGAAACGAAAGCCGATATCGCTGAATACCTTGCTACTCAGACATTCTTTGATATCCGCGACGCCGAGATATTTATTAATACCATTACACATACGGAATACGGCTTTTTCTGGGAAGGCGGAAGAAGCGCGATAGAAACTTCCATCAGTGCCAACACACCCGTTTCGCAGATTCTCGAATCAATGCAAAATAATTATGACCAGCTTGTCGAAGACTATCTTGTTAACCACTACGCCGGCAGAGTTGCCGTTTACGGAGAATAATTATAATACGTAATCCCGTCCCGACGAATTAGCTGTCGGGACGGTTTTCTTTTGTATCAGTATATTCCCGTTTTCCTTTTTTTATTCAGCTTATCTGCCGGATATTGACAAATATCCGTTCCTGTGATATTATTTAATCAGAAAAACAGAATCGGGGGGGCATTGCAGTGAAACTGTCAGTCAGATTTTCATTGATACTGTTGGCGGCTTTTATTCTCCTTTGTTCATGCAGCGGCGAATCTGCGGAAATTATTCCGGAATTCGACACCGCAGCAGGGGATTCCTTCAATTATAACGGAATGGAAATAGTTTTTCTCAGCGATACGCCGCTGTTTTTTCGCTATGAAGATTTCACTCCGTCATACGATGCGATAATGAAAAGAATTAAAGAGGTTGAAAAGAAATATAACTGCAAAATCATTTATAATTCAACCGGTTCCCTCGAATCTCTCGTCACTTCTGCCGCTGTAAGCGCAGACAGAATTTGCGATGCTATTTTTATGGACGGATTGCCGTTTCGAAATCTTTCCGCCGGAGGATATCTTCTCGATTTCAGTGCGTATTCCGATATTATCGATATAAACGACTCTTTCAGATGGGGCACGAAAAACGTACTTGAAATCTGTTCGGCAAACGGACACCTTTACGGAGTTACGCCTGCAGCATGGGTTGACAAACTTGCGCCTTATTATTTTCTCGTTGTAACAAACAATGATATTGTTATGAAAAACGGTTATCCGCATCCTCACGAATTTTACGAAAACGGAACGTGGAACAGATCGGTTTTTGCGGAAATGGTCAGCACCTGCGCAGACCTTGAAAGAAATATTTACGGTATAGATACGTCAAACGGATTTATCGGCCGTATGGCTGTTTACTCAGACGGGATAGGACTTGTTGACAATTCATCTGCAACGTCCCGGTCCACATGGCACAGTTCGCTTGTTCAGTACGATTTGCAGTGGGCAGCAGATTTTATTGCGGCAAACAGTGAATATATCACTCAAGACGGCGAAAGCTATGATAAATTTGTAGAAGGCAATTCCGCCATGGCGCTTCCGGCAATTCACCATTTTTGCAGAAAAATAATATATACCACGGCAATGGAAAGCTATTCATTAATGCCCTTTCCGTGCAGCGATGCGGTTGAACCGGGCACTTGTGGCGGATTTTTCTCAACGGGGCTTGATACAATTTCTCTTCCTGTATTTACCACAAACGAAAGGGAAACAGCCACCGTTATAAACGATATTTTCGCCCCGATGGACGGAAACGAGAGTTCGGATGCTCTTGATTCATACTATATTTCAAATGTCTTCTTCAGTTCGACGGACCTGGAAATATATAAGAAATGCATGGCTAACACAAGATACAATTATTGGGTTGAAGGCGCTAATGCACCTCTTGAAAACATTATAAACAACGTAATAAGCGGCAAATACACTCCCTCCCAGGCAATAGATGCATATATTGAAACTGCGGACGAATACATAATCAATATTATCGTACCGAATGAAGAGGGACTTAAAGAATACTTTACAAACTGATAATAAAAGAATAAAGAACCCGTGAAATCCACGGGTTCTTTATTCTTATTCAAATTCTTTCAGCACCTGTTTCATCAACAGGGGATCGTCCGTCATAATGCAGTCAACGCCCATTTTTATAAGAGTTCGCATATCGTCCGCGTCGTTTATCGTCCAGTACTGAACGGCGATGTTTCTTCGGTGAGCGCGGTCAACAATGCTTTTGCTTACGAGCGGGAGCTCAATGCCCACGTCATACGACATGGGTATCTGCAGGCACGCAAAATCACCGTCGTCAAACAGATTTACAAACAGATACTGAGTAATAATGAATTTTGCCGCAGAACCCGTCGGAGCGCCTCTTAGAAGGTCGGGATAGTTTGTTTTAAGCTCCTGTTCGATTTCATCGTTGAAAGTTCCGATAACTACGCGGTCCTTGTAAACTGGATATCTGTCAAGAATATCCGCAAGTATTTTACATGCTTCAATTCCTTTTTCTCCGCCGTTTTTTATCTCAACAATGAAAAGCATTTCGGGATGACTTTCATAAAACTCCTCAAAAAGCTGATCGGCGGTAGCCATCTGCAATCCTTTTCCTTCAAGGTCCGTCTCGTCTTTGTAAATCCTTACTCCGTTTTCGTCATCAAAGTAATAGCCGAAATTATACTGTTTGAGATCTTCAAGCGTCATATCTTCAATTTTGATAAATTACATAGTTATTTAATAAATTTTATGACGGTTTGCCCTGTCCTCGCAGAGTTTTTTTACCTCGTCAAGAGAGATGTCTCCGTTTACGTTGCACGTTTTGTCTATGTAGCTGTCGTGATTGTAAACAAGATATCCGTCTTTCGTAAGATAAAGGTCGCTTTCTATTATATCGGCGCCTATGGAGTATACCGCCTCGCGGAACGCAAGCA
>CAMZEM010000164.1 GCA_947305805.1 uncultured Clostridia bacterium | reverse complement strand
GTCAATGAACAGTGAAAACTCTTTCCTCGCCGCATTAAAACGGTCGGCAAAGGACACAAAAGCTGTATCCGGCTTGAACCATTCGTCCCGCCAGACCTTCATTGCCCGCCATTTGAACAGCTCGTCATGCACATCACCGTAAATCAGGTTGATGTTCTCTTCATAACGTTTGATGAATTCATGTAAATTGTCTTTTTTCATACTATAACAACCTTTTTTCAGCTGCAAGTCCTACAGCACGGAAAAGCATTATCTTTTTCTTACGATTTCAAACAGCTCAGGAGGATACAAATAATCCTCACCTGTTTCATCAATTATCCTAAACCAATCTCTCTCAATCGAGATTACCTCGTAGAGTTTTCCGTTAATAAGTGAAATTGGGTCAGTTTTACCTAAATATTTTGCTATTATATTGTTTGTAATTTCCATATATTATTATTTGCTCGTAATCATTTCAGGCTTTGGTAATACTCTTTGATGTATTGTGCCATCATAATTCTTCTTTCAGAAAGGAATTCATTGTAATTCGAAACATCCATCTCCACGATATCCTTTGGGATACAATTTTCAGATAAATTTGCATCAAGATCTTCCGCGTTATTGATGTTGCCATAATAGGAACCTGCTCCGGAAATTTGAGATTTCATATTTGACATATAATCACGGGGCGCAGTGTCTTTGATCTTTATATTTATTTCTGATTGCGTATATACATAGTTGGCAATCTGATTGTAGTCTTTTCGATTATTTACACCATTTTTTTGCAAATATTTTTTTGGGAAAATATGATGAATATCGCCTCGCTGTTCTATCAAAGACTGCACATTGATTTGACTCGACAAAAAGCCTCTGGCGCCCCTCTTTACTTGAGCCATAAGAAATACAAGAAAATACGGACTGCTGGAAACAGACGTATCAAGTCGCTGAACGAGCACCGTATTCCAGAACGCATCGGAAAGCTCGCCTTCTTCCATGTTTTTTACAAAATCCTCGGGATTCTGCTCGGTAAAGCGTTTTATGTCATAATCTATAACAGATTCTGCAGAACCTGAATAACGACCAATTAAGATGGTAAGAACAATCCATCTTCTTACAAGTGATTCGATTTTTGCCGGTTTAAAATTCTGTTCCTTCATGGATAGATAAAGGATATAACCAAAATTCAGTACGTTTTGGGAACGAACCATAGAGGCGTCAACGATACCTAAAGACTTGACTATCATCAAATAACGCTGAAAATTTGTTTTGTTGACAAAAGCCTCCACACCTTCTCTCAGCTTAGCGAAAGATTCCTGTGCGATGCTTTCCAAGTTCTCCCGGGTCTCAAAATTACGTCCCGAAAGCAGACTAACCAAATCTGCAATCTTTCCCCTTCTAAACTTATGGGTGAATGAAACCCTGAGAACGTCTGTGTAACTGGGCACATACACATCGTCTTGCTCTTCTGCAATCCACTTTATCTTATTCAGCGCCGGTGATGATACAAAATCGTTATCATTGGCTATAATCGCCTCACTGTCAGACGGGCGTCTCATAAAATGGCAGAAATAATCAATCATCTTTCTTATGATGCTGCCGCCATATTTATCATCAGATGATATTTTTGACATAGCAAAATCTGCCTGAGATAATACGACACCTTGTGAATTAATGCGAATAAATATATCAGTTACTTCGTCTATGGTCAAACTTTGGGATAACTCTGTAACACCAAGATTAATTCCCTTTATTGCCATTAGTTTCATTATGGTTTTATTTATATCAGACTGTTTTCCGGTGATGCCATTCGCTTCACAATACTGATTGACAAATTCCCACGCATCAAATCCAACATCAAATACATCGGCGATGTCAGATATCCATCGAATATTCTTTCTGATAGCCGGATTGCAAACTTCAAATGTTTCTTCAATCGGGTTAAAAGCTATAGTAATACGTTTCTTTTTATATGAAGCGTCCACTACCTCTTGACCGACAATTGCTGCCTGAATCGCTGTAATCCGTTGCTGACCATCAATAAGAATTTTCTTCCCGTATGAGATTTTTCCGTCTTTAAGTCGAATATCCGGATTTTTCCATACAATGATATACCCAACCGGAAAGCCTTTGTAAAGAGAATCCATCAAGTCTCTAACCTTGGTAGCATCCCATACAAACGGCCTTTGGATTTCCGGTATTGCAATGTCTCCCGCTTTAATTGAACTGATAATATTTTCTACGGAAGTACTATTTACATCAAACTGAGCCAAAATTATACAACCTCTTTTCTTCGGGTTTCAAAAAACCAATGCATTTTAATTCTTCTCAAACAATTCTACATAAATTATAATTCTAACACTTAAAATAGTCAACCGTTATTGTTGTTATTTTTGCTTGAATCGCAAAAATAAGTACGAAATTTCATACTTTGTATTGAAGTCTATCATAAATTATGTTATTATATACTGGAATTATTGTATAAAAGTCATTACAGTAAGGAGGCAGGGCTATGAATAAAAAATCAACAGTCAGCTATCGAAAACTTTGGCACATTCTTATCGACAAAGGTATGAAAAAGAAAGATTTAGCTGAAGCAGCCAATCTTACCCACTATCAAATGACAAAGCTTGCAAACGATAAAGATATTACTACAGATGTATTATGGCGAATCTGCAAAACATTAAATTGCACCGCAGAGGATGTATTTGAGTTTGTTGAAGGAAATAACTGAAATCAACTGGAAGGAATTTTATTATGATTGATAACGCACCGGGCATGCGAACCATTATACGCGACGAAGAATGGATGATAAAAAAGACAGAAACGAACAGTTTAGGGAACCAAGCGCTATACTGTATAGGTATTTCCCCTTTAGTTAAAGATATAGAAGCAGTATTTTTAACAGACTTAGAAGCAATAAAAATAGTTAATCCTGCGGAAATAAAATTAGTACCCGATGATTCTCCCCACTATCGAAGAACACAGTTGTTTTTAG
>CAMZEM010000163.1 GCA_947305805.1 uncultured Clostridia bacterium | reverse complement strand
GATAATCTCATCCGTAATTGCCTCGTTGCGTACATAAGCGACGGCAGATGCTCTTTCGCGAATATACCTCAATGAAGCTATATTATATGCCTTTACATAGGGTGGAATGATATTGGATACAGCCTGTAAATCCGAGAATCCCCAAACCAGTTCATAATCCGGATACATCTCATGCATTTTTTCGGAAATTGCCCGAGGATTATCAGAATACTGCTTTCCGTGAAAACTTTCGAAAACAACTTTTTTTTCGAGTTTCGTAAACGAAGCCGCGATTGAAGCTTGCGTTTTACAGAAAAAAACCTTTGCTTTTCTCTTAAAGTTCATCATACCCCCTCCCCCATTATTATTTCAAAGACTCCAATTGGCTTTTAATCTGAGATGAGCAGATTCCGGGAGTGCGCGGCAACCTAACAACTTCTTTTCCGTTCTCTTCGCACCATTTGACAGCTCTCTGAAAACCGGCATGGTTCTGATCTCCGCCAATTGCAAAAACATCAAAATCCACCTCCGGAAGAGTTTTATCTACATCCCGATAGATAATAACCTCATCAACTACCCGAAGCGCCTTCACAAGATCAATTCTCTGTTCTGTTGTATACAGAACGTTAGCGTCCGGTTTTGTTTTGAGAATACAATCGCCATCCTGAACAGCAACAATCAAATAGTCTCCGAGCTTCTTTGCATTCTCAAACAGACGCAGATGTCCCAAATGAAAGTAATCAAAAACGCCGACTGTGATAACCTTCTTCATGATCTATCCTCATCTTTCCGGAAGTTTCAGTTTCTTCCCCATTTCAAATTCAAACTCTCGCGGTTCGTATTTTGAAAAACCCGCGCCGCTGAAAAACGTCATCTCGCCAAAGTAGAGTTTGCCGTTAATCACATAAAAGTCTACACGAACTTCAGCGAAGCCATCCGCAAGTTTTCCGGCACAGGAAAGCATCTCGTCCAATACGGCAGGCCTTGGAACGTCCTGTCCATTGGGGAAGCTTATATTAACATCAAGGAGATTCCACTCCGCGTCGTAGACGTTTCTGCGGTGTTCGCCGAACCTGTCGAGATCAACCTGAATCATATAAGGGTTGCCTGCGATCATGAACACCTTATAATCGTTCAGTCCTTCTGTCTCTTCATCCTCCATATACTGTTCGCAAAGGATTCGCGGTTTGATAGCTTTATAATGATACTCTCTTTTCTGATGCCAGAACCTGGTTTTCAGCCATTTATTCAGAGAAGCATTTGCAGCGGGAATATCAAGTTTGTTTTTATCGCAGCATATAACATTTAACCTTGCGCCGTGATTGCATTTCAGGACAAAACGCTCGGGAAGGGAATCATAATCGATATCTTCAGCTCTGTCATAAACGCCAAGGCAGGGAATTAAATACTTATCTCCTATGGCGGCTGCGACGAAATCGCGCACCGCAATTTTGTCCGCGCAAACAGAGTAAAGCGGATTTTTATCGTAAAGTTTCATCCATTGCAGTTTCTGATTGAAAGTTTTCGGATTTTTCCAGTCCATTTTATACCCCAATCTCTTTTTGAAAAGCAGAGAGAGGTAAAGTTTGTCGGGAAGATACTCCAAAAACATCCAGATTAAGTTACCGATCATCAATTATTCCTCATCAAGTTTCAGAATTGCCTCATACACTCTCTGACAGTTGCGATTGTCGTGAGGCGTGAAGAAGCGTTCCGCCCGAGCTCTGTATTCATCATCCATTTGCATATTCCGGTCGATTGTATGGAGCATAAATGCCACGACCTCGTCTTTTGTTTTAACAAGCGGGCCGAATGCATCGCGTTCATAGGAGAAATAGCCCTCTTTGTAATGTCTGTCGCGGTATTCTTCCAGATCGAACTGATAGAATACCATCGGTTTCATCATATAACCGTAATCGAAGAACACGCTGGAGTAATCGGTGATAAGCATTGAGGATGAAGTAAGCAGTTTCTGCACATCGTACTCGCCCCGTTTGCAAACAGTGACAACGTCATTTGCAAAGGGCTCAAATGCCTTAACATACGGCTGAAAAGTATAATGGAGATAGAACAGGATTTTATATCCGTTTTCTTTCACTTTATCTAAAAGAGAGCCGTCTGTTAACAGATCCCTGTACGCATTGAAGTAGTTGCTTTCAATAAACCTTTTCATCTCCCCCTCAGACGCTTCGGACTTTGATGAATCCGAAGTTCTGAGCCAGTAGCGGAACGTTGGCATAATAAGAATGGTTTTTTCGGGCGCAGGCAGGTTATGCAGCGCATCAAAACGGCAAAAACCGGTAAGAGCTATATTCTTATCGGGATAGTGGAACTGTTCCTTAATTGCATCATACTCGGGTTTTGCGCCGGCGATATACAAGTCAAAAGCGACTTTATTGAAATCGAAGGCATCGGGTCTGAAATCTTTTGAAATGCCGTGTTTGAGATTAATATGTTTTTGATCTTTTCTTCTGTAAAAATAAAGCTTAGTCAGTCCCGCATACTCCTCATAAGGTCTGACACCGTGAATCTGACTGCAAACTCTCTCTTTGGCGGAAAAATAATAAATACAGTGAAGAAAAGAATCGTAATTTATAACCCTGCCGAGATTTTCAACCTTACTGCGATCGGACGAGTTTTTAGTTATTACGTAAACGGCGTTGATTTCAGGATGATTTTGTCTTATAAACTTAAAAAAATGATATCCGTTATCTCTGGCTTCGGTTTTCTTTTCGCTGAAAATCCATATATTCTTTCTTTTAAGAAACGGACTGCAAACAGCCGCAATTATCTGAGCGCATACAAGCTTTGCGGCGTAAAAAGCAAGCTTGAAATTCTTTTTAGTTTTCATTGGTCAATATATCGGTCCTTATTAAAATTGAGGTTGCCATTATCTGCGCTAAAATAGTCATAAGATTCTGATTATAGAAACAAATCTGAGTCATACAGATAGCCAGAAAAACAACTGCAAGAGAAACGTTGAATACGTCTGAGGT
>CAMZEM010000162.1 GCA_947305805.1 uncultured Clostridia bacterium | reverse complement strand
GGAAGAGTATCCTATAAATCCGAGATTAGTCATAATGAAAATGATATTCAAACATCATTCAAAAACACACTTCGCGATGAAATTATCGATAGATTGATCAAACTGGATGCAACAGTCATAACACCTGTTGAAGCATTGAATGAACTTTACGATTTGTCACAAAAAGCAAAGGAATCAGAATGAATAAAATAAAAATACTCGACAACGATATTTCCGATCTGATTGCTGCGGGAGAAGTTGTAGAAAGACCTGCCTCTGTTGTAAAAGAACTTGTTGAAAATTCGATAGATGCCGGGGCTAAAAAAATAACTGTTGAAATAGTCGGGAGCGGAATAGAATACATTCGCATTACCGATGACGGATGCGGTATGTCTCCGGATGACGCCAAGGCAGCTTTTATAAAACATGCTACAAGTAAAATATCATCAAAAGATGATTTATATTCAATTAATACTCTCGGTTTCAGGGGAGAGGCACTTGCAGCTATTTCAGCCGTCTCAAAAATCGTATTGAAAACAAAAGAGCAGTCTTCTGTTTCCGGGTATTTCGTTGCTCTTGAGGCTGGAAATATAATTGATGAAGGAGATGCAGGATTATCGGACGGTACAACAATTGAAGTTCGTGATCTTTTCTACAATACTCCTGCAAGGCTTAAATTCGTTAAATCCGAACAGGCTGAAAGGGCTGCAATAACAAGTTTGATTGAAAAGCTTGCCATTTCTCATACAGACATCGGTTTTTCTTATATTATTAATGGGGTTCAGAAGTTTTTCACTTCTGTTAACGGAAGTCTTGAAAACGCAGCATATTCTGTATTCGGACCCGAACTTGCATCGGATTTGATACACGTTAATTACTCTGTAAACAGTATCGATATCCACGGTTTAATCGGCAGGCCGCTTGCTACAAAAACGAACAGAAATTTCCAGATATTTTTTGTAAACCGTCGTCTTGTAAAATCAAAAATTCTACAACAAGCTTTTGAGATGTCATATAAAAACAGTATGCTTGTCGGACGATATCCCGTTTGCGTTCTCTTTCTTGAAATTAATTCATCCGAAATTGATGTAAATGTCCATCCATCAAAGTTAGAAATTAAGTTTTCAAACGATAAGCTTATCGCTAACGCAATTTCTGAATGTATTCGCGAAGCATTGTCCGTCGAATCAGGTATATATCAGATAAAAGTACCTGTTAACCGTGAACAGAACAGAAACAATAATTCTGATAATCATTATTTTAATCCTGCAACATTGTCAAAAGACGTTGATGAAATCAGACATATTAATGATTGGCGAATTACTTCTTACAAAAATCAGTCTGAAGGGAAATATGGCTTTGATAATTCGCATTCCTATGAAAATCAGTCTTTCACTTCATATAATAAGCAAAATTATACAGATGATGCTTTAAGGTTAAGAAGCGATCCGCTAGAAGCAGTGTCAAGAATAAAGGAATTTGTTGATAAAAACAATATTGATTTTGATACGGATATAATAAATCAACTTGCAAATATATCGCCGGAAACAGAATTCGAACCAAATACCAACAACAATAGTAATTCTTCAGATAATGAGGATATAACCGTTTCTATTGACAATCATCCGGACTATAAGCTTATAGGCGAAGTATTTAATACATATATTATTATCGAATTATCCGATTCGATAATGTTTATAGACAAGCATGCTCTGCATGAAAGAATGATATTTGAAAAACTAAGATCTTCTGATTATATAGAACTTCAGACTTTTCTTGCTCCCAGGATAGTATCTGTTTCCGAATCTGACAGAATTGTTTTGTTGGATAATAAAACCGGATTGAAACAATTGGGGTTTGATATTGACGATCTTGACGGAACACTTATTCTCAGAGAAATACCGAATGTCATTGACGAGGAAGATATAGAAGTTGTACTTTCCGAAATTGCCTCTGAACTAAGGCTTAAAAAGTATGCGGATAAAGATCTTCTTGACAAATTTCTGTATACAATTTCATGTAAAGCAGCGATAAAAAGCGGGAAAAGAAGTTCCGAATTTGAGTTAAAAGGACTTATTGATGAATATTTGATCAAAAGAGATACTTTAAAGTACTGTCCACATGGAAGACCTATTGTTTTTATAATGACAAAAACAGAGATCGAGAAACAGTTTAAGCGTATTGTGGGGTAGGGCAGTGGATAAAGTTCTTGTTATTCTCGGCCCGACTGCAACAGGTAAGTCCAAGCTGTCGGTAGAAATCGCGAAACGGTTTAACGGGGAAATAATATCTGCTGACTCTATGCAGATTTATAAGGGTATGAATATCGGAACAGCTAAAATCACTGATGCCGAAATGCAGGGAATACCCCATCATATGATAGATATTGTTGAACCGACATGCGAATTTTCGCTTGCTGATTTTTTGGATATTTCAAAAAAAACAATACGCGATTTAATCTCACGTAACAAACTTCCGATTGTTGTCGGAGGAACCGGTTTATATATTTCTTCGCTTACGGAAAACATTAAACTATCTCCTGCAAAAGCAGATAGCGAATACAGAAATTTTCTTAAGAAATACGCCGATTTATACGGTTCCGGAGAGCTAAAGGCATTGCTCCGATCTGTTGACATTGAATCTTTTGAGAAGCTAAATGATAATGATGTTAAACGTATTTCGAGAGCACTTGAGATTTACAGAAGCGAAGGCAAAACAGTTGAAGAGTTCAACAAAGAATCAAAACAAGAGCCTGAATTTGATTTTTTGAAAATCGGGCTTACCGCATTAGACAGAGATTACTTATATTCCAGGATTAACAGACGTGTCGATGAAATGCTCCAACAGGGCTTTCTGGATGAAGTTCGTGGTTTATTTCAAAGCAAATTATCCTTAACTGCGTCTCAGGCGATAGGATACAGACAATTAAACGATTATCTTTTAGGCATAATATCTCTTGAAGAAGCAGTTGAAAAGACCAAACAGGAGAGCCGAAGATATGCAAAACGGCAATTGACATGGTTTAAAAGA
>CAMZEM010000161.1 GCA_947305805.1 uncultured Clostridia bacterium | reverse complement strand
AAAGGTTACTGAGCCTCCAGGAAGAGCAGATAGAAAACCGTCGCCTTTGCGGACGCTGCTATAACAGGGAGTTTGAAGGCTATATCTGCGTCAATGAAGTCGGGGATCTCATCAAGCCTGAGTATGTTTCTTCAAGATTCGGCGAGTTTCTGGAGGAAAACGGGATGCGCAGGATCAGATTCCACGATCTCCGGCACTCCTGCGCCTCACTGATGCTTTCCAGCGGAGTTCATATGAAGCAGATCCAGGAATGGCTTGGTCACAGTGATTTCTCTACAACGGCAAACATTTACGCCCATCTGGAGTACAGCTCTAAGATTTCTTCGGCTGACGCGATGCTTTCCGGGCTCGGAATTACGGCATCATGAAAGCCTGAGAACAAGAACACGATGGGTAATCCCTCGGAGCAAAAAGTGGAAAGTGCCCGTTTCCGGACACTTTCCACTCAAGTCTGGCGGAGAGGATGGGATTCGAACCCATGTGGGATTGCTCCCAAACTGATTTCGAGTCAGCCCCGTTATGACCTCTTCGATACCTCTCCGTATTTGATTTTTGTGCGAACTTTGATAGGCAACTGTAAGGCGCCTTTCCTTTTTCCTGCAAGCTAAAGTCGCGAAAACCGCAGGAAAACGGAGCTTTTGCGAGAAAACCGGAGCTTTCGCGCTGTACCGAGTGACGAAACCGAGCCGCTTTCGAGTCAGCCCCGTTATGACCTCTTCGATACCTCTCCGTATAACAGGCTGAGAATCGCGCAGGCATGTGCGGATTTCAGCTTGATTATTATATCACAACCGTCATCTGTTGTCAATAGGAATTAGGAAATTTTTGTTTACAAAATGCAAAAGTCCCCGCGCAGATTGATGACGGGGACTTTTTTGATGTTAATTATTTCAGTCCGGCCAGAGGAGATCGCAGGTTTCTTCGAGCGGGATATATACTTCGGTGTTGAGGCGTTCCATTATATCAACATTGGCTTCGAGTATCTGCGATATGGATTTTTTGCCCTGAGCGGCGTTTATTGCATTAGGGATGAGGTAACCGTTATCGTTGTAGGGACGATAGCGGCAGTTTGAAAGACACTCAAAAACAACACGGGTGTCGCGCGGATCGTGGAAAACGTATCTGTCGTAGTATTCGTAACGCTCTTCCTCGGTTTCGTAACCGGGAAGAGGTTCGAAAATGGCATCAATTACCGCAGGGATGGCATCAAGGTCGTAAATATTTGCAGGGAAGGAGATGCCGTTGTTGTAAAACTCAAACTCCCCTATCCACTTGCTGCCTGCAAGGTCGTCCGAAAGCGGGAAAGGAAGGATGCCGAAACTATCAACGGTATACTGGATATCTCTGAGTCCGTAAAAGAGATGCGTGAGCACCATAACGGCGCTTTCGTCAACGAACTGCGCGATAGTGGTGAACGTATCGGTGCCGTGCGTGATTGTAGTTTCCCAATTGTTCCAGTAAGAATCCGAAACCCATGCGAGCTTGTCGAGGACTCCGGGTTCGAGAAATGCGTTTGAATACGTTCCGTCCTCATGTTTTACAACATAGTCAATGCCGCTTGTCTTGATTGCAATGCTGAAATAGTGGGCAGGCATTGCAGTAAGGGCATAAACGGTATCTCCGCTGTTGTTTTTGTGCGTATAGTCCTCAAGAACCTGCAAATATCTGTCTCTTGTCCATTCGCCGTTTTCAACAAATTCACGCGGATCGGGCTGATTTAAGCGCGATACTATATTTTCGTTTACAAAAAAGAAGTGGTCTACCTGTTTCCAGACAGTTTCGGGCCAGTACATAGGCAAAATGCCGTATAAATGCTCATTGTAGGCATATGAAATAAGCTTTTCGCGTCCGCCCCATTTGTCGGTTTCAAGATAGTCTATTCCGGAATAAAACGTATCGATGGGATACAGAAGATTTGCTCTGATGCTGTCGTGAAGCGTGAATGAAGTTGAAAGGAGAGCATCGCACGGTTTAATGCCGGATGAAATATAGTAGAAAAGATTATTTTCAACGTCTGTTTCACCGTTAAAAACGATATTGACATTGTAGTCCTTTTGAACCTCGGCGATACGCGCCCTGACAGCATCGCCAAAAAGTGAATCGACATCGTAGCAGATATCGGGTTTCATGGCGAAACTGAGCGTCGCGCCGTCAAAATTGTTGCTGTTAAGACCGCTGTTGTAGTCGGGAACGGTTTCTTCCGACTGCGCGGAACATGCAGCAAGGAGAAGAGCAAGCAGCAAAACGAGTGAAAATCTCTTAAAATGTTTCATAATAACCTGCCTTTCTGTTAATTTCGGGGTGACAAATCTTTTATTCGGAACGTTTTTTTGATATTTTTCGAAAAAGCTTTAAAAGGGCGTATATGCCGTAGCCGACCGCAACTCCGACGGTATTAAGTATTAAATCGTCTATATCGGAAAACCGTTTGCTGAAGGGAAGCTGCAAAATTTCGATGCATAAAGAAATCAGAGCGCCGACAGCAACAACTTTGATAAAATTATTCAGACGTTTATATAAAACCGGAAGAATAATTCCGGTAGGAATAAACAGGGCGACATTGCCTATTAAATTGACAAGGAGGTCCTTTTTATAAGCATAGTCGGAAAGTCTTATATACGGAACAAAATTTACTTTAAGAGGCAGGACCGCATTCGGGTCGAAAACGAGCGGCTGAACGTGACCGTTTACGGTAGCCATGGGGTAAAAAACAAAACGGATGATTACTGCAAGATTGACATACATAAGAAGGAGCATCGCTTCGCGTTTAATATCGATTTTTTTGTGAGATATCCAGACAATAATCCTTACAATGAGCCATATTGCGGTAAAAATAAGTTCGCCCAGAAAAAAGGAGATTTCAAAGGTATTATCCACCGGGTATGATTTCCTTTCAAAACTGTTTGAATTCTGTGTATTTTTTGAGTTATGATTTATTATAACATATATTCGGAAATATTGCAACCGAAAAAAGGGGTTTTTCCCCTGAAGTCGAAAAAATTCTCAAATTCTTGACAAAAACGGCTTTTTCTGGTATTATGTATCGGTAAATTGCGTTTCGGAGGCGGAAATATGGCTGATATACACAGA
>CAMZEM010000160.1 GCA_947305805.1 uncultured Clostridia bacterium | reverse complement strand
TTCCTTTTCGGGGGAATTGTCGGATTGTTGTATTACTGTGTATTTCCGATTATCTCGAGATATTCGGATTTGTTATGGACAGCGGGAGAGTATTTACGGAAGACGAATTTGAAAATATAGATTTCAACCGCATCCCCGTAATTCTCGGCTACAATTTTAAAGAGGATTATTCTGTCGGCGATACGTTTGAAGCTCCCCATATTGCGCTTGGAAACGACAGGTCGCTGAATTGCACTTATGAGGTTATCGGCTTTATTGCAAAAGGACAGGTATACTTTGATCCCGGAGGAAGCGGACCGTTTCTTTTTGACGGCAAAATGATTTTGCCCTATTATAACAAATCACTTACCGAATGGGTTGATTTTTACGAAAAAAACAGCGAATATCTTCACGAAAAAACGGTTATCAGGTATTACATTGCCGGTCTCGGCGCAAATCTGATTTCCGGAAGGCATTATCTTATAGAGTCCGGCAAAGAAGATGTTCTTATAGATTATATGAATAACGCCCTATCTGAAACAGGGCTCATTGACTATTATAAAATCGGAAGTTCTTTCAGGTCGGTTGTGCTGCAAACAGGCGATGAACTTGCGGAAAAGAACACAATATATACGGTTCTTACTTTAATCATGGTTCTTTTTGCCGTCGCAAGCGTTGTGTTTGCCTCTGTAAACAATGTTTCAAACAGCATGCAATCTTATTCGGTGCATAATCTCGTGGGAGCAACGCAGATAAGGATAATTGTTTATGCGGTTTCGGAGGTGTTCGTATACTGTATTCTCGGTTTTGTAACCGGTTTTTTGTGGCGTTTCATATTTGAATATGTGGAATTGGGGTCTGCCGAACATCCCGCATTGCCCGCTGCAGTTTTATTGCTGTGCTATACCGCCGCGGCGTTTACCGTTCTTGCGTGCGTGCTGTCGTTTGTTTTTGTGTATGTTAAAGTAAAAGGATACAGCACGTCGGAGCTTATTCGCGGCAGAGAAATAAAAACGAACAGAACTCAGCCGTTTTACAAGGTTACGTATTTTGTAATGATGGCTCTTGTTGGCGTCAGTGTTACTTTTCTGAGCAGTTACAGCTATCAGGTTGAACATATAGACAAATATCAGAATAACTACTGGCCGGCGACCGGTTCCGTGCTTTATTTCCACTCTCTTCCCAATCAGGAAACCTTAGAGAACGAAATTGAATTTGATATAAACGAGTTTAACAATTACAGTATAGAAGCGTGCCTTGAAATTCTTTATACCGAAAACTTAACCCCGAAAGTTCGAGGCTGGTTTTACAAGGGTGATTTCGGCGTTCCGGAAACGGTTGAAGGAAGATTCTTTACGCCGGAGGAAGTAAAAACCGTCAGCAATTACGCAGTTGTGGGGAAAAATGCTTATGAAGGTTTCGGATATGAAAGGAACGGTAAAAAATATATATCATACAGAGACTATGAGTATGAAATTATAGGTATCGTAGGCAGAGATGGCCACGAAACTTCTGTTGACGACTGGGTGTTTATAACGCTTCCTACCGCTTTGACTCGTTACGGCGGATTGGCGGGACGTCCTATAATTGCGGATGCAGAAAGCGAACTTTTGCAGCGGCAGATTACAGATCATCTTAAATCTTCCTCAGACGGTGTTTATTCGGTTCTGGAGCAGCCTGTAAGCGCTAGAATAGATTTAGGAATATCAAAAGACATTATTGATATTTTCATAACAGTTATATTTATAACCGCAGTTGTATTCTGTATTTATTTTACCGATAAACTGAAACAGATAATTAATATTAAAAAATTCATCGGTTATTCCGTAACCATGATAATTACCGATACCTCGGTTTTGTTTATCTCTATATCAGCTGCGGCATATCTTGTCGGGAATCTGCTGATGTATGCGGTATCTAAAACAATTCTTCTCAATATACCGCTCTTTTCGGTGTTCAGCATAGATATTAATGTATTGTTATTATCTTTCGGTGCGCTGATTTTAATTGCATTCTTTTTTGCTGTTCTCGCCGTCTTTCGCTCATTCTCCGGCACCGCCCGCGACCTGAAACGCGCTTGACAAAAGTTTAATTATTTGATATAATAAGTGCAGAAATAATAAAAATATATAGAACAAAAATAATAAACGGAGGCCAAAAATGGAAAACATCATCTCGTTAAGAGGCATATGCAAAACATACGGCAAGGGTGACGGACTTGTAACGGCGCTGCGTCCCATTGATCTTGATATCAAAAAAGGCGAAATGCTTGCCATTATGGGTAAATCCGGCTCAGGTAAATCAACGCTTCTGAATCTTCTTGCAGGACTTGATACTCCCGACAGCGGAGAATATATCTACAACGGCGAACATATGAATACAAAGAATCAGAACAAAATGGCGAAGTTCAGAAGAACGGATGTCGGTTTTGTCGTTCAGCACTTTGCG
Organism: uncultured Clostridia bacterium; assembly: GCA_947305805.1. Lineage (GTDB taxonomy): Bacteria > Bacillota > Clostridia > Oscillospirales > UBA644 > HGM12619. The sequence goes on along the minus strand of CAMZEM010000160.1, from coordinate 680 downwards.
CTTATAGACGAGTATACTGTATATCAGAATATAGCTCTGCCGTTGAGATACAGAAGACTGAAAGGCGTATCCACAAAGCAGAGAGTAAAAGAGATAGCGGAAAGACTTGAGATAGGGGAGAAGCTGAGAAAATACCCGTCACAGTTATCCGGCGGACAGGCGCAGAGAGTAGCGATAGCGAGAGCCATAGCTCATAAACCGTCAATTCTTCTCGCAGACGAACCCACCGGCGCGCTTGACGAAGAAACCGGCAAGAGCATAATGAATCTTTTCAAAGAGATAAACAAGGAAGGCACGACGGTCGTAGTCGTTACCCACGACGCAAACGTTGCCTCCTACTGCCAGCGCGTCATCCGCCTCCACGACGGCAACATCATCGGCGAAAACGTCAACGCGGAATGATACATACGCGCCGATCTTCACGTGATATTTGATTAATAAACAATCACAAAGACCATACAGGAGCTTAAAACTCTTACACGGTCTTGGTTTTTTTCGTTTCAAGTATAGTTTTGTCGTTAGCTGTCGCTTGACATTTTATTAATGATAGTGTATAATTTGTTTGAATATATTTCGATTAGTACAGAATAAATGCATTTATTCTGACTGAAAAACATTATTATTTTTGGAGGTCTCTATGAAGAAATTCTTATCTTCCTTTAGAAAAAATCCTCTCCTGG
>CAMZEM010000159.1 GCA_947305805.1 uncultured Clostridia bacterium | reverse complement strand
CCTGCCATTGCAATATTTATTAGCGACTTTCTGTTCCATAACATTGTGTCGTTATAGTCCGAATATGCCTTTTTATGTATTTTCTTATAAGCGTCAAAATCTGCTACAACCATATACGGGTCTGCAAATCCGTCCATTGTTAAATAATTCGCTATATCAGAGAAATTAATCCCGTTTATGTTATTATGTAACATACCTACTATATCGGAAAGTACAGGATCCTTTAATATATACGATGCAGGATAATATCCCTTTTTGTATAGCTCGGAAACTTCATTCGTCTTCATTCCGAAAATGTATATGTTTTCATTACCAACTTTCTCACAGATTTCAACATTTGCGCCGTCAAGTGTTCCGAGAGTAAGAGCACCGTTAATCATCATTTTCATGTTTCCGGTACCACTCGCTTCCGTTCCCGCCTGTGATATCTGTTCGCTTATTTCAGAGGCAGGCATGAGGTATTCCGCCCATGTTACACTGTAATTCTCGAGAAATACAACGTTTATCTTCTCCGACGCGCGTTTATCTTTCTTGATCATTTCGGATATGGAGTAGATTAAAAGGATAATTCTCTTTGCCATATAGTATGAAGAAGCTGCTTTTGCTGCAAATACAAATGTCGTTTTCGGAATAACAAATGAAGGATCATTTTTTATCTGGACGTATAGATACAGTATGTGCAGAGCATTCAACAACTGGCGTTTATATTCGTGCAGCCTCTTTGCCTGTACGTCAAAAATAGATTCCGGATCAATCGAATTGTCGCCGATACGTGAAATAAATCTCTTTTTGTTTTCATGCTTTATTGAGGCAAGTGAATTTAATACGGAGGAATCGTCTTTAAATCTCAGAAATTCTTCGAGATTCTCAGAATGTTTTATAAATCCGTCTCCTATACATTCTTTAAGCAGGTTTGTTAAGCCGGGGTTCGCCTGGCAAAGCCAACGTCTGAAATCAATACCGTTTGTAACGTTCTCGAATTTCTCGGGCATCAGGTCATAATAGTCCTTAAAAACAGTATTTTTCAGGATTTCGGAATGAAGCTGTGATACTCCGTTAACCTTCTTTGAAGCTATTACAGACAAATTGGCCATTCTGACCGTATCAAACGCCAGTACTGAAACACGTGATACTTTATTCCAGTTTCCGTCTGTTTTTTCAAATACTTCATGACAGAAACGTGAGTTGATTTCTTTCAGTATGGAATGCAACCGCGGCAGAATGGATGCAAAAATCTGTTCATCCCATTTCTCAAGGGCCTCAGACATTACCGTATGGTTTGTATAACAAACAACATTCGTTGTAATATCCCAGGCTCTGTCCCAGCTGTATCCGAATTCATCTATCAGTATTCGCATAAGTTCCGGAATTACAAGAGAAGGATGCGTATCGTTTATATGGAACACTGCTTTCTGAGGCAGAGAATCAAGTGTTCCGTAACGTTTCATATGGCGTTTGATAACGGAATGAAGCGATGCCGACACAAGAAAATACTGTTGTTTTAATCTTAATGATTTTCCTTCAATATGTTCATCCGGCGGATAAAGAATTTTAGATATCATTTCAGCACGCGTAGCTTCTTCACTTGCCTGAATGTAGTCTCCCTGAGAAAAAAGATGCATGTCTATATTGAGAGCGCTCTTTGCTCTCCATAAACGAAGTTTTGAGACACCCTGAGTATCGTATCCCGGAATCATCATATCGTAGGGGATTGCGTGAACAACTGTTTCACCGATATGGTTAATGGTCATTCTCCCGTTTTCCCATACTTCCTCAATTCTTCCGCCAAAACGGACATCTACTGCCTCATCAAGCCTCGGTACAAGCCAGCATTCTCCGTTCGGAAGCCAGACATCTGGAAGTTCCATTTGCCAGCCGTCAACGAGTTTTTGTTTAAACATACCGTAGTCATAACAAATACTGAATCCGGTTGCAAGATAGTTCTGTGAAGCCAGAGATGCCATAAAACACGCAGCAAGCCTGCCCAGACCGCCGTTTCCAAGGCCCGGGTCAGGTTCGCATTCGTATAAATCTTCAGGTGTAAGACGATATTTTGAAAGTGCCTGCCTGAAATTACTTTCAAGTTTACCGCAATAAATCGCGTTTTTCAAAGCTCTTCCAAGCAAAAACTCGATACAGAAATAATAAACTTCTTTTTCGCCCAGTTTTCTTGCTCTGTTTTTGAACTGTTTGCGTCTTGCAGAATACATATCACGCAATGCTGTTACGGTTGCCTTGTAAATATGTTCTGCGGTAGCTTCAGTCCAGTCTATTCCTAATTTTGAAAGATTTTCTTCAATAATTCTGTTAAGATCCGCGGCAGAATATTGCGGATTTTTCATAATATCGTCCATTTATCGGTTTCCTTTATTTATTTTTTATAGAGTTCATAATACTTTTTAGCGGAGGATTTCCATGTGAAATCTGAATTCATTGCATTCTGAATCAGTTCGTTCCATCTGTCTTTGTCGTCAAACGCAGCAAGCGCACGGTTTATCGTATCAAGCATGTGATGAGCGTTGTAGTCATTGAATACAAACCCGTTTTCGCCGTCATGTATGCTGTCTTTTAATCCTCCCGTTGCTCTTACAATCGGCAAGGAGCCGTATCTGCATGCAACCATCTGGACAAGACCGCATGGCTCGGTTTTAGACGGCATTAAAATAATATCTGCGCCTGCATAAATACGTGAGGCAAGTGCCGTGTCATACATTATTTTTACAGACATTTTCTGAGGATACTGCGATGCTACCGTACCGAAGAAATCTTCATAGTGAGCATCACCCTTTCCGAGAATAATAACCTGTACGTTCTCTTCAAGCAGCTGTCTGATAATGCATGCAACAAGATCAAAGCCCTTATGCTCAACAAGGCGCGATATAATACCTATTACCGGTACGTTTTCATCAACGGGTAATCCGAATTCTTTCTGAATTTCTGCCTTGTTAATCTTCTTTCCATCGGGGTTTTTTGCGGAATATCGTTTAACAATATGAGCATCTGTCCAGGGATTGTATCTTTCAACGTCAATTCCGTTCAGAATTCCTGAAATCTTGTAGCTTCTTTCATTAATAATGCTTTCAAGTCCGTGAGCATAATACGGCATTTTTATTTCTTCGGCATAAGTAGGACTTACCGTGTTTACCGCATCGGCAAGTTCTATTGCGCCTTTCATGAGATTTATCGCTCCGTCATACTCAACAGCGTTTAAGTCGTATGAATCTATATCCAACAC
>CAMZEM010000158.1 GCA_947305805.1 uncultured Clostridia bacterium | reverse complement strand
CGGGTCGAAAGCCGCCGCAACGTCGGAAGAAATCGCTGCGGAATTTGCAAACGCAATACGGCTGTTGTATCCGTCGCAAAGCGCGAGAAGGAAATTGTTCATAAAGTCGGAGCGCAGACCCGTTACGCCGACGCTGCCTATCTCTTCTTTATCCGCAAAAACGCATACGCAGGTTTTTTTCGGAGCTTTTGTTTTCAGAAGGGCGGTAAAGCAGGGATATGCGCATACTCTGTCGTCATGTCCGTATGCGGCGATAAGACTTCTGTCAAAACCGACGTCTCTTGCGTTGTCTGCCGGAACAACCGTGATTTCCGCCGTGAAAAGATCGCTTTCCTTTATTCCGTATTTTGCGTTGAGAGCTTTTAAAACAAATTCGCGGATTTTGTCTTTTTCTTCGTCGTTATCGGGTTTTGATCCGAGAAGAACGTTCAGCCCTTCGCCCGTAAATGCGGTTGCAAGCGGTTTTTGAGCCTGGTCTTTTGCGAGATGGGGAAGAAGATCGGTTATCATGAAAACAGGGTCGCCCGGATCGGAACCGATATTTACGTTAACCGTTGTTCCGTCCTTTTTGCAGATAACTCCGCAGAGAGCGAGAGGTCTCGTTACCCACTGATATTTGCGAATTCCGCCGTAATAATGCGTTTTGAAAAACGCCATTCCGTTGTCTTCGTAAAGCGGTGAGGGCTTAAGGTCAAGTCGGGGAGCGTCAACGTGCGCCGCCGTGATATTGAATCCTTTTTCGGGTGACTCGGAACCGATGATTGCAAAAATTGCCGCGTGCTTTTTCTGCGAAAGATAGATTTTGTCTCCCGCCTTGTATTTTTTGCCGTCTTCAAACGGCATGAAACCTTCTTTTTCGGCAAGGGAAATCGCATATTCAACGCACATTCTTTCGGTTTTGCCGTTGTCAAGGAATTTTTTGTATCCTTCGCAGTATTCCGAAACTTCGTTTAATTCAGCTTCGGAAAGCACGTCGAAGGCGTTTTTTGCCTGATAGGAAAGATCGCTCATTTTGTTCCTCCGTATATTGTATTTATTATTTTGTAAACCTGTTTTTTTGTATCTGAAAGAGTGTTGTTATCAACAACAAAATCAGAATGCTCTTTGAAATAATCTGCGGAAAGCTGACGCGAAAAACGCTGTTTTGCCTGTTCTTCCGTAATTCCGTCTCTTGCAATAACCCTTGCAAGACGGACTTTTTCATCGCATAAAACGGCTATTACGTAATCGCACATCTCGTTGCCTCGGGCTTCGAAAAGAGCGGCTCCGTCAATAACGAATCTGTCGTTGCCGCGTTTTTTTCCCTCTTCCGTTATTTCTTTTACTCGGTTCATTATCGCGCCGTGCATAAGCGTGTTAAGGGCTTTTGTGTTTTCTTTTGAAGAAAACGCCTTTTTTGCGAGCGCAGCGCGGTTTAAAGTTCCGTCCGAAGAAACGACGTCTTTTCCGAACCGCGCAGCCAGGTCGGGAAGAATTTCGTTTGCGACGTCGTGGCCGATAAGATCGGTATCGATATGAAACGGTGCCTTTTCCCGCTCCGCTCGGTCCTGTAATGCCTATTATCATACTTCTTCCTCCGTATTTACAACCCTGAAATCGGAAGCGCGTAAAAGCCTGTTGTATACGGCAAGACCTTTCCCTTCGGGCGGCGCGCAGCGAACGAATATAAGTTTGCAGTCTTTTATGCCGTCCGCTTTTCTCAGCGCGGCAAAAACGTTTTCCGCAAGCGTTTCGGGCCTTTCGGGAGTGCCGTAGGGGATAACGGTATAGTCCGAAAAAACGTTTTCTTCGCCGTCAAAGCAGATAACGGCGGTTTTTTTGCCTTTCGCGCGGTTTTTTATATATTTCAGCGCGGATTCGGCGCTTCCCGTAAGGCAGACGGTTTCGGCGTCGGGCGCATAATGTTTATGTTTAAGCCCCGGGGAAAGAGCTTTTTCGTTTTGAGGCAGCTTTTGCAAAACCGCGTCGGCTACCGTTAAATCGGGAACTGCCGTCCGCAGCATTTCAACCGTAACCGCCCCCGGTCTGAGAAGACACGGATGCTCCCCTATAAGACTTACCACCGTGGATTCAACTCCGCATTCGCAGTTTCCTCCGTCAACCGCGGCGGCAACAAACTCATTTTTTGATAAATCGTTTATTACATGCTCAAATCTCGTCGGGGAGGGCTTCCCCGAAATATTGGCGCTCGGCGCAGCAAGCGGAAAACCGCAAACGGAAATTATTTTATTTGCTACGGGGTGTGACGGCATTCTTACCGCGACGCTCGAAAGACCTGCGGTAACGATATCGGGAACAACCGGTTTTTTCGGCAGAATCAAAGTGAGCGGACCCGGCCAGAAATATTCGGCAAGCAGATATGCCGGCTTTGTCGGGTAGCAGTAGTCGGGAAACATAGAAACGTCGCTTATGTGTATTATCAGCGGATTGTCTGCCGGTCTGCCTTTTGCAAGAAAGATTCTCTTAACAGCTCCCGCGTCAAGAGCGTTTGCGGCAAGACCGTATACGGTTTCTGTGGGGATGGCAACCGTGTTCCCGTTTTCAAGCAAACGCGAACAAAGTAAAATATCTTCCGAAGAAGTTGAAAGAATAAGCATTGTTTTCCCCCGAAACGGATAATGAAAAGAAAATCTTTACAGACGTTTTTTCAGTAAAAAAAATATACATGGTAAGTATATCACAACGTCGAGGTTTTTTCAAGTGTAAATACGCATTTTTATCGGACATTTTTAAGTTAATCGTGTAAAATGCAAACAAATATCAACATTTTTTGAGGTTGTATTTTTTACTTGACAAATAGAGAAATTGCGATTATAATTGTTTTGCGGTTTGTTTGAAAGGATGATGGATATGTCATATAAAATAGAGCTTCACTGCCATACGAGTCCGGTAAGCGGATGTTCGAATATGAAGGGGCAGGATCTTGTAAGATACTATGCACAGGCGGGATATTCCGCCGTGCATATTACCGATCATTTCACCAACTGGTTTTTCGCCGAGCAGGATTTTACCGATTATCTTTACGGGTACCACGCCGCGAAAAAAGCGGGAGAAAAGCTCGGGGTAAAGGTATATCTCGGCGCCGAACTGCGCTACGAAAACAACCCCAACGACTATCTTCTTTTCGGTGTTACAGAGGAGTTTCTCAAAGGCGCAAAAGAGCTTTTAAAGAGCACGTATCCCGAAATATTCGCTTATTGCAGAAAAAACGGTGTGCTCATATACCAGGCGCATCCGTTCAGGGACGGAATGCTTGAAACGCCGCCTGAAATGTTAGACGGCATAGAGGGATACAACATGCATCCGCATCACCGCTCGAGAAACGA
>CAMZEM010000157.1 GCA_947305805.1 uncultured Clostridia bacterium | reverse complement strand
ATACAATCCCCGCCTTACGGTTGAAGCACCTACGGATATATTGCTGCTGCTTCTTATCGTCGTTGTGATCAACGCAACGGTATTCTGTTTTTACTACGTCTCGAAGCAGGGACATATCCACGGCGTAAAGAAGATAATAGGATACTCGAAAACGATGATACTTACGGATACGTTTTTTGATTTTCTTCTTTTAACGCTCGGCGCGTTCGTAACGGGAAACGCGCTTGTAATACTGCTGAAAGAAACGGTATTCAAAAACGTTCAGCTTTTCTCGATATATATGCTTGACCCGCAGGTCATCGTATTCTCACTTTCTGCCGTCATACTTCTTACCGTATTCCTCTCTATCATCGCCATCGCCAGAACCTTCACTGCGGGCAATACAAACGAATACAGGGCGTAAAGCGTAATTGAAAAAACCGCCTCGCAACCGAAAAACAAACATAAAAAACAAAATCCGCCGTCTGTGTCAATAGTTATTTAAGGATTAATTGACACAATTCTGAAAGTGACGGCATATGTTGACAGTTTTCATAATGTGACGGTCAATATCGACACTTTTTGAATAGTGTTTCTTGACCTTTCGATATAGTTATGTTATACTGTAAACAGAAACAGAACTATAATCGTTAAACGATAGAAAACGGAGGAGCATTTCATGATTAAATCGTTTTTTTCTCAGTTCTGGACCGATATAAAAAGATCGCCGCTTATTGAGATTTTGATTTTTATTCAGATTGTTCTGACGGCCTACTGTTTTTTCAATCTTTTATGGTCTCTTTCCGATTTGGAAGTTCAAAACTTTCAGATACAGGCAATATACGGTGAGAAGGACATATTTTGTGCCTTCCAAAACACGGATACTCCCTTGAGCGAATATTTAAGGGCTGGAGGTTCGCGTTTCGGTGCTGAGGGGTATTCATGTTCGGATTATGAAGCGTATTATAATAGAATTTGCGAACTCACAGGCGAGTCTGACGAGATAGACACCGCAATTTTTCTGCGGACGCCTGTTTATCTGCACAATGAAATGCTCCCCGGAATTCCCGTAAGCGACAGCACCGTGGGCTACTATTCGTTTTACTCTGTCGGCAACGGCGACAGCCGTCCCGGAATTTCCGACAGCGAATACTGGCAGGTCAACTCATTTTCAGTAGATAAAAATTATATCGAAACTTACGGCCTTACGCTTGCAAGCGGCCGCCTTTTTACCGATGAGGAATACGAGGATTTCAACTTTGACCGTATACCCGTTATTCTAGGAGCGTCGTATAAGGGCGTTTATAATCTCGGCGATACGTTTCACGCAAGTATTTTTCCGTCGGAAGAAATGATGACATATGAAGTGATCGGATTTCTGACGGATAAGCATGTGTTTCTTTCCCCAGGCGGAGGCAGTGATATCTATCTGTTCGATACGTATATGATTCTTCCGTATGTAAACAAAACATATGATGAATGGTTGGAATGGCTTTATGAACCGTCGAATCTCCAGTACCGTCCTCCCGTAAAGGGAATGACAGGATCATATTTTCACGCCCGCTTCGGATTAACTAACGGTTCAAGAGTTTTTATAGTTGATAAAGGGAATGAGAACGCTGCCGTTGAAACCGTAAATACGGCTCTTGCAGAAGCAGGTCTTGACACTTATTTCCATTTGCAGGTTCCGGTGAAAACAGCGGAGCAAACAGCGGATCAGATGCTTGAAAAAACCACCGTTTTTGCGATCCTCGTTTCGGTAATGACCTTGTTTTCATTACTCGGCATAGTTTTTTCGGCAATAAACAAAACGAGCGCAAATATGCGTTCTTACGCTATTCAAACGCTTATCGGTGCTTCGCCCGCAAGCAATTATCTGTTTGCCGTGCTTGAAACGCTCGTGTATTGCGTCCTCGGTTTTATCGCGGGATTTTTTATGATGTATTCGCGTATTGTAAGCTGGGATTATCAGCAGCATCCCGCTACCGCGATTTGGATCGAAAGAGGAATTATTATATCTTCTGTTTTTATCGCTGTCGCATGCGCGCTTACTTTCTTTTTCGTCCGGCTTAAAATGCAAAAATACAGCGTTGCGGAACTGATACGCGGCAGAGAGGTCAAAAAGGACGGCGGAGCGCCGCTTTACAGAACCATAACGTTTGTTATGTTTATGCTCGCAAGCGTTGCTGTAACGTTTTTAACAAGCTATATCTGGTCAACCGAGAATACAGATAAATACCAGTATAACTATTTAAATAACGGAGAACGGTATATTGTTTTAATGTCGTTGCTTACGGATGATCCTCCGAAAATCGAACCCGAATACAAATATGAAGACCTTGACGACTACAGCATGGATCTTGCTGTAAGGCAGTTTTACGAACCCGAAAAAATGCCCAAAATACGCGCGTGGTATTCAAAAAACGGATATAATATTCCCGAAGTTACTCAGGGCAGATTCTTTACCGAAGAAGAAATGTCCGAAGCGGTAAATTATGTTGTTGTAGGCAAAAACGTACTTGAAGATTTCACAGAGGAAAAGGACGGAAAAAGATTTTTCTCATATCTGGACGGAACATATGAGGTAATAGGCATCGTCGGCAGAGAAGGTCACGATACGTCAATGGATGACTGGGCGATTTTTTCAATGGAAACATATTTTTACAGATACGGCGGGGAAAACGCCCCAATATATATAGACGCAAAGTCTGACGATACCGTTGACTCGATAATCACCCGTCTCATCGAAAACTCCGAAGGTAATTACCGTTACGAGCAGGGACAGTTCTATCCGCAGATTAATATCGGCGTTGACCGCTCGGTAATGATATACTTTATCGCGCTTATACTCATATCCTTCGTAGTTTTCTGTATCTACTACATAGACCGCATACTTCATATAATGAACGTAAAGAAGGTTGTCGGTTACTCAAAAACAATGATACTTGCAGACACTGCGGCGCAGTTTATTCTTCTCTCGGCTGTTGCATACGTTCTCGGCAATGCAATTATGCTGCTTCTGTCAAAAACCGTATTCGGCAAAATTGCGCATTTTGCGGCGTTTAATATAAATCTTCCGGTTTTGTCGTTTTCACTCGGCGCACTGCTGACAATAGCTTTTGTCTTTTCAGTTATCGCCGTCTTTCGCTCATTTGCCGGCACCGCCCGCGACCTGAAACGCGGTTGACATCGTTTTGGAAATGTGATATAATGAATATAAAGAAATGTAAATCTTTCACCATTTCATAATAAAGGAATAACCGGAATAGATTAATGAGATTGTTTTTATTGAATCTTTGGTCAAATATAAAGAGATCTCCCGTTGTTTCTCTTCTTGTTTTTTTCCAGATAGCCATACTTTCGTTCTGCCTGATGAATATCTTTTTCGAA
>CAMZEM010000156.1 GCA_947305805.1 uncultured Clostridia bacterium | reverse complement strand
TATGCAACATATAATCAGGATAACTTTACAGACAGTCAGATGCAAAATCTTTCATTACTTAATAAAAAGTTAGAAAGACTTACAGAGACTATCAGGAAAAGTACTCAGTACGATTCATTAACCGTTGAACAGAGTATTAAGAATTCTATTGTAACTTTTCTAAACTCCGGAAATAATGATGATTTCAATAATAAAAGTCTCAATGCTGAAAAGGTTCAGTCAGCATTTGACCAGCGTCTTTTACAGTCAGAAGGCTCTTCTTACATCAAAAGCGTAATCAGTTCCACTGAAGGCGAGATTACAAATATATATCAGGAAGCGGGATCATCATCTAAATCTCTTTATAGTCCTTCTGCCGGGTATTTTTATTCAAGAATTGACGGTTATGAATACCTCAATATGTCTGACTATAAAGAACCGACTGTCGCAGCATATGAATCATTGATGCAAATGCCGCAAAGTGAAATTTCAAATTTTGCAGTCGGGAAATTACAGCACTATTCTTATTGGGCATTTATTGCTGAGGTGCCTTCTTCTGTGGCATCTGATTTGTATGTCGGAAAACCTGTTACTCTTGAATTTGAAATTGATGAAATCGGCGCAACAAAAGTGTCTACCTTTGTTGATTATATTTCTCGATCTGTCAACAACAAAAATGCTGTAAGATTTCGTTGCGGAACGTTGACTGCCGAATTATTCGGCATTCGCAAGAAATCCCCCCATATGATTTTAAAGACATATACCGGATTAAAAGTAAAAAACGAAGCCCTTAGGGTTGTTGACGGTGTTACCGGAGTCTATGTTCTTTCCGCCCAACGAATTATTTTCAAACCGATAGAAATAGTATTTGTTACAGATGATTATTCTCTTGTGAAACCGATATCTACAACTTCTGATTATACACTTAAAGCACAGGATGAGGTTATTATCGGCGGCAAAGGTCTTGAAGATAAAAAAATATTTAATTTCACAAAAAATGATTAAAGAAAACTACGATGAAATAATTAACCGTATATCTGAATTTGCCGATCCTTCAACAGTAACTGTTGTAGCTGTAACAAAATATCAATCTGTTGAAGCCGCCAATCAGGCAATTCTGTGTGGTATTAAAGATATCGGTGAAAATAAAGTTCAGCAACTTTGTGCCAGAAATGATCTATTTTTACCCGTAAAAAAACATTTGATAGGCCACCTTCAAACTAATAAAGTAAAATCAGCAGTTGCAATTGCGGATCTTATTCAGTCGGTCGATTCTGTTCGTGTAGCCGTTGAAATCTCAAAACAGGCTGCTAAAATCGGAAAAACCCAGGATATCCTGATTGAAGTCAACATTGCTGACGAAGCCACCAAAACAGGAGCTTCAATTAATGATTTAAATGATATTTTAAATGCCTGTGCGAGTGTTTCATGTATTTCAGTTAAGGGCCTGATGGCAATAATGCCCATAGGTGCGGACGAATACTATTTTGAAAAAATGCATTCACTTTTTCAGAATACGAAAACACGTAATTATGAAAACACACAACTTCAGACTCTGTCAATGGGTATGTCTGATGATTATCCTTTAGCAGTTAAACATGGATCCAATATGATCAGAGTTGGAAGGACACTTTTTAAATAAAATAAATAACAGAAAGGATTCCAAAGATGGGTATCTTAAAAAAACTATTCCCCGATGACACAATGAACGATGAGGATATGCCTGTCGCTCAGGGCTTTCAGGATGAAAATGAACCTGATGACGGATACAAACCGAGACCTCAGTTTATTCTTGCAAAACCCGAAAAAAGAGAAGATCTTGTTGATATAGCAGATAATCTCCTTGACAGAAAAACCGTCATTCTTAATCTTGAATTTGTTCCGAATGAAACCCGCAGATTTGTTGATTTTCTCAGCGGTGTTGCATACGCTCTGAACGGTCAGGTTAAAAAGATAGCAGCTCATACTTTTCTTATTATTCCCGGAGGTCTTGATATTTCCGGAGATATTTTCGATGATATAGAAAGCGAATTGAATTTCTGATGAATAATTCAGCCGATTTTATCTTTGAGGCGCACATCAGAGACCTTGTTCTCAAAGCAAATAAGACCGGCAAAGTAGTTTTTTCTGATTTTTTGTCTGATCGTTCTGCATTTGTTGCCGTTAATATAGTTAACAGCCTCAAGTGCAAATATGCATTATTCGGCGGATATGGCGATTCCGAATACCGTATGCTAGCTGTTTTTTCTGACAAAGGACCAGAAAACAGTGATTTTCCGATACAATGCCTTAGGCTTTTTTCAAACAACAAGACTACATCTATTACTCACAGAGACTATATGGGAGCATTGATGTCTCTTGGAATTGAACGAGATACTTTCGGAGATATTATTGTATTCCCTACAGAAGCATATGTATTCGTAAAAAATACCATTTCCGATTATATAGCTTCTTCTCTGGTTTATATAGGACGGAACTCTTGCCAGGTTTCTTTTGTGTCAAGCGATATGCTTACGGGAATTAAGCGGCAGTTTGAGGAATATGAAATTATAATAACATCAGACAGAATAGATTGTTTCGTTTCCTCCGTCTGCCATTTCTCAAGAGAGAAAAGTTTGAAGGCAATAAAAGATAAACTCGTTTTTATAAATGGGGAAGAAGCAATTATTCCATCATTGAAAATATGCGAAAACGATAAAATAGTCATTCGCGGATTCGGCAAATGTATTGTCGGTCAATTTATAGGCAAAACGCATAAAGACAGGTTGAAACTAAAAGTAAAAAAATATACTGATAAACAATAAAGGGGTGCGCTTGATGATTACGCCAAAAGAAATCGAAATGAAGGAATTTTCAAGAACAAAAGTCGGTGGATACAATCCAGACGAAGTCGAAGATTTCCTCAACAGAATCCTTGAAGATTACTCTGCTCTTATTGAAGAACGCGATGCTCTTAATAAGAGAGTCGCATATCTCAATGATAAGATAGAGCGGTCACGTGACGATCAGGATAAGATGAGATCAACCGTTGTTACCAACCAGAAGTCATACGATGACATGATGGGGTCTGCAAAGAAAAAAGCAGATAAAATCGTTTCTGATGCACAGGACTATGCAAAACGCCTGATAGAAACAGCAAAAGAAGAAGCCGACCATCAACAGCAGGTTAAAACTCAGCTTACCGCCGAGGTTGAGTCTTTTAAATCCAGACTTCTTTCTATTTATGAAAACCATGTTAAGCTCATTTCCTCAATTCCTGTATTCAAAAAGGATGACGAAGAATATGAGTCCGGAGCGCTTGAAATGTTGAAAGTAGCAACAGCTGACGTTGCCACTTCGCTCTCTTCATATTCTGAAGATTCTGTTGACGCTAACGATTACGATCAATCCGAGGATGATGTTGATGAAATCGAGCTTCCGAACGATTC
>CAMZEM010000155.1 GCA_947305805.1 uncultured Clostridia bacterium | reverse complement strand
GTAACATTCAGGATTAAGACTATGACTTACAGATTTTCTGCGGACATTTCTTCCAAAGAATATATGTCCTGGCTTTCAAAACAGCCTAATTATAATATTACCCAAACTCCTATGTGGGCAAACGTAAAGTGTAACTGGAAAAGCACTTTATGTCTTTTATACGCAGATGATATTCCGGTTGCAGGTGCATTGTTACTGATTAGAAAATTTGCTCCGGGACTTAAAATGATTTATTCCCCCCGAGGATTTATTATCGATTATTCCGATGAAGAAGCGGTTAAACGCTTTACGGAGGGGGTGGTTGCATACGCTAAAAAAATAGGCGCATGTATGATTCGTATCGATCCGGAAATTGTCCTCTCAACCTACCATGACAATACCGTTTTGATAGAACAAGGAGGGAAATATCAAATGTCCGTTATACAGAACCTCGGATTCAAACATATGGGGTTTGACAAGGATTTTCATACCTATACTCAACCCAGATATAATGCGGAAATATCTTTGACAGACCCTTCAGGGGATCCTTTATCGGATGAATCGTTAGCAAAAAGTTTCGACAAAAAAATACGTAAATTTATAGGCAGATATGCAGATACCAGAGGAATATTTTTTGAATATGATATCGGAGAAAATGCCGTTAAAAACTTTTGTAATATATCACAGCATACCGAAGAGAGACAGCATATCGTTTTACGTAATGAAGCATATTTCAAGAGAATAAACGATGCTTTCGGATCGGACAATGTCTATTTTTTGCAAAAATCAATCTTGTTAAACTTATTGCTTTTCTTGAAGAGCAAATATCTACCGGAGTCAGCGAAGCCTCAGATATGGCAAAAAATGATCTGGAAGAGGCTCAAAGGCTTAGATCTGAACGCGGTGATATAATCACAGTATCCGCTTTGCTTACCGTTAAATCGAATTCTACTGCATATCTCTTATACAGCGGATTTGACGATTCAGTCTTTCCGAGATTCAGAACAACAAACCAGCTGTGGTTTGAAGCAATGAGTTTTTTCAGAAATAAAGGCTGCAAAACATTCAGTCTACTCGGTATCCACGGTGATTTAAACGACAGCCTTTCAGATTTTAAGATGAAATTCAATCCTACGGTAGTTGAATATGCCGGAGAATTTGAGTTGCCTATTAAAAAATTCAGGTATTGGTTTATTTCTAAAGCGCTTCCTTTTGCAAAACGGATATATTATAAGATTAAATTAAGAAATAAATAAAATCAGGCTCTCCTTGTTTCAAAGGAGAGCCTGAAAATATATTTATACTTATTATTCGTGATGATGAATGTATTCTCGGAGGTTGTCTGGAACCTTGTCGATATCATAACTAGCAGTCATAAAGAATTTTATGTTTTCGGTTAATTCTTCAATCTTTTTAAGAAAAGCGTAAAACTCTTCCATATCTTCTCCGCATATTTTGAGGATAGAGTCGACATAAACCGCTGTAATGTCGTAGTTACCTGCAATTAATCCGCAAACAAAACCGTAAAACTTGTCGAAGCTGTCTATATCATATTCCTTTGCGCTTATAAGTCTGGCCTTGTAGCTAATATCGTATCTGAGCTTATGATCTTTTTCAATACAGATGACATCTCCGTGTTCTTCATTAACGGAACTGTTGACATTTTCAATGAGAGTTTTTGTTTTGCCCATGCCTTTAAGTCCCATTATAACCTTTATCATATCGCAACACACTCCTTTATTAGTATTATAGCATATTTTCAGTGATAAAGCAAGTGGAAAAATATAAATTTCAAAACTTTTATTTTTTATTGTAACTTTGATTCAAGCTCTGCTTTCATATCTTCATATCCGGGCTTTCCGAGAAGAGCAAACATGTTCTTTTTATATGATTCAACTCCGGGTTGATCAAAGGGATTTACACCGTTTAAATATCCGGCAATAGCGCATGCTTTTTCGTAGAAATATATCAAATATCCGACAGAGTAGGGGGAAGAATCGGTTAATTCCAAAACAATATTAGGTACTCCGCCTTCAACATGTGCCAGAACGGTGCCCATAAAAGCATTTTTATTGATTTCATTGAGAGTTTTATCAGAAAGGAAATTAAGTCCGTCAAGATTATTCGGATCAGAAAGTATGCTCATATCTATTTTGGGATTGTTAATCCAAATAACTGTTTCAAAAAGGTTTCTTTGACCTTGTTGAACATACTGACCGAGAGAATGAAGATCAGTTGAAAAGATCATACTTGCCGGGAAGAGTCCTTTATTATCTTTTCCTTCGCTTTCGCCGTGAAGCTGTTTTATCCATTCGCAGAAAGAAGCGATAAACGGTTCATATCCAACCGTCACTTCGGTTGTTTTTCCTTTACGGCTTAATATCGTTCTGAGAGCAGCGTATTTATAACAGTCGTTATATTCAATACTATCAACAGTAAAATCATTCATTGCATGATAAGCACCGGACATAAGCTCATCTATATCGATACCGGCAACTGCAATAGGAAGAAGTCCAACAGGAGTTAAAACAGAATATCTTCCTCCAATATCATCGGGGATAACGAAAGTTTCATAACCCTTTTCATCAGCGAGTTTTTTTAATGTGCCTCTTGCTTTGTCTGTTGTAGCATATATACGATCTTTAGCGGCTTCTCCGTATTGTTTTTCAAGATAATCCTTCATTACCCTGAATGCAAGGGCAGGTTCGGTTGTTGTGCCCGACTTGGATATAACGTTTACAGAAACTCGCTTACCTTTACATCTGTTCAAAACTTCGACCATATGTGAAGGGCTGAGATTGTTTCCGAGGAAATATATTTCGGGGGCAGCATCGCTTTTTGTCCCGAAAACCGGTTTGCAAAATTCAATAACTGCTCTTGAGCCGAGATATGAACCTCCTATACCTATAACTACCAACACATCGCTGTCTTGCCTGATTTTTTGAGCTGTCGCCTTTACTCTTTCAAATTCTTCTTTATCATAAGAAGATGGAAGATTAACCCAGCCGAGAAAATCATTTCCAAGTCCGTTTTTGTTCGTAATAAGATTATCGGCTACGGAGACGAAGGGCTTAAGTGCTTCAAATTCGTTTGCAGTAACAAATTTTTTTGTAAATTTTTCATTAAGGGTTAAAGGCTTATTCATGGTAAAATCCTTTCATTCTATTTCAAAATCATTTTCAGTAAATATATCGGGATCTTTAGGTGGGGAGGGGATACGTTTTAACGGTTCATAGATGAATTTTGAACACTTGTTTTTTCTCTGAATAACGCCGTATTTATCGCACAGGCAATCACTGTTGTTAGATAATATATACCCGAATTTGCAGTATGCGCAATCAACATCATGTTTTTTCTTAAACACGAAACTACCTCCCTGATTATTTTTTAATATTATAACATGAAATGAAGTATTTGTAAAGTCCGTTTGAGAAAATATTTAATTTTTATTAATTTTTTGAATAAACCATTTACAAATTGATAAAAATGTATTATAATATATAATGTATTATTATATAAAGGAAAATTTATGAAAAACGACCTGATAATGTATGCATCTCAAAATGAATACATTGATAAGC
>CAMZEM010000154.1 GCA_947305805.1 uncultured Clostridia bacterium | reverse complement strand
TTCATTTGCATTCCTCGGTTCAATGGCAGCTGCATTCGCAGGCGGCGTATCGATGGCTGTCGGATATCTCGGTCTCATAATCGGTGCTGCGTTTGCGGGACTTGTTTATGTTGTAATCGCAATAGCTGTAAAATTTGCGGGTGTTAACTGGCTCAACAAACTGATGCCTCCCGTTGTTATAGGCCCGACCGTTGCAATAATCGGTCTTTCGCTCGCAGGCAACGCTATCGGCGACCTTCAGGTAGGCGGCGTTACAAAAGATGTCCTTCAGTGGACTTTGAACACATCCGTAAACGAACAGGGCGTTGAGATTGCAGAAGCAATACAGGCTCCCGTCCGTGTTCCCGTAGCGAACGTTCTTATCTGCGTTCTCATCGGTCTTGTAACTCTTCTTGTTACCATTCTTTGCTCGACATACGGTAAAAAGATGGCAAGACTTATTCCGTTTGTTCTCGGTATTCTTGCAGGCTACTGCCTCGCGGCAATATTTACCATAATCGGAAACGCTGCGAATATAGATGCTCTTAAAGTAATCAACTTCGGCATTTTCTCGGATCTTGTAAAAGACGGCGTAGGCCTCGGCACATTCCTCCAGCTGCCCGATTTCACGTTCTTAACCGCGCTTGGCGGATTTTCCGAAATCAGCGGAGAATACATTGCTAAAATTGCCGTTGCTTATATTCCCGTTGCATTCGTTGTATTTGCGGAACATGTTGCCGACCATAAGAATATCTCCTCAATCATTGAAAAAGATCTTCTTGAAGATCCCGGACTTCACAGAACGCTTCTCGGCGACGGTATCGGTTCTTTCGCAGGCGCTATATTCGGCGGATGCCCGAACACGACTTACGGCGAATCGATCGGATGCGTAGCGATAACAAAAAATGCCTCCGTTATCACAATTTTCGCTGCCGCGATTGGCGCTATACTCATTTCGTTTCTCTCCCCCTTCGTTGCGTTTGTTAACTCGATTCCCAAATGCGTAATGGGCGGCGTTTGCATGGCTCTTTACGGATTCATCGCGGTATCCGGTCTCAAGATGCTTAAAAACGTTGATCTTGAACAGAACAGAAACCTGTTTGTTGCTTCCGTAATTCTTATTGCGGGTATCGGCGGACTGACTCTTACATTCGGTCAGATAACCATTACATCCGTTGCATGCGCGCTCATTCTCGGTATAATCGTTAACCTGCTTGTTTCCAAATCGAAGGAAAATCTGTAAGGAGAAATAAATGAGCAAAGTAACTATTCTTGATCACCCTCTTATTCAGCATAAAACGACTATTCTTCGCCAGAAGGAAACTCCGAACAAGGAATTTCGCGAGAATATCGAAGAAATAACAATGCTTATGTGCTATGAGGCGCTCAGAGATCTTCCTCTCGAAGAAATAGATATTGAAACCCCGATCTGCAAAACAAGGCAGAAAGTCCTCAAAGGCAAAAAGCTTGCGATCGTTCCGATTCTCCGAGCGGGACTCGGTATGGTAAACGGTCTTCTCTCGCTTGTTCCCGCTGCAAAAGTAGGACATATAGGAATGTACCGTGACGAAGTAACGCTTCAGCCCCACGAATATTACTGCAAGCTCCCTGCAGA
The DNA here is from genome assembly GCA_947305805.1 of uncultured Clostridia bacterium. Lineage (GTDB taxonomy): Bacteria > Bacillota > Clostridia > Oscillospirales > UBA644 > HGM12619. The sequence continues at coordinate 1,974 of CAMZEM010000154.1, read as the reverse complement.
TATTGAGGAAAGACTGATTGTTGTTGTAGACCCGATGCTCGCAACGGGCGGCTCTGCTGTTGACGCGATTACACAGATTAAATCATACGGCGGAACACATATCAAATTCCTTTGCATTATCGCCGCACCGGAAGGCATCAAAGCACTTTCGGAAGCGCACCCCGACGTTGAGATTATCTGCGCAAACGTTGACGAGCATCTCAACGAAAACGGTTATATCGTCCCCGGTCTCGGCGACGCCGGAGACAGAATTTTCGGAACAAAATAAAATAATAACCGAATACAATAAAAATCCACCTGCTATGCGGGTGGATTTTTATTGTATAATCAATCTTTTTATTATTCCCTTATTACGTCGCTTGTATCTCGGGAGTATGTTCTGTGCACGGCGATGAAGGCGAAAAGGAACGCCAGAAGCGCGGTTGCGGCGACGGAGAAAAGAACGGTGGGAAGATTTAGTGACAATGCGCCGAACATCTGTATTTCTTTTGCCGGCGTTACCGTTATTATTAACGTTATTGCCGCTCCGATTGCAAAGCCGATCGCGGCTAGCTTTAAAAATCCATCGAATATCCCGCCGAATATCATGCTCTTTGAATATCCGATAAACTTCTTTACTCCCGTTACATACTGTCTTCTGTCAGTATAGTATATGCATACGATTATTATGTTCAGTATTATCATTACAGCAAGAGATACGAGAGCGTCCGTAGGTCCTATTATTACTTCCGTAAGCTTCTGATCGTGAGATTCCGCCTGTGCGTTGCCTTCGAGCGCGGCAAGAAACGCTTCGTTTGCGTCCTCCACGTTTTGTTTGGTTTTGCCGTCTATGAAATACGAGCCCATCTTTCCGTAAGTTTCAAGAGCCGTATCCAAAGGCATAAACACCCATTCGTCTATTCGCGTTACGGTTCCGTCCTCTTTACCCGTTATGCCTATTACTTCATAGTCCGTGCCTATATACGTGAAATACGCCGTTCCGTCCTCTCTTACCGTGGCGAAGTCTTCATACGCCTTTCTGCCCATTACGACTACTTTCTTCCGTCTTCCTCCCGAAAGCTCCTCTTCACTGAAATATCTGCCTTCGAGAATATCGGGAAGAGCAACATTGCCTTCGTAATACGTTCCTCTTATATACGGAGCTTCGTCGGAATACGTTATCGTTACGAATTTATCTATAACGTAATCTTCCGCAAGCCCTTTGTATTGAGGCTTCACCTCTACATCTGCTCCAAGCGACGGATCGTTGAATACGTCTACTTTCTTTGTATGTTCGGTATAGAAATGGCGGTAATACATATCCACGCTGTTTATATGGACATAATAGCTTACCGCAAAGATTATGCAGAAGCTTATTACCGAAAACGATGTTACGGTTATTATCTTATATATCCTTCCCCTGCTGCTGCCTGTCTGCGTTTTATCTCTTATTACCGAGCTTAAATCTGTATGTTTTAGCCGTATGACTACTATTATGAGACTTATCAGAGCAAACAGTACGAGCATTAAAAGACATATTCCCCAGCCGACATAAAAGCCGTATTCGCTTTCCGCAGGCATGGTGTTCACATAATTCGTTATGATATTGCGTATTCCGTATGCGTTTGAACCGATGATAAAGCCGAGCAAGGTATATATACATATTTCACCGACGATATAGCTGTAAATATTACCGAACGTGCCGCCGCTGATAAGGTGAACGGCATAGTTGCGGATATTCGAGTTTATTCTGTTTACAGTCATAAGTATCACGGAGATAAACAAAAAGAAAACCGTTATATACGTTAACGCAAGACGGATATTCATGTTTTCTTTGTAATTGTTCGCAATCGAAACAGTATCGGTTTTGGGCTTGATAAAAGAGACTTTTTCGTCTAAACCGTGATTGTTAAGTACTGTCTGCATTGAATTGAGGACTTCTTTACTTCTTGTTTTTTCTACCAGAAGGAACCTGCGAACATATCCGGAAGCAAA
>CAMZEM010000153.1 GCA_947305805.1 uncultured Clostridia bacterium | reverse complement strand
ATGATGCTTACAATGGTTGCGCACTGTCATGACAATGTAATAAGAGAAGAGCTTGATGCCATTGGTGCTCAGAAGGCGTTTGGCGGTTTGTTGATGCAAATTGCGCATCATAATGGGATAAAACAATCCGATCTCGCAAAAAAAATGAATTTCAGCGCACCGACGGTGAGCGTTTCTGTCCAGAAACTTGAAGAAAACGGATTGGTTGTAAGACAGCCTGACAGCAACGATCAACGCGGATTTTGTATTTATCTTACAGACAGGGGCAGTGAAATGACAGTAAAAATAAAAGAAACTTTTGTTAAATGCGAAAATGTTCTTGCAAAAGATTTCACGCCTGAGCAACTGGATACATTGCGTTCGCTTCTCAAAAAAATGTATACAAATATCTCAGAGGAGAAAACAAAAGAATGAAATTATCAAAGTATATAAAACCTTATATCTGGTTTATGATACTGTCTCCGCTTCTTATGCTTGTTGAAGTATTTATGGATTTGCTTCAGCCGACACTTATGTCGGTTATAGTTGATGACGGCATACTCCACGCCAATGAAGCGGGACAGATTACGCCCGATATGAATATAATCATCTTTACCGGTCTGAAAATGCTTGCCTGTGCGCTGATCGGCATGGTCGGAGGAGTTGGGTGCACATATTTTTCGTCTAAAGCATCGCAGAATTTCGGAGCAGATCTTCGCGCGGATGTTTTCAGAAAAATCGCGAGCTTTTCTTTTGCCGAAACAGACAAATTTACTACTGGTTCTCTCGTAACCCGTACAACAAACGATGTTACACAGCTTCAAAACCTTGTAATGATGGCGCTTCGTATGTTTGTAAGAACACCTATGCTTTGCTTCGGCGGCATAGTTATGGCACTTTCGATAAATATACGTTTCGGTCTGATTTTACTCGTAACGCTTCCCGTTATGATTCTTTTGATTGCTCTCATTATTAAAAACGCAAATCCGTTTTTCACAAAAGTTCAGGATAAGATCGATAAACTCAACGGCATCATGCAGGAAAACCTGTCGGGTGTCAGAGTAGTAAAAGCGTATGTTCGTGAAGATTTTGAAACAGAGAAATTCGAAGACGCAAACTACGATCTTGCAAAAACAACCCTTACGGTTTCCCGATTAATGGCTGTTTTATCTCCCGTAATGATGCTTATCATGAATGCAACAACTATAGCTGTTATCTACTTTGGTGCATTGCAGGTTCAGGACGGAATAATCGGTGTCGGCGAGGTAATGGCTGTTGTAACATATATGGCGCAGATACTCATGAGCATGATGATGATGTCCATGATGTTTATGTCTATTTCAAGAGGCAAAGCATCGTATGACAGGATAAAAGCCGTTATGGAAACAGATCCGTCTGTCGTATCCGGAAGCAGCGATGCGGAAGTAACAAGCGGTACGATTGAATTTAAAAACGTATCGTTCAGATATCCTTTTGCAGTTGGCGATCCGGTAATAAAACATATTAACCTGAAGATTAATTCGGGAGAAACCGTGGCGTTCCTCGGTGCTACCGGTTCAGGAAAAAGTTCTCTTATCAATCTTATTCCTCATTTTTACGATACAACCGAAGGCGAAGTATTAGTTGACGGAGTAAATGTTAATGATTACAAGCTTGACAATCTCAGAGCGGGAATCGGAATGGTATTGCAGGAAGCGGTTCTTTTTAGCGGAACCATTATGGAAAACATAAAATGGGGCAACCCCAATGCTTCCGACGATGAAGCGATTGATGCTGCAAAGACAGCGCAGGCAGACGATTTTATTACATCGCTCCCCGACGGTTATTCCACGATGCTCGGTCAAAGAGGCTTAACTCTTTCGGGTGGACAGAAACAGCGACTTTCAATTTCGAGAGCAGTGCTTAAAAAGCCCAAAATATTAATTCTTGACGACTCAACGTCAGCGCTTGATATGGGCACGGAGGCAAGGCTTCAGAATGCGCTTAAATTAAAAATGAAAGGTATGACGTCTTTGATTATTGCGCAGAGAATTTCATCTGTTATGTACGCCGATAAGATAGTTGTTCTTGACAAAGGAGAGATATCGGCAGTAGGTACACACGACGAATTGATAAAATCAAACGATATTTACAAAGATATTTACGAATCACAGGTAGGACAGGGGGGTATTGAAAATGTCTGAAAACAGAAATAATAATTCTTCAAGAGTCCCCGGACGAGGACCCGGCGGTGGACCCGGCATGAGGGGTCCGCTTGAGGTTGAAAAACCGAAGGACAGTAAAAATACTCTTAAAAGACTGTTCAAATATCTTGGAGCAAGCAAATATATGCTCATCGCGCTTGTTGCCCTCGTAATTCTTACATCTCTTACACAGCTTGCCGCTCCTGTTTTTCAGAAAAATGCAATTGACAGTATTGCAATAACAGAAAATAACCCGACTGTTAATTTCAATTCCCTTACTCTTGCGCTTTTCGGCATGGCGGGAATATACCTTATAGGTGTTGCGTTCAACTTTTTACAGGGTTGGATAGGTGCCGGACTGTCGCAGAAAACTGTTCGTATACTTCGAAGCGATATGTTTTCCAAAATGTCCAAACTTCCGGTTAAATATTTTGATACAAATACTCACGGCGAACTGATGAGCCGCCTTACAAATGATATTGATAACGTTTCAAATGCTCTTTCTCAAACTGTTACCGCAATCATTCAAAGCGTTATTACAATTATCGGCGCTTTTGCCATGATGCTTTACTACAGCCCTATTATGACGCTTGTATCGCTTACGGTAATTCCTCTGGTTCTTTTTGTAACTCGTTCAATTGTAAAAAGAACACGTGTTTTATTTAAAAAACAACAGGAAGCACTCGGTAGATTAAACGGTCATGTCGAAGAAATGATAACGGGGCAGAAAACCGTTGAGGCATTTTCAAGATCCGGAATTGTTGTTGAAGAATTTGACGCTATCAACAAAGACTTGCGTAAATACAGCGTAAAAGCGCAGATTTTCGGCGGTTCAATCGGTCCTGTAATGAATGTAATAGGAAATATCAGCTTTGTCCTCGTTGCTATTTCGGGCGGTATACTCGCAAGTATGAAAATGGTAACCGTCGGTGTCATCCAGGCTTTCGTTCAATATTCAAAACAGTTTACAAGGCCCATAAACGAAGTAGCCAATCAATACAGTACTATCCAGTCCGCATTGTCAAGCGCAGAACGTGTTTTTGATGTTATGGACCAGATTCCCGAAAGCGATGAATATGCCGATGTGCCTTTTGACGTCAACTCCGTTAAAGGGGACGTAGTATTCAACAACGTAAATTTCGGATATACTCCCGAAAAACAGGTTTTGAAAGACTTCTCCATAAATGTAAAAGCCGGTCAGAAAATCGCGCTTGTCGGTCCTACCGGAGCGGGAAAAACAACAGTTGTCAATCTTATTACAAGATTTTATGATATCGACTCCGGCGAAATTCTTCTTGACGGCGCGAATATCTTTGAACTTCCGAAAAAAGGCCTCAGAAGCTGTATAGGAATAGTTTTGCAGGATACCGTGCTTTTCACCGGCACTATTAAAGATAATATAAGATTCGGCAGACTTGATGCTACCGACGAAGAGATTTACGCTGCA
>CAMZEM010000152.1 GCA_947305805.1 uncultured Clostridia bacterium | reverse complement strand
TTTCTGTAGTAAGTCGGTTTTGCGCTGCCTTCTCCTATCTGATCTTCAAGCGCTTTAATAATTTTATAAAGGCAGTCTATCGCATACGAGGCGAGGTTTTTTCTCGAATCGTTGAATTTGTCCGAAAATGCGCCGTCGTCGTCCCCGCACATTCCGTAAACGTCAATGGCAAAATTAAGAGCGTTGGAAATATTGTATTTAATCAGCGGATCGTTTAACGTCGGGCCCGCATTTGCTCTTTTTGCGGCGGAAACGCTCGGATACCACACGTAATAACCGTCAAGAAAAACCTCTCCGTTTTCTCCGAACGCAGAGCTGAGGAAATTTTCTTTATCGGTGAAAAAATAACCGCTGTATTCGTCGGACGAACAGAGGCGCAAATCAAATTCTGCTCTCTTTTCAAGAAGACCGTCGTTTGCAAGCCCCTTCAGTATCAGATTTTCACGGACCGAAGAAGCTACGGAAGGTCCTTTAAGATACAGTTCCGCTATATATTCTCCGAGCAGTTCACGAGTGTTTTTCAGCCCCGATGCCGCTGAGGAGGGGAGGGAAAAACAAAGCGACGATACAGACATTACAAAAGCCAGAACGAGTATGAACGAGATATTCCGTTTAATGAAGCTTTTCATCACATTCTCCTTAAAAAATGCATTTATTGATGATTATACATAATGGCATAATACGAGTTTATGATTTTTCATTATAATTATACTACAAAACTAAAAAAAAAGCAAGTGTCAGACCTGCTTTTTTTTGAATATTTTAAATTTCGCGGCAATTCCGTTATTTAAGACGCGCAATTTCCTTCGTTCTGCCGAATTCGTTACCCGTTTTTTCGGAAATATTCTTTCTGTCAAGAAGCGAAACCGCAAAAAGAAATACCGTTCCGGCGACAAATCCCGGTATCAGAACAGGGATTTCGGGAATTGAATCTATTAATTCGAGATAATTGAAAAGTGCGGCGGCAGCCAGTCCTCCCGCCACGGAAGCAACTGCTCCTTTCGTTGTGAGGCAGTTGAAAAACAGACAGAAAAGCACTGTCGGTCCGAAAGCCGCGGAAACGGCGCTTATAAGAAACTCCGTGGATAAAAACTCCGTTTGCGGTGCGAAAAGAGCAAACAGTATCGCCGCCGCGGCAGCTCCGAGAACGCCGAATCTTACCGTATTAATACCGTTTTTTCCGGCGGAATACTTGGTTTTTCCGTGCGTGAAGAGGTCGTATACAAGCGATTCGCCCGCCGTGAAAAGAGACGTATCGGATGTGGTGATGCAGATTATGAAAATAAGTGAAACAATCAGCGAGCCTGTGGGGGCTGCGGCGGTTTTGTAAATCGTGCCTACCATTTCCGATACCGTTGAAATGTGTCCGTTTCCGGTAACCGAAACGATAATTCCCGTCATTACCGCGCCTGCAGCGGACGGAACGGTCCAGAAAAGCTCCGCAAAAATCTTCCTTTTCGGCACTCTGCGCTCTTTTGTGGACATATACGCCGTATTGATAAAAGGTATTCCGAAAAACAGAAGCGAATATGCAGCAAAGCATAGAATATCCGAAAAAATATCTTCGAGTATATCCGTTTCGCTTAAAGATCCCGCGGCGGAGGAAAGGGGAGCGGCGTCGGTAAAGGCAATACGGTCGAAATACGTGGGATTAAAACAGAAAATCAGGATAAAAACAAAAAATATAAGCAGCGCAAGCGCTTTGATGTATCCGGTAGAGACAACGGCGGGAAGTCCGCCGAGGAATACGAAAACCGCTACGAGCAAACCGCAGATTATAAGCGACTGTATGTAGCCGAGTTGCGTAATGCCGTCTATGAGCGATGCGGACAGCGAAAACAGGTTTGCGGAAAGAAGAATTCCGAAAACAAGAATAACGGATGCGGAAACCGCTCTCAGCACTCCGGATTTATCGTTGAATCTGTTTTCGAGAAATTCGGGGAATGAAAGCGAATTGCCCGAAAGCTCGGAATATATCCGCATTCTGCGGCTTATGAGAAACTTACTGAGAAAAATACCCAGTACCATTCCGGCAGACGCAAAAATCGCTTTCAGCGCGCCGCCCGAGGGTTCGGCTGAAATCATCGGAACGGTTACCGTAAAGAAAAAGCCCAGAAGCGTTGTCTGCGCGGACATTCCGGCAACGCGCGAATACTGCGTACGGCTGCCGAGAAGATAATCCGGCATTGAGGCGCAGCGCATATATTTCCAGAATCCTATCGTCATCGCCGCGGCGGCGTAAAGGACGGTCATCCAGAGCATATCCGTTATCCTTTCGTATGAATTCGGTATTTTATTAAAGAATACACCTTTTGCAACAATATGTCAAGATATTTTTCATTTTATTTGGATTTTAGGTATTGAAAAGTCTTTGTAAAATATGTTATAATTACGTCAGACAGAGTAGATACCGAGCGTTAAGTGCCGAAGAATGGGAAGTGGTCTTCGGACGAAAAGACAGCGTCTTGCGGTTCGGTATCGCGTCCGCTGTATAAAATCGCATATTTTATCGACGGATGATCTGAATCTTGTTATTTCGGGGTCATCAAAATGAAAAAAAGTGTAAAGGAACACGTTAAAACGGTTATTGTCTGCGCGATTCTTGCCGCGGTGGGTTTCGTGCTTGACAGATTTCTGGGAATAACCGTTCCTCTTTTCGGGGTAAAAAGTCTTTCGGTAAACATCAGCTTCGTTCCTATTTTTCTTGCGGGTTTTCTTTACGGACCGGTTTGGGGCGCGCTTGTGGGCGGAGTGCAGGATATCCTTTGCGTCATATTCGTCCCTCTCGGACCGTTTATGCCGGGGATAACGCTTTCAACCATGCTCGCCGGAGCCATGGCGGGATTTTTCAAAATGATTTTTATGCGTGACGGACAGATTAAGGAGTCCGCACCGCAAGGCGAAGAAAAAACCGTCGGCGGCAAAATCCTTTCCGTTTCGCTTTGCGTTCTTACCGCGGCTTTTGCTGCTCTTCTTTTCGTTCCGTCCGTATCTGCGGAGCTTCCCGACGGAAGCACCGCATCCGTTTCCGTTTGGCAGACGCTTGTTGAAACGGAGGAATACAAAACATTGTTCACGTCCGTTCTCCGCGCGCTTGACACGGGCGATTCTGCGGGACTTGTCTATACCGGAATTGCGGTTTCCGATACCGCTTCGGGCATAGCGCTAGGCTTTACTTCGGCGCTGGTTTTCGGAATTGTTTCTCTTGCAATGTATTTCGGAAAGCGCAGACTGCCCGCCTTTATCTCGGCGTTTGCGTGCTTTGTACTCAGCGGACTTTCGTCTTTCACGGTGATTTTACAGATACCTAAAAAACTTGATAAAACCGGTATTTCCGTTACCGTAGGCGCTGTTCCGTATATTCTTGCCGCAATTTCGTGCGTTTTATTGCTTGCAATGATACTCAACCGCAGCGCGGCGCTTACAAAACTTGCCGTTTTCTGCTTTGTTGCCTCAACGGTAACGTCGGTGCTGAATTCTTTCTGGATAAGTCTTACGTATACGTCCGTCAGCTTCTGGGTATATCTCGTTCCGAGACTTGCCGCGGCGCTCTTTATAGGCGTTCCTCTTTATACCGCACTTCTCTGGTTCTTACTTAAAAAAGCCGTACCGTCGCTTAAACCATC
>CAMZEM010000151.1 GCA_947305805.1 uncultured Clostridia bacterium | reverse complement strand
CGAAGTGTCAAGAAACACCATGTCAAGACCGTTTTCGTCAACCGCTTTTTTTATGTTTCCCGCAAGCAGGTTTTTCCATGCGTCAAGGGCAGGGTGGATCTTTGTCATAACGTTGCGGTCTCTGCTGCTGCGCAGCGTTAAATTGTCTTCGGGAATGCCCCAGTCCGTATTGTTATATCTGAATCCCCATCCCCAGACCTGACCGCTTTCCACGTCACGGTAACGGAAATCACGCACAAGTTCAAACTCGGGCAGAGAAGGATCGATCTCATAGCAATTGAAATGAGGCGCTATATGATATCCCATTTCAACGCCTTTGCGGATAAATTCTTTTGCCTCCGCGGAAGACGTATAATCGGGATAATGCTGATCGTACTTGTAAATACGCCAGTTGTAAAGATGTATCAGAACATGTTTCGGGTCGATATACCGTTTCAGCGTATCGAGTATGCCGCAATCTGTCGGACACCATGAATAAGCGAGTTTTATCTCTTCAAACCAGTCGGGAAGTGTCTGTTTGGAACGTATCCAGTCAGGGCTCCGCATCAGAACGTCTCTGTAATTCAGCACAGGCACGGTCCAGTCTCCCGTATACGTGTTAATTTTCCACGTTACTCCTCCTGCGCTGAGCTTATCTTCAACAGGACCGTAGTTTTGAATATCAATCGCCGCGCAGTAAGGGGTAGATTCACTTCCTAAATGCAGATGTTTAAATCTGTTTTTTGCTCCTTCACAGTGGATCCAAAACCCTCCGCGGTCGTCGCCGAAGGCGATAAAATTGTCTTCCCACCTGTACGGATATCTCAGATCTTTGAATATCGGCCAGTTGATGAGAGGATCGCCTGGTTTTATCCGAATTCCCTGAAAAGAAGGGATTGTGGCAAAAAGTTCGGGGTTTATTCCGCAAAATTCCCATCGGCACGCCAAAACTCCTTCTCGTGAGGTATGGACTGAAGGCGTCACGCAAACCGCGCCGGTTTCCGGCTCTTCTTCAATCCTTATTTCACCGTGTCCGTTCCATGCTCCGAAAGACAGTATAACCATGTAACCGCTGTAAACCGTTACCGAAGTTCTGCAGTGCTCGGCGCCCCCGATAGGAAGCGTTCTGTCAAACGGGTACACAATGGATAGGGGAACGGTGTCGGTGGTTGTATCTTGAAGATACCGCTTCCCGTCATATTTACTTATTATGCTTGTCATTCGCCCGTTTTCAAAGCATACCGTCTGTGTTGATGTGTCAACCGTTATCCTGTTGCCGTCTACTGTGATCATGGTGTCCTCCCTGACTGTGCGATTAATTGTCTGAGTTGCCTCCGAAATACTTGCTTTCGAAATAGCGGTTTAATGAGGCAATCTGTTCTTCGGTAAGCGCAGAGTCGTAAATAAGAAGCTCCGCAATATCTCCGTTAAATCCCGTTATTCCGGTTCCTATTCTCAGCTCGGTGTTTGAAGTGTTCGATATCTTCTCTCTGCCGTTATCTTCCGAGAAAATCAACTCCCCGTCAGCATAAACAGACTGTTTTTTACCGTCTTTTACAAATACTGTCGACGTAAATCCGTCGTTCGGTTCGTTTCTCTTTACCGAAACCGTGTAGGACTCAAAGTTTGTTCCCGTTCCTATACCGATTCTTGCGCGTATGTCTTCTCTGTAAGAGCCTACGAATATTGCACCGTATCCGCCCGATTCGTTAATCATAATAAGGCTCTGCCTGTTGCACCAGCCGTCTCCGCCGGCATTCGATTCGTTTGAGCGGCTTACTGCGGCAAGCGTAAAACCGGTATGTCCTTCAAGGTTGAGAAAATCGTTAACTATCATCATATCGTCGCCGTCAAAACTCAGCGCGTAAAAGCCGTCCAGTTCAATAAGAGTGGGCTTGTTTCCCGCATTGCTCTGCTTTGCAACATAGTCGTTTACTCTTGATTTCAGTTCGTCAACCTTTGACCCTGCCTCAACGGGCGCATCCGCGGCGTCAAGATGCAGCAGCAGGTTTTCAGTCGGTACTTTTGCGGAAACTCCTATTACTTTGCTTACGTTTCTGCTGTCGGACCAACCGTCTTTAAGCGCAACGCATCTTATAACCGCGGTTCCTTCAACCGTAAACGTTCCTTCGTATTTTGTCGAGTTTACCGTCGGTTCCGAGCGGTCAAGAGTGTAATAAACCGTAGCTCCGGGCGTTTCACAGTTAATGGTAACGCTGCTCGTTTCTGCATTTTCATCAAATTCGTATTCGATTACGGGCTCTTCAACCGTAAAATACTTGTCTTTCAGATATTCGCTTACTATATTTATTTCGTTTTCCGTAAGCGCTCTTGCAAATACGAACAGTTCTGTTATTTCGCCGTTAAAATCACCGACGGTTATCTCTGCTTTGTCTCCCGTCAGAATGAACTCTTCATCTTCTGCGGATACGGCTTCGGTACCGTCAATATAAATATGTTTCTCCGCTCCGTTTTTAACGAAAACTGTCGACGTAAATCCGGGTTCCGGTGTTTCTCTGTCTGTTGCTATAAACGTTCCGGAATTTGCTCCGACTGTCGTTCCCGCTTTAACGGAATTCTGATACGATCCTACAAAAATACCGTTTTTGCCGTCGTTTCCGCTTATTCTCAGAAGAGATGAAGCATCATCCTCGTCGTTTTCCATGTCACGGCTTACAACCACTACCGTCAGTCCGTCCGTTCCGTTTAGACCGTCAATGTCTTTGAGTGTAAGCGATTTTCCGTTTTCAAATCTCAATGCTTTGTATTCTGCGTATTCAACAACGGACGGCATTGCCTCTCCGTCGTCCTGAACTGCGGTGTATCCGCCGGTTTTCGATTTCCATAAACCTGCTTTTTCACCGTTTTTCGCCTCGGTATCCGATGCGTCAAGCGCAACTGCCGCTCCCGCAATAACACTGTCGGGAGTTTCTTTAACCGCTCCGGGCAGTCTGCAAATCCATTCTCCCGCGGTTTTTGCAATATAAGCGCGCAGTTCAAGATATCCTTCGGGGAATTCATACGGAGTAATGATGTTTTCTTTCCAAGTATTGTCGCTCAGCGTATCGTCCCATACGTCAAGGTCCGTCTTCCCTCCGTCGCCTCTGCCGCCTTCAGTTCCGTTTGTATGGCTGTTATCCGTTGCGCCGTTGGCATGGAAAAGGTTATTGTAAATGTAATTCAGCCCGTCATAGTCGTCCATATGTATCGCTCTTACGGCCCAGTCGTCCGTAAATTCTCTTGAACCGACGTTATACTGCCATACCTTGTCTCCGCCCGAGCACCAGCAGTAAAGCGAGCCGCCGTCACGCATATTCTGCATATAGTCGTCTATTATGTTATACTGAGTTACGTTCTTTTCGGAATGCATGTATTTATGGGCATCCGTATATGTTTTTATCGTAGATCTGTCTATTTCATCCCAGCGCGGATTATACATCGTTGCATTTTCGCCGTAAGCGTTTATCGTGTCGCGGTATCCGGGACCTTCTTTCATCTGCGACCACGCCATGCCGATTATCGAAACCGCGGCGTAGGGGAGATCGTGGAAATAGTTGAATTCTACCGTGTTGTTGTTGCTTCCATACATCTGAACGGCGCACGAATGCATATAGTCAAGACCGATATTGTGAATATGGTTTTTCGCGATATAGTGGTTTTTGTTAAGGTCT
>CAMZEM010000150.1 GCA_947305805.1 uncultured Clostridia bacterium | reverse complement strand
GTGATAAATGCGCGGATATCACCGTCCCGCATTTCATCGGAAATACGAGAATACCCGAGAAGGCAGCCGTATACCGACATAGCCGTATGAAGAGGATTTAAGCATGTGCAAACTTTCATCCGCTCTACTTTTTCAACTTTTTCTCTGTCGGTAAAAAGAACGCCTCCCTCTTCCAGCGGAGGACGGCCGTTTACATAACGGTCCTCGATAACAAGGTATTCGGTTTCTTCGGCGTTGACAAACGGGGCGGTAAACGTATTTTTGGACGTTACGATAATATCGCTGTCTTCAAAGCCCGACTCAGTCAGCATTTTACGGACCGTTTCATCGGGGCGCGGTGTTATTTTATCTATCATTGAGAGAGGGAAAGCAACCGTATTTTCATCGCTGAGCCAGTCGTAAAAACTCTTTGGAACAAGCTCTGATTTTACCCACGCATCGGCGTATGAAAGAACCCCGTTTCGAAGTTTGTCGCCGTTATGCGAACAGTTATCCATACTCTGAAGCGTTACGGGATAACCTCCGGCTTTCCAGCGTTCAAGAAGGAGTAGTGCGGTTTTGCCCATCATAGACTGCGGCGAAAGACCGAGTGAAAAATCGTCGCTGTTTACTCCGTAGCCCTTTTCGGTTATGGTAAAGCTTATCATCTGAAGAGAAGAATTTCCGAAAATATCAATAAGCCGCGACCAGTCTTCGGGGAATGAGAAATCAGCCTTTAAACTTTCCGTTACCGATGCTACTATGCGTTTTTCGACTGATCCGTCGGCTTTAAGCACGGCAAGAAGGCTGAGATTGTCATACGGACGGTATACCTTGTCGATTATCTCGTAATCAAATCCTTCGGCGACTATCACTCCCCTGTCGTATACTCCGTTTTCAAGCAAGCGCTGAAGCAAAGCGGCGGGAAATGCGCGGAAGATATTGCCTGCGCCGAAATGAATCCATGCAGGATTTTTACGGGTGTTTTCGCGCACGGACGAGATATCGAAAGACGGAACGGCTATTCCGCGGTTTTCCCATTCTTTTCTGTTTTTTAGTTCCGACAGGTTTAATTTCATTGCGCTCTCTCCTTACAGATCGATTCCCACAGTCCGCAGATATATGCCGCTCCGAGAGCGCGGTCGTAAAGGCCGTAGCCGGGCATTGCCTTTTCGCCCCATATCATACGTCCGTGATCAGGACGAACGGGACCGCAAAAACCGATATCGTAAAGCGCGCCCATAATTGCGTGTAAATCAAAAGTTCCGTCGTCGGAAAGGTGCGCGCTCTCCTCAAAATCACGCATTCCGTTGTTGAAGCGCAGGTTGCGGACATGCGCGAAATGAATTCGGCCTTTGAGCATGTGAATTGTATCTACAAGACTGTTTTCAAGGTTTGTTCCGTATGAACCGGTGCAGAAAGTTACACCGTTGTGAGGATTCGGGACCATATCCATCATGCGTTTCAGCTTTGCTTTATCCGATATAATGCGGGGAAGGCCGAAAACGCTCCATGCGGGATCGTCGGGATGAATAGCCATATTGATATCGTATTTATCGCAAACGGGCATTATTGCGTCAAGGAAATATTTAAGATTTGCAAACAGTTTTTCTTCGTCAACATCCGAATAAAGATTAAAAAGCTCTTTTACGCGCGCCATGCGCTCGGGTTCCCAGCCGGGCATTACGGAATCATTCATATCTCCCTGAATTGATTCAAACATCTTTTCGGGATTGAGCGCGTCTATTTTATCCTGGCTGTAGGCAAGAACCGTGGATCCGTCCGCTCTCGGTCTGCTGAGCTCAGTTCGGGTCCAGTCAAAAACGGGCATAAAATTGTAGCATACCATATGTATGTCCGCCTTGCCGAGATTTTCAAGAGTTTTTATGTATGCGTCAATATCTTTATCTCTTTCGGAAGAACCGACTTTGATGGCATCGCTGACGTTTACGCTCTCAATGCCTGCAAGAGAAAGGCCCGCATCTTCAACCTGTTTTTTCAGAGCAAGTATTTCATCCGAATGCCAGAGCTGACCGGGGAGTTTATCCATCAAAGTGGTGATTATTCCTGTAACATAGCGTATCTGACGTATTTTATCAAGCGTAACGGTATCGTAACCGGGTCCGTACCAGCGCATTGTCATCTGCATTGAGCTTTTCGCGGAAATGCTTCTCATAAATATACACCTCAGTTTTCAAATATATGTTTTTCGGGAAAGATTATTTTACCGGAATCCATACTGTCATATCCGTCTCGCCGCGGTTTTCCATGCCGTAATACGGAATGAATCTGAGTTTTCTCTGTTTGAACATACGTTGATCGGCGGGATAGTAAAGACTGTTGTTTTCGCAGATTTCGTATCCGTTGCAGGTTATTGCGGGCAGAGAGAAATACGGATCGAAAGCAACTTCAAAATCGGTATCAAGGTCCGCATAAAGTGAGAAAATATCGCCTTCGTTATCTACTCCTTCAAGACAGTAGACTATCGGGCCGTATTGCAGCGCGACCTTACCGGCATTTTCGTGAATATGCGACGAAGCGACAAACTGCGGTTTGATGTTGAAGTCTACCTCAACAGATGAAATACCGTTAAAATATGCGTAGCCGTCTTTCAATGTGTATTTTTCGGAAGCAAAGAAATTTCTGCACCAGGACGGAACACGGATGGCAACATTTTTGTATCCCGAAGTTTCTATTTTTACTTTTCCGTCGGTGGGATAATCGGTAATCTGTCTTACGGTTTTTCCGTCAAACGACGATTCTGAGTTCATATACTGATGTATAAACAGTGTGTTGCCTTCGTCGGTATAAAGGAAATCGGCAATCGATGCGATAAAACGGAGAATATTGGGAGGACAGCACGAGCAGCCGAACATTTTAACTCTCTGTGTTATCGGATAGCGCTCTTTTTCCGCAGTAGCGGGGTTTTTATTGTGATTTTTAACTTCGATTCTCAGCGGATTTTCGTAAAAGAAATCATCGCCGTTTACGGAGACGCCCGAAATGCTGCCGTTATACATTGCAATTTCCGCAATATCACCGTATGCACCTGACGGATTTATCTGATACATTCTGCGGCAGAAAAGAGCAAGGCCTATTGTGGCGCACGTTTCGGTATATGCCGTTTCGTTGGGCATATCGTAATCTATCGTGAATGCTTCGCCGAGTCTTGACGAACCTACACCTCCTGTGATATACATACGTTTTTCGGAAACGTTTTTAAAGATTTTTTCGCATGCTTCGAGAAGCGCCTTATCGTTGTATTCCCTTGCTATATCCGCCATTGCGGAAAAAAGATACATCGCTCTTACGGAATGTCCTTCAGCGGTGGTTTGCTCGCGAACGGGAAGATGATCCTGAAAATAATAAGGCGTAGACCAGTTGGCATAGTGATTTTTATCTTTTTCGTTGCAGCCCTTTGAATCAATGAAGAATTTTGAAAGCTCGAGATATTTTTTGTCTCCCGTTGCATGATAAAGTTTAACGAGTGCAAGCTCTATTTCTTCGTGACCGGGAGTAACGAATTCCACGGAATTTTCCTTTACAAAAACTTTAATAATTAATTCGAGGTATTTTTTGACAAGATTGAGCAGTTTGTCTTTGCCTGTAGCGTGATAATACGCAACTGCGCCTTCAATGAGATGACCTAGGCAGTAAAGCTCGTGATTCATA
>CAMZEM010000149.1 GCA_947305805.1 uncultured Clostridia bacterium | reverse complement strand
TCGATCGTAAGGAGTTCACGGACGTCGGTTGGCTGAACGAGAGTTATTTTTGCGTTTTTTTCGCCAAATTCATATTTTTCCACCGTATCGTCCTCCTGTTCATCGGAATAACGATATAATACCATATTTTCAGATATTTTTCAATACTGTCGGAGAAATTTTACGCGTAAGCATCCGAATTTCCGAAAAAACGGTAAAACCCCTTTTCAAAACTCAAAAAATATGCTATAATTAAGTTTACACGGCAATCGGACGTTATGATTGCAGGTACAATACAAAACAAGGAGTATTAAAATGCTCGAACTGAAAAATATTACATTTTCCGTTTCATTGGAAGACGGAAAAACAAAAGATATAATCCGTAATCTCTCTCTTACGGTGCCGGACAGAACGTTTACCGTTATTACCGGTCCGAACGGAAGCGGAAAAACAACGCTTGCCAAACTGATTGCGGGCATAGAAAAACCGACGGAAGGCCGTATTCTGCTTGACGGAGAGGATATAACCGATCTGGGAATAACTGAGCGCGCAAAAGCGGGAATCGGTTTTGCCTTTCAGGCGCCCGTGCGTTTTAAAGGCATTAAGGTTTACGACCTTCTGAGAATCGCTTCGGGAAAGCCGATAACCCCATCTGCGGCGTGCGAATATCTCTCGGAAGTCGGTCTGTGCGCAAGAGACTATATAAACAGGGAAGCGAACGCTTCGCTTTCGGGCGGCGAGATGAAGCGCATAGAGATTGCTACCGTTCTTGCCAGACAGAGCAGACTTTCGGTTTTTGACGAGCCGGAAGCCGGAATAGACCTGTGGAGCTTTCAGAATCTTATTCGCGTATTCCGCTCAATGAGAGAAAAAATAAACGACAGCTCAATGATAATTATTTCCCACCAGGAACGCATTCTGGAAATTGCGGATGAAATCGCAGTCCTTGCGGGCGGAACGATTGACAGTTACGGCAAAAGAGACGATATACTTCCGACACTTGTGGGAACGGAATCGGCTCAGGATGCCTGCACGCGGCTGAAATAGGAGGGATTGAAAATGGCTTTGACCGAAATACAGAAAAAGATTCTTGCGGAAGTTGCCGATTTGCACAAAGTACCCGTCGGCGCATACAATTTCCGCATAAACGGCGCTACCGAGAGCAGAAACACGACCGCAAACATCGATATCCGTTCGAAAGCTGACGGAAGCGGCATAGACATACACATAATGCCGGGAACAAAAAACGAAAGCGTTCATATACCCGTTGTGCTCTCTGAAAGCGGGCTTAAAGAAACGGTTTACAACAATTTTTATATAGGAGAAGGCGCAGACGTTACGATAGTTGCGGGCTGCGGAATAGACAACTGCGGAAATCAGGATTCGCAGCACGACGGCGTTCACAGATTTTACGTTGAAAAAGGCGCGAAAGTCCGTTACGTTGAAAAGCACTACGGTTCCGGAGACGGAGAGGGAAAGAGAATACTCAATCCCGTTACGGAAGTGTATATGGAAGAGGGAAGCCATATGGAAATGGAAATGGCGCAGATAAAAGGCGTTGACTCCACGGAACGGTCCACCATAGCGGAGCTGAAAAAAGACGCTTCTCTCGTTGTGCGCGAAAGACTGATGACACACGGACATCAGAGCGCACTGAGCGTTTACAAGGTAAGTCTTCTTGAAGAGGGCGCAAATGCGGACGTTGTATCGAGAAGCGTTGCGAGAGACGACTCAAAACAGAAGTTTGACGCATGCGTTGCGGGCTTTGCGCCGTGCAAGGGACATACGGAATGCGATTCGATAATAATGGATAACGGAACGATTCTTGCGGTCCCCTCTCTGGAAGCAAGACACGTTGACGCGGCTCTCGTTCACGAAGCGGCAATAGGCAAAATTGCGGGAGAACAGCTGATAAAGCTTATGACGCTGGGATTGACGGAACACGAAGCGGAAGAAGAAATAATAAACGGATTTCTTGCCTGATAATATATTACGGAATCCCGCCGAAGCGGGATTCCGTTGTATAATGAAGCTGATAATTCCCGTTTTGCGGAAAACGGACGTAATCGGAGGGGTATTAATGTTTCACATTCTTGTTGTGGATGACGACAAAAATACGAGAAAATATTTAAGCGCCGTGCTTGAAGCGGAAAACTATACGGTATCCTCCGCGGAAAACGGAGAAGAAGCGCTTGAAATAATGGACAGGGAGTATATAGATCTCGTTGTTCTCGACGTTATGATGCCGAAAATGGACGGGTATGCGTTTACAAGAGAAATACGCGAGTCTAACAACAATCTGCCCATACTTATGGTATCCGCCAAACAGCTGCCGTCGGACAGACACAAAGGGTTTCTGGCGGGTTCCGACGACTATATTACGAAACCGATAGACGAAACGGAAATGATTTTGCGGATAAAAGCGCTTTTGCGGAGGGCGCAGATTGCAAACGAAAGGAAAATCGTAATAGGCGACGTTACTATCGACTATGACAGTATGTGCGTTACGCGGGGAGACGAAACGCAGCAGCTGCCGCAAAAGGAATTTCAGCTTTACAAGCTCCTCTCCTACCCCGGCAAGATTTTTACACGTATTCAACTGATGGACGAGATATGGGGCGCGGAAAGCGATACGGGATGGGAAACGGTAACGGTGCATATAGGAAGACTCAGAAAACGGTTTGAGGGCTGGGACGAATTTGAGCTGGAGTCCGTACGCGGGCTGGGATATAAGGCGGTGAAAAAGGTATGAAGGCAAAATACGATAAATATAAACACAGATTTTCGCTGCTGCTGGCATTTTCGGCGCTCGTGCTTACGATTCTGGTTATAACTGCGATATTGGTAGGCGTGATAGTGTTTTTTCTTATCAACCGAGATACTTTGCGCGTTGGCGATACGGCACTCGACGCATGGACGCTTTTCAGGGATATGGTGCTTATAAGCATAGGAATCGGCGCTGTTTTTACGTTTTTAACGCTTCGTTTTCCGCTTAAAACCGTAAATAAAATACTTAATGCGATGAACAGTCTTGCATCGGGAGACTATTCGGTAAGACTGTCCTTCAAGGGCGCGCTTGCCAAACATCCCTCAATAGTTGATCTTACGGACAGTTTTAACCGAATGGCGGCAGAGCTTGAACAGACGGAAATAATGCGTTCGGACTTCATAAACAATTTTTCGCACGAATTCAAAACGCCGATTGTTTCTATAATGGGTTTTGCAAAGCTGCTTAAACGCGGCAACATTTCCGAAGAATACAAAGAGGAATGTCTGAATATCATAGAAGAAGAGTCTTTGAGACTGTCGCAGATGGCAACGAACGTACTGAATCTCTCAAAAGTTGAAAATCAGACGATACTGACGGACGTGGCGGAATTCAATCTGTCGGAGCAGATACGGACATGCGTGCTCGTGCTTGAAAGCAAATGGAGCAAAAAAAACATAAATCTTTCGCTGCCCGAAAACGAGTATTACGTTACGGCAAACGAAGAACTGATGAAGCAGGTATGGATAAACATAATAGACAATGCCGTTAAATTCTCTTCGGACGGCGGAACGGTTGAAATTGAGATTGAAACAACGGAAGACTCTGTAAAAGTCGCGGTTTCGAATTACGGTAAAGACATACCCGAAGAAGCCATTCACAAGCTTTTCGATAAGTTTTATCAGTCCGACGAATCGCATGCAACGGAAGG
>CAMZEM010000148.1 GCA_947305805.1 uncultured Clostridia bacterium | reverse complement strand
TATTTGCAATATATTCCGCTGTTTCGTCGTCGTCCATCGCTCTGTCCGATAAAAAGCCGGTATTAAGCGCCGAAAGACCGTCAACCGAGCCGAAATCGCCGCCAAGGAAGCTGCCGAGAAGACTGCCTATGGTTGAAAGCGAGGATGAAGAACCGGTAAACGATCCCGAAAGGCTTGACAGGGGATTTGAAGTTCCTCCCGTTGCCGCCTGTCCGCTTACTTCGAGCGATGCGAACTGTTTAATACATTTGGAATAACTGTCAGACATGCCTATCTGCGAGTTTGTGCTTACGGCGCTGTCAACGTAGGACGTTCTCTGATAGGGGAAGTATACCGAAAGACCGTAGGCGTTTGTCATATCCGAAGAGGTTCTGTTGTATTTTATGGCGCCGAGAAGTTTATCCGCAAGCGCCTTGCCCTCTGCGGTATTTGTATTAAGCGCAAAATGAACGAGGTCTACCTGGTCTATCTTGTTTTTTGAAAATTCTCTCGACGTTGCTCTCGCCTTTGAAATTCCCGAATAATTTCCGCTTTTTATCTCCGAAGAAAGCTTATCGGAAAAAGTTGAGAGCGACTGCGGTACGGCTTCGGCAAGCTCCGCAAGGTCTACAAGCGAAAGCGTTGTTTTCTGACCGCGGCAGCTGCGTTCGCACTGAGTTGTAAAATCGTCGATTATCGTTTTGCCTAATTCAAGAGTTGATACCGAAGTGTTTTTCGAAATCTGCGTGAGCCAGTTCGTATAGTACCAGCCTATGCCGGGCTCGGTTTCTTCCGAAGCTATCATATAATCGGCAAATTCGCTGAGCATGGTGCCCGTTTCAAGCGTACCCATAAGGCATGCGTCAAAACCGACGAAATCAAATTTTACGCCCGCGGATTTAAGCGCAGACTGTATTCCCGTAAGCGACATAGCTTTCTTTGAAGTGCTCTTTTCGTCAAAGCATACGCCGCTTACCGTTCCGCCGCCGTGGTCCCACATAATAAGCTGATATCTGTTTGCGGGGAAGTTCTTTGCGCAGTATTTTATAAACGACGCAAGCGTATCGGGGCTTGCCATCGAGCCCGTGCCCATATCGTCTTCAATTTTCTGCAATCCGCCCTGCACAACGCGGTATATCTGGTTTTTCGAGTTGCTTATGCTTATAATCTTATTCTGCCATGTTTTCGTGCCACCGGTGTAAACAATAACGTTCACGTTGTCCGAAAGCGTGCTGTTGCACATTTCCTGAATATCCTTCGATGCCATTGCATACTTCGATTCAAGGTCCGTGCCGCACATATACATCATAAGCGTTACAACGTCTTTGCCGTTTCCGAGTATTTCCGTATATTTTTCACGGACGCCAGATGCTACGCTCGTGTCGGGCGTGCTTGCGTTGTTTTGCGTGCCGCTGTTCCATGCGGATGAAACGGTATCCGTTACGGTGCTCTGGGATGACTCCGGCATTCCCACTGCCTGCGTAAGAAGCGATGCAATGTCAATTCCGCCCAGTATTCCTCCTGCGTTTGACTGTGCCGTCTGAACACTGCCGCTTATTTGTTCCAGGCTTCCGAGTCCGCCGAGCAGATCGACTCCTCCGCACTGCTTTATAAGAAAATATCCTATTATTACAACAATTATCAGGGCTATCGAACCTTTACCGAGATTCAGCCCCGCTCTCTGCGTTGAAGAGCCGTTTGATCCCGTATTATTCGGGCTGAACGGAGTAGACGTACGGCCGTTTCCTCCCGACGTATTTCTCCCCGAATAATCTGTGTTACCGACTTTTCCTGTGCCTAAGCCGGAACCCTTTCTGTTTATTCCGGAAACACTTCCGGTTACGTTGCGTTTCCTTCCGGACGGACGGTTATCCATTTTTTGCCTTTCCTTTCACGTATTCATATTTTCTCTGTATCTGTAAAACGGACCACGGCTGTTTTTTCTGTTCGCCGTCTCCGTAAATTGTTTTTCGCGTCTGTTTTTGCTCCCGAAAAATCAGTCTTCTTCGTCCTTTTTAAACAGTTCGTCTGTTTCCCGTATTTCTTCAAGCAGTGAGTAAATCCCGTCTTCCGACAGCACACCGCGTTTGAGATCTTTCGGCAGCAATCCGTTTTCATCGTCAGAAAAATCTTTTTTCCACTCATCGCTTCCGTAATAGGCGGCAAGAGCGCCTATATCCTCTCTTACGGACTCATAATCGCTCAGCGATGCTTTCAGCGCAGATAAAATCAGCGTTATTCTGTCAAAAATCTCTTCGTAGCGCGTTATTCTCGATATCTGCTCGCAGCGTGGGCAGCATTTACCGTTATTTTCCGTCATCTCAACCTCCGAAACAGTCGGTAATAATTAAGATTACAAACATTATCTCATCATATCTGATATTATACTCCTTTATACCGAATATGTCAATAATAAAATATTAACAATAAAAACAGAATATACGGGATTTCAAAAAAAAGTTGCAAAAATCAACTTGACAAATTTATGCAGGAGATGTATAATTACATCCGTTGAAGGCAATGGCGTCTTTGAACTCGTAGGTTCAGAGGCGCGTTTTTTGTTTGACTTCCGAAATCTTAAACATATGAGGTGTCATGTCATAATGAAAAACTGTGCGATAGTCGGTATCAACTGGGGCGACGAGGGCAAAGGCAGAATGGTTGACCTTATAACCGAAAACTATGATTTTGTTATACGTTTTCAGGGCGGCGGCAATGCCGGACATACCGTAATAAACGAATACGGAAAATTCGCTCTTCATCTTCTTCCGTCGGGCATTTTTCACAAAAACGTCGTTAATGTTCTCGGAAACGGAGTTGCGCTCGATCCGGAAAACCTTCTTTCCGAAATCGAAACCGTTACTTCGCAGGGCGTTTCAATAACCGCGGACAATCTTAAAATAAGCGACCGCGCATCTCTTCTGATGCCGTGGCACAGAGAACTCGACGCGCTTGAAGAAGAGCGTCTCGCCGATAAAAAATACGGCTCCACAAAGCAGGGCATAGCGCCTTTTTATTCCGATAAATATCAGAAAAAAACAGTTCTTGCGGGCGAACTTTTCTATCCCGAAGAAATGAGACGCCATCTTTCCGAACTTCTTGAATGGAAAAACCTTATTATCGAGCGCGTTTACGGCGCAAAACCCCATACAATGGAAGAAATCGACGAATGGATAGAGAAATATGCCAATAAAATCAAACCGTTTGTAGCCGATACGGGCAAACTTCTCCGTGATGCGCAGGCAAACGGCAAAAGCATTATGTTTGAAGCTCAGTTAGGCTCGCTTCGCGACCTTGATTTCGGCATAGTCCCGTATACAACGTCTTCAAATACCACGGCGTCCTACGCGCCGATCGGCTCGGGCTGTCCGTCCGTTAAAATCGACGAAATAATCGGCGTTGTAAAGGCATACTCAACCTGTGTCGGCGAAGGCCCGTTTACATGCGAATGGTTCGGACCCGATGCTGAAAAAGTGCGCGACGCTGGGGGCGAATACGGAGCAAAAACCGGCAGACCCCGCCGTGTAGGCCCTCTTGACATAGTTGCAACGCGCTACGGCGTTCAGGTTCAGGCGGCAACCTGCATTGCGCTTACAAAGCTCGACGTTCTTTCGTATATGGATAAAATACCCGTATGCACACATTATATTCTTGACGGTAAACAGACAGACGAATTTCCGTTCCCCGCTGCTCTTGCCGATGCA
>CAMZEM010000147.1 GCA_947305805.1 uncultured Clostridia bacterium | reverse complement strand
CGCATACATCACATATGCGAGGATGAAAACCGCAACACCGATAAAAACAGCGAGGTTTGGGAGAATAAACCAGCCGAAACGGAAGTTGAGTCCCGCAACGACGAAGGCGGCAACAAACATAAGTCCGCTAAGCGCGACAACGGCTTTCTGCTCCGCCTGTTCTTCTTTTGCGCTCAGGCGCTTTTTCAGCAGTTCGGGATTTACTATCAGTAAAACAATTCCCGCTATAAACATGGGGATAAACAGAATTGCAATAAAAATCCAGCCGTTTATGTAAGCGAGTGTTCCGGCGGAAACAAAAAGAATTGCCGAAACGATCAGTAAACCGAGAAGAAACTTTGAAATTGCCTGAAAGAAAAGCGATTTCAACGCCATACACCTCTTATTTTGAAAATGAACGTAATCAGAACCTCAGCGTTTCGCCCGCTTTGAGAGAAACCTCTTTTTCCGTTCCGTTTACCCTGAGCTTGAAGATTGTATCGTTTGCGGCGGCAAGGGTAAGGGACGTAACCCTGCAATCCTTCCATTCTGCGTCAACGGTAACGCCTCCGCGGGCTTTAAGTCCTTTAAAGCTGCCGCTTGTGTATTCGGGCGGAAGAGCGGGAAGAACGGAAATCAGTCCGCCGTGGCTTTGAAGAAGCATTTCCGCAAGACCTGCGGTTGCACCGAAGTTGCCGTCTATCTGGAACGGAGGATGCGTATCGAAAAGATTGTCAAGCGTTGAATTTGAGAGAAGTTTTTTAAGCATTTTAGATACTTCCGCGCCGTTTCCGAGACGTGCATAAAGGCATACGAGCCATGCGCAGGACCAGCCGGTATGTCCGCCGCCGCTTGCAAGGCGAAGCTCCAGAGTTTTATTTGCGGCAGCCATAAGTTCGGGCGTTTTTTCGGAAATTGCGTCTCCCGGATAAAGCGCAAACATATGGGAAACGTGGCGGTGTCCCGGTTCGGGTTCTCCGTAGTCTTCAAGCCATTCCTGAAGGTTTCCGCGCTTTCCGATTTTAAGCGAAGGCATTTTTGAAAGCGCCGTTTCTGCGCGTTTTTTCATTTCGGGATCGATTTTGAGGAGCTCTTCTGTTTCAACGTATATTTTCAGAAGTCCGCCGATAATTTCAACGTCCATCGTAGGAGACATGCAAAGAGTTGCTCTCTTTCCGTCTTTATCGAAG
Source organism: uncultured Clostridia bacterium (assembly GCA_947305805.1). GTDB lineage: Bacteria > Bacillota > Clostridia > Oscillospirales > UBA644 > HGM12619. The sequence continues at coordinate 2,520 of CAMZEM010000147.1, read as the reverse complement.
TAAACGTTTTCGGGAGACGTTGACGGTCCGCTCAGAAGGACGGGTTTTCCGTCTACGACAACCTCGCACATATAATCGAGGAAAAAGAGCGTGGACTGTTTTATAAATTCATACGCGGTTTTTTCAAGATATTCAAGGTCTTCGGTATACAGATAATGCTCCCACATATTAAAGCAGAGCCATGCGCCGCCCAGGGGCCAGAGCCCCCAAAGTCCGTCTGCCGGCGCAGTAAAACCGTAAATATCGGAAAGGTGATGCGTTACGGTACCGTTGCAGCGATAGTTGACTTTTGCAGTCTTTTTGCCCGCTTCGAGAAGATTTGAATTCATATAGTCAAAAAGCGGAAGAGCGCATTCGGAAAGATTTGTGACCTCTACGGGCCAGTAATTCATCTGAAGGTTTATGTTTGTGTGATAGTCACTGTTCCACGGGGCATTCATATAGCCGTTCCATACGCCCTGAAGATTTGCGGGAAGCGTGCCGCATCTGCTTGAACCGACCATTAGATATCTGCCGAACTGATAGTAAAGATTCAGAAGTCCGCCGTCTGTTTTGCCGGCGCGGATGCGTTCAAGTCGTTCACGGACGGTAAGGCTGTCGAGACCGTCGTCATCGTTAAGATCAAGACGGATTTCCGAACGCTCCATAAGCTCTTTATGATCGTCTACCGCTCTGCAAAGAAGCTCTGGCCAGTTTTCGGAAGAAGGAAGAGACGGAGTCTCCCCTACCGCTGCGGTAATGATAAACGCGACGTTTTCGGCATCAGACACAAAAACCGTGTTTTCGGAGAATGAGAGACTGCCGGAAGTGACGATTTTGACGAGAACGGTGAAATCATGGAGATCGTCCGCAGTGGAAGCGTCTATTCTGAGAACGTTCCCCTGAAGGGATACTTTTTTGACGTTTTCGCGTTCCCAGTGAATTTTAACCGTTTTTCCGGTAAGAAGTCCCGAGTATTTAATGCCGATAATATTATCGGGATATGAAGCGAAATAATCGCAGTTAAAAGAGTGATCCCTGCGTTTGTATGATACATTGCAAACGCCGTCTATGAGGTCAAGCGTACGGCTGTATGCGCATACTTCTCCGTCCTCGTCGGTATCTCCCGTATCAACGATTAAATCGCCTGCGGTTTCGTATGAAAACACGCGGTTAAAATCATTTTTCATATTGGCGATTGCCCATTCTTCCGCTTCGGATCCTTTTCCGTCAATAAGGAATTTGCGGAGTGTATCCACTTTTTCGCGGAAATCGGGGATAGTTACGTCACGTTCACTTCCCGCCCAGATTCTTTCTTCCGAAAGCTGAACGCGGTCGCATCCGGGAATCCCGTATATCATTGCGCCCATTTTTCCGCATCCTACGGGTGTAGCGTTTTCCCATCCGTCTGCGGGATTGTCAAGATAAATCCGATATGTTTTCATAGCTGCCTCCGTTAACAAAAATGATTTACGGGCATATTATAATACAATTCTCATAAAAAAGCAATAAAAAAAACAGAAAAGATAGTAATATTTTTTGATGTTTAAATCGGATACAGATGATGCTGTGTTGACAAACCCGTAAAAATATAGTAAAATAAACAAAATAAACTAAATAAATATAAAGAGGTTTAAGTATTATGCAAAAAAAGCCGATTACAAATAAGGTTCTGTGGATTTTTGCCGTTGGACAGTTCGGATGGAGCCTTCTTTCGGGCATTATCTCGACATGGCTTGTTCATCTTTACACCGGCGCTCCCGAAAAGTTCGGTGATACAAACGGTCTTTTCGCCGATTTTATCTCGCAGCACGCTCTTCTTGCGGGACTCACGCTTTTCGGAATTATTACCGCGGTCGGAAGACTCTTTGACGCAATTACCGACCCGCTGATTGCAAGCTGGTCCGACAAGGCGAACTTCAAAGGCGGACGCAGAATACCGTTTATGAAATGGGTTGCGATTCCGTTTGCCGCTGTTACGGTTGCCGTATTTATAGTACCGCAGTTTTCAAACGTTGTGGTAAACGACATTCTCATTTTCGTCCTTCTGATGCTTTTCTATCTGTTTATGACGATTTACTGCACTCCGTACAACGCGCTTATAGCGGAGCTTGGCGACACGCAGGCACACAGGATAAACGTTTCCACATACATTTCATTTACATATATTGCAGGTTTCTCGCTTTCAACGCTTATTCCCTCTCTTGCGGGAATGTTCCAGGGCAGTAAGATAAGCGACATTCTTTCTCAGGTTGCCGCCGGCAACTCGCTTACGCTTGAAACGCTGAATGAAAAGCTTGCGGACAAGACGATCATATTAAAAGACATTGCTTATGAACAGTTTGATCAGATCAAGTCCATACAGCAGCAGAGCTTTTATTTCGCAATAGGAATTATGGCGATAGTTGCCTGCATTGCAATGCTTATCCCCTCTTTATACATAAAAGAGAGAGCGTATATTGACTCGAAGCCCGTTAAAACCCATGCGTTCAAGTCGCTTGTTCAGACTTTCGGCAACGCTCAGTTCCGCCGTTTTGTATA
>CAMZEM010000146.1 GCA_947305805.1 uncultured Clostridia bacterium | reverse complement strand
CATATCGGGAGGTTTTCTTCTTAACCTTTTAATGATAACTGTTCTTGAGGCGTTCGGAGTAAGTGTGCCGTCAAACGCATTTTCAGTGTTTGATTCTCAAAATATCTGGATTTCAGTTTTAACTGTTGCCGTAATTCCGGCTATTTTTGAGGAGTTATTTTTCCGTGGCGCCGTATTGTCTGCACTTTCTTCCGGTAGTGCAATTATGGCTTTATTGATATCATCGTTGTTTTTCTCGCTTGTTCACGGATCAATTTATTTTTTCTTCAGCAATTTATTCGCAGGTGTTGTCTTTTCTCTTATGATATATTTCACAGGCTCTGTTTTCGCTTCTATGACTGCACATTTTGCCAATAATATACTTTCCTATATTCTTTTTGTATACAGCAACAGATTAACAACCGTTGGCTTTGACAATATAGTTGTCTGGATACTTGTTTTACTGTTTCTTATTGCTCTTTACAATACCGTTGGCGCAATAGCCAAAAAATATAAAGAAGAGTTAAAAGTAGATCGTCCGCTGATTAATGAAGGAGGACTTATATGGGAAAAAAGAAAAGAAAAAGAATGATTAAAAAAATCATTAAACTTGTTTTTTGCCTGGTACTGATTGCCTCTTTAATCGTAGGAGCATTATATCTTATTGATATTATGAACGATATTCGGGGAAGTGACGATTCTTCTTCCGAAGAAATCAACATCACGATAGAAAGAGGAGATACTGCCTCTAAATTGGCACAGTCATTAAAGGATGCAGGTGTAATTAAATATAAGGAAGTATTCCGTTTGATGGCTCGTTTTGCTTCACTTGACACAAGGCTTCAGATCGGTACTTTTACAGTATCAAAAGATATGTCATACGATGAGATTTTCGAAGTGTTTAAGACAACTCAAAATTACAGGCAAACTGTTCGTATTACGTTTATCGAAGGAAAAAGCGTCAGTGAAATAATAGATCTGCTCACTGAAAACGGAATAGGCAACAAAGATAGATTTGAACAGGTTATAAAAGGCTGGGATTTTGGGTATGATTATCTTCCCCCGGCAGGAACAGAAAACAGACTGGAAGGATTTTTATATCCTGATACTTACGAGTTTTATCTTGATGAATCCGAGGAAAGCGTTGTTAAACGTTTCCTGGATAATTTTAACAGAAAAATAACGACTGCAGAAGTGTTCGACCGTCTTGAAAAAAGCGGAAGAGATTTTTATGAAGTAATGATTATGGCTTCAATAATCGAAGAAGAAAGCCAGGTAGACTCCGAGAAAGCAACCATTGCCTCTGTGTTTTATAACAGACTTAAAATCAGAATGAAACTTCAAAGTGACGCAACCGTTAACTATCTTCTTGCAGTTGAAGACCGTCGCGGATCATCTACAGCCGAAAGCCTTTCTATTGACAGTCCTTACAATACGTATATGTACTACGGACTTCCTCCTACACCTGTTTCTAATCCGACGGTAAGCTCAATAATTGCAGCTATAGAGCCCGAAGAGACAACCTATTATTATTTCTGTTCAAGAAACGACGGTACAGGGGCTCATGTATTTGCCGAAACTCTAGAAGAACATCAAAAAAATGTTGCAACATATTTAAGAAAATGAGCAAAACAGGTATTTTGTTTGAACATGTGTCGGATTATCTTCAGTCTGTCAGACGAGAAAGAACAGGCTGGCTCGCGGAAAAAGAAAAAATATGGCGTGAAAACGGTTTTCCGATCGCAGAACCCGAAGTAGGGGATTTGCTTGAAATAATCTGTACATTAAAAAAACCGAATAGAATTCTGGAAATAGGTACGTGTATCGGATTCTCGTCGATGCTGATGAGCCAAACAGTTCCTGACGCAGTAATTATCACTATTGAAAGAAATCCCGTGATGATTAATGATGCCAAAATAAACTTTGAAGCATACGATAAATCTCATAGAATAACACTGCTTGAAGGTGATGCTGCGGATATTCTGCCCAAACTTGAAGGCGTGTTTGATTTAATCTTTTTAGATGCAGCAAAGGGACAGTATCCTGTCTATTTCACCGATATTAAGCGACTTCTTTCATCCGGCGGCGTATTTATCAGCGACAACGTGTTATTTAACGGATATGTCGCCAAAGGCAGCCCCGACAGACACCGTAATAAAACCATTGTAACGCGTCTCGATGAATACCTGCATATGCTTGAATCAGATACGGATTTTAAAACGGTATTATTTCCGATAAGTGACGGAGTAACTTTGTCTGTTAAAAAATAAAAAATCAGACCTCTTGCAATTAAAGCAAGGGGTCTGATTATTATAGCATTTATTCTATTTTTTCCATGCAGATATATTGAAAAGCATCAGAATCGGGAAAATTTCAAGTCTTCCCGCAAGCATATCAAAAATTAAAACGATTTTTGATACATCGCTGAATGCTGAAAAATTACCTGTGGGACCCACAACCGACAGCCCGGGACCGATATTGTTAATACATGCGGCAACCGACGTGAAATTTGTAGTTAAATCGAATTGATCAAGAGAAAGGATAATAACTGATGCAAAGAAAATAAGAAGATAAACACAAAGATAAGAATGGGCCCCCGCAATGGTGTCGTTATCTACGGATTTCCCGTCAATTTTAACGGACATTACTGCGCGCGGCATAATCATCCTTTTTATTTCTCTTATAGAATTTCTAATCAAAATCATTATTCTCGATACTTTAATTCCGCCGCCGGTAGATCCTGCGCTTGATCCAATAAACATAAGAGTTACGAGAATCGTTTTAGATAAATTAGACCATTGATTAAAGTCGCTGGTTGCAAAACCGGTTGTTGTCATTATTGATGCAACCTGAAATGATGAATACCTTATAGATTCAAAAACCGATCCGTATATGGAATATATGTCTACCGAAATAATAGCAGTTGCAAGAATAAGAATGCCGAGATATACGTGAAGTTCGCGATTTTTTAAAACGCTTTTTATGTCGCCAAGCAGAATAAGATAATACAAATTGAAATTAATTCCGAAAAGAATCATGAAAACAGTAATTACGCCTTCAATATAGGCACTGTTGTATGCGGCAATTGAAGCATTTTTAATGGCAAATCCACCTGTACCTGCGGTAGCAAAGGAATTAACAACTGAGTCAAACAACGGCATTCCGCCAAACAGAAGCATAATTACTTCAATTATTGTTAAAACTATATAAATAGCATACAGTATCTGTGCTGTAAATCTGAGCTTCGAAACAAGTTTTCCAACTTTAGGACCTGGAACCTCAGCTTTCATAAGATGCATTGTTCTTGACTGTGAAAGCGGTAATACGGCAAGAATAAAAACCAAAACACCCATGCCGCCGATCCAGTGTGTAAATGAACGCCAGAAGAGAAGACTTTTCGGGAGACTTTCAACATCCGAAATTACTGATGACCCGGTTGTAGTAAGCCCGGAAACCGTTTCAAAAACAGCATCAACGTATGAATTAAGATGTCCGCTGATAAAAAAAGGCAAAGCACCGAAAAGACTCAGTACAATCCAGGAAAGACCGCAGATTATAAAACCGTCTTTTGCCGTCAGGTCGCTTGTTTTTTTGATTGTAAGTGAAAGAATAAGTCCTATCAGTATTGTAACAAGGGCTGAAATAGCAAGGGCAAGCATGCAATCGTCCCTTGAAACCAAACTGATAAGCAGTGGAACAGACAGAAGAATACCTTCTGCAAAAAGGACTGTTCCA
>CAMZEM010000145.1 GCA_947305805.1 uncultured Clostridia bacterium | reverse complement strand
CTTTCACGTAATCACCTGCTTTCGAAATCTATAAAAATTATAATATAATAATTTTAAAAAGTCAACACTTTCCTTCCGTCCGTCTTCAATAAAATCGACGCCTGTTTTTCCTGCCGTCCTGTCCGTTTCGGAATAATATTCAAAAAATATACCGAATTTAAAAAAACCGCATAAAAACCCGATAGTTTAAAAAAAATTCATTTTATCTTGTTGACACCGTAAAGAAAAAAGAGTATAATACCGTCTATATATTAATTTATGACGCTTTGCGATATTCGGAGGGTATAAAATGAGAGTATACAATTTTTCCGCAGGACCTTCTGTTCTTCCCGAAAAAGTGCTTGAACAGGCAAGGGACGAAATGCTTGACTGCAACGGCAGCGGCATGTCCGTTATGGAAATGAGTCACCGTTCAAAGACATACGAGGCAATAATCGGCGGCGCAGAAACGCTTCTTCGCGAAATTATGGGTATTCCGTCAAACTATAAGGTTCTCTTCCTTCAGGGCGGCGCGTCTTCCCAGTTCAGCATGATACCGCTTAACCTTATGAAAAACAACAAAATAGACCTCGTACTCACGGGTATGTGGGCTAAAAAAGCTATGGAAGAAGCTTCGCGTTACGGACAGGTAAACGTTGTCGGATCTTCGAAAGACAAAACGTTTTCCTATATTCCCGAGCTTGACAAGTCAACTTTCGATCCCGAGGCGGACTACTTCTATATCTGTCAGAACAACACAATATACGGCACAAGATTTCCCGAACTTCCCGATACCGGTAACGTGCCCCTCGTTGCAGACCTTTCTTCCTGCATTCTCAGCGAACCGATAGACGTTACAAAATACGGCATTGTCTTCGCAGGCGCTCAGAAAAATATGGGTCCCGCAGGCCTTACCGTCGTTATTATTCGCGAAGATCTTATTACGGAGCCGAAAGAGTTTACTCCGCAGATGTTCAGATATAAGATTCACGCTGAAAACGGCTCTATGTACAACACTCCTCCGACATACGCAATCTATATCCACAAACTCGTTCTCGAATGGCTCAGAGACTTGGGCGGACTTGAAAAAATGGGCGAAATCAACCGCAAAAAGGCAGATATTATTTATAATTATCTCGATAATTCTTCTATGTTTAAACCCACCGTTCACGGCGCAAGCCGCTCGCTTATGAATATTCCGTTCGTAACGGGCAACGAAGAGCTCGACGCAAAATTCGTTAAAGAGGCAACCGCAAACGGATTCGTAAATCTTAAAGGCCACCGTTCCGTAGGCGGAATGAGAGCAAGTATATATAACGCTATGCCCGTTGAAGGCTGTGAAAAGCTTGTTGAATTTATGAAGGAATTTGAAAGGAGCAACGCGTAATGTTCAGCATTAAAACAATGAATAAAATCGCCGCAGTAGGCACAAAAAGATTCGGCGATAACTACACGGTTTCCGACACAGAGCAAAACCCCGACGGCATTCTCGTCCGTTCCGCTTCACTTCTCGACGGAAATTTTAATGACGGACTTCTTGCAATCGCCAGGGCAGGGGCGGGGGTAAACAATATCCCCATTGACCTTTGCACGTCAAAAGGCATTGCGGTTTTCAATACTCCGGGCGCAAATGCGAATGCAGTAAAAGAGCTTACCATTGCGGGAATGCTCCTTGCTTCCCGCCGTATAGTCGAAAGCATCAACTGGGCGCAGACGCTTAAAGGCAAGGGAGACGAAATCCCCAAACTTGTTGAAAAAGGCAAAAGCGATTTTGCAGGTCCCGAGCTTGAAGGCAAAAAACTCGGCGTTATCGGTCTCGGCGCGATAGGCAGTCTTATTGTTAACGCAGCGCACGGTCTTAACATGGAAGTATACGGTTACGATAACTTCCTTTCCGTTGAAAGCGCGCTTCGAATGACAAGAAACGTAAAACGCGTTGAAAACGTTAAAACGATTTACGAAGAATGCGATTATATAACATATCACGTACCTCTCAACGATTCCACACACCGCTATATCAATAAAGAGGTTTTCGCTCAGATGAAAGACGGCGTCCGCCTGTTCAACTTCTCCAGAGGCGAAATAGTAAACGAAGACGACCTCGAAGAAGCATTAAACAGCGGCAAAGTTGCAAAATACGTTACAGACTTCCCGAACGAACGTATTCTTTCAATGAAAAACGTTATCGCAATTCCTCATCTCGCCGCTTCCACAATGGAAAGCGAAGACAACTGCGCGATAATGGCGGTTGACGAGCTCAAAGATTATCTTGAAAACGGAAACGTCAAAAACAGCGTTAATTTCCCGAATGTCATATCCGAAAGAGCTGCGGGAGACAGAATCTGTGTTCTTCACAAAAACATCCCCAATATGCTCAGCCGTATATCCTCCGTTCTGGGCGATATGAGCATCAATATCGAATTTATGCATTCAAAATCACGCGGAGAAATCGGTTATGCCCTTCTTGACCTTGCAGGCAGCGTTCCCGACTCAGTCTCAGAAAATCTGAAGAATATAGACGGTGTTCTTCTTGTAAGAATAATCAAATAATTATTTCCAGATACAGAAATACCTCCGGTTTAACCGGAGGTATTGTTTTATACTTATTTGTCAAGCTTATTGTTTACTATTTCTTCAACCGCCCCGAGAGCAGATGCCGCAGATTCCGAACCGCTCATTATTTTGGAAAATGCCGTTGTAATTGATGTATATGCAGATTCGAGAGGGCTTGACCAGTCATATTTTGTGTTTTCCACCATGCTCAAAAAAACTTTGCTGTCATCTTCTCTGTAATAAAATACGCTTTTTTCAAGAAAATCTATCCACGCTTTTCTGTTTGTTCCCTCAAGAGGTTCGAAAAGAATATTCATAAGCGTTCCGAGATCGTCTTTTTCCATCTGTCCCATTTTAAGCAGCCAGTTTAACCGTCTCCCCTGAGTAATATAGCTGCCGCCTATGCCGTATTCGCCGTTCGGACCGCATGGGAACGGCGCAAATCCGTATCCGTCATGTTTGTATACGGGTGTGTCTGCATCAATATGCCACTGTGTCATATGGGTAAAGTTGAACGATTCGCCCACATAAAACAGCATCTTATGCTCGTTGAAATCTCCGTATCCCGTCTGATATATGAGCTTTTTGTCTTTCAATCCCTTTAACCAGTCGAAAGTTTCATACGCTTTTGAGCTTGTAAGACCGAATCTGTTTTTGCCGTTGATTTCTTCAACTATCTCGCATCCGTTTGAAAAAAGCGCCGTCTGCGATATTCTTGTTACGTCTTCGTATCCAAGCCCCGTTACTTTTTTGTCTCCGTCTTCGTATGTGGCAAGCTCGAGCAGCGGCTCAAAGTTTTGCCACGTCCACGTTCCGTCTTCAAGCATTTCATGCGGAGTTTTTGTTATACCCGCCTGTCGCAGTACTGTTGAGTCAAACATGCATACGCAGAGTATTGCCGGTATAAATTCCCAGTCATAGGGGAAAGTGCCGTATTGTTTGCCTTCAAAATTACCGTATCTTATAAAATTCTTGTTGCCCCATTTTTCATCGTTTATATCTATCGTGCTTATATCGTCATATGCAAAAAGCATATTCATTTTATAGATTCCGTATATCTCGTGCGCATGGCAGTCTACCATGTCGGGAATACGGTCCGTTGAAGCCGCAACGTTTGTAAGAATATATGTTTCGAACCCGACGCCGCCTTCAAAAATATCGATTTTGCAGTTGTATTTCGATTCAACTTCCTTGTATCTTGCAATAAGGTGGTCTCCCATGGCGGTAAACCC
>CAMZEM010000144.1 GCA_947305805.1 uncultured Clostridia bacterium | reverse complement strand
ACGGGGCAGACCTCAACGCATTTGCCGCAGGCAACGCATTTTTCCTTTTCAACGTGAGCTCGGTATGCCGATGCGGACATATTGGGCGTATTGAAAAGCTGAGACGTACGCAGAGCGTTGCACACGCCGGGAGCGCAGTTGCAAATTGCAACTATTTTGTCTTCGCCGTCGATATTCGTTATCTGATGGACGTATCCGTGGCGTTCGGCGCGCTCGAGAATCTCGTAAACTTCCTCTTTAGTAACGTAGTGTCCTATTCCGCGGTCGTCCATATATTCCGCCATATCGCCCACGCCTATGCAGTAGTCGCCGCGTATTTCGCCCGAACCCTCGCCGCGCATCGCCTGCTGTTTTCTGCACGAACATTCGGAAATGCCGAATTTATCGTACATATCTATCCAGCGCGAAAGATGCTCAACGGGTACGCTGCGGCTTTCGGCTGAGATTGCCTTTTCTACGGGAATAACGTGCATTCCTATTCCCGCGCCGCCCGGAGGAACGAGCTGCGTAAGGCCGGCAAGGGGAATCTGGGTCATAAGATTGAAGAACGTTGCAAGCTGCGGAAATTCGTCCGTCAGTTTTTCCTGCATCATCATAAATTCCGCGCTGCCCGGTACGAAAATGGGAAGTTCGTACTGAAGGTGTTTATCGGGTGTTTTTGCGCGGTTCTGCTCAATAATGCCTATCCAGCGAAGGCGCTCTACCATCTTCTGCGTGTCTTCGGGAGACATACCGTTCATTTTTGCAAGCTCGTCAACGGAATAAGGCACTCTCGTTTTTTTGAAATTGAGAAGGAACTTGACCTGCTCTTTGTCAAGTATCATATCGAGTATCCAGTATTCGGGGTCGCGGTTGTTTATTTTGTGAAAGAGCTTTTTCTTAACGCGGTCCGTAATCATTTCCGCAAGCTTTTTAACAAGCTGCTCTTTTTCGGGATCTTCGGCAACGTAATTCGGATCCTGCCAGTAATCCCTCTCGTTTATCATCGGATCGCCGATATTCCATTCCTCAAAGCTTTTACCCATTTTATCTCCTGTCTTTCCGCAATATGTTATTTTTAATAAAGCCAGATTAAATCAATTATATTATACATTATTTTACCGTAAATGTCAACATATAAAACCTTTTTTTCGCCGATTGACAATTACGGGCAGAAATGGTATAATAATTAAAACCATGCAGAGGTGAAAATCCGTATGAAACAAATCCGTCTTTCAGAATACGGGATTTTTCCCGGAGACGACTGCGCCGAAAAAATAAATGCTTTACTTTCGGAAAATCCCGAAGACTGCGAGTTTATATTCGAACCGGGAAACTATATTATTTCGTCCGTTATACGCCGTCCGCTTGCGTTATCAAACACAAACGCGATTCCGGCGCGCAACCTCGGAATTCTAATGGAAAACATGAAAAATATCCGCCTTACGGGCTGCAAAACAAGACTTCTGTGCGCGGGAAGAATGCAGCCGCTGACACTGCTTTGTTGTGAAAACACGGTTGTTTCAGGTTTTTTGGTTGACTGGGAAAAGCCGATGGCAGCCGAAGGTATCGTAACGGGATTTTCGGATACGTCGGTGGATCTGTATATCGACCCTCACGCTTTCCCTCACCGCATACTTGACGGGGAGATTCTTTTCGACATAGGAAACGGCGAGGAAGCCCGGCCGGCAGACGGCGTAATTCAGTATGACGCATGCACGCGGACTATTCGAAGAACAACGGGAGACAGGTTCGGAATCGGCGCTCTGCAAAAGGAGCTCGGCGGATACGTATACCGCTTTGACGCCTTCAACGTTGATACCGCAAGAGGCAACATCGTGGTTCTACGTCACAACAGACGTGAACACGCGGGAATTTTTGCCGAAAAATGCCGCAACGTTACTTTTGAAAATATTGAAATGCAAAGCTGCGGCGGTCTGGGCTGCCTCTGTCAGTTCTGCGATACGCTAACATTCCGCAACGTAAACTTTCTGCCTAACCGTAACGCGGGCAGAACGGTTGTAAACGGACGTGACGACGGAATGCATATCACATGCTGCTCGGGCACCGTTACCGTTGAAAACTGCAGTTTTTTAGGACTTATGGACGACCCGATAAACGTTCACGGCTGCTGCGTTCCCGTTATTGAATGGACGGACGGTAAAACGGTTCGCTGCCGCTACGGACACAATCAGTCGTTCGGATTTAACTTCTGGGCAGAAAAGGGCGACGAAATTGCGTTTATCGACAGAAATTCGCTGCAGAAAATCGGAACGGGCATTGCGGAATCTTTCTTTGCGGAAGACGAGCAGACTTTCGTTCTCACTTTCAAATCCGCCCCCGCCGAAAACGTCCGTTTTGCCGATCCCGCATCCGTTGCGATAGACAATCTCAGCCATACGGCGGCGTTTATCTGCCGAAACAACCGCTTCGGAAGCTGCCGCGCGCGCGGAGTGCTGATTTCCACGCCTAAACCGGTAAAAATTCAGAACAATTATTTTGAGTCTTCGGGGTCCGCAATACTCGTTGCGGGAGACGCAAACGGCTGGTTTGAATCAGGCGCCTGTCACGACGTTGAAATTTCGGGCAACGTGTTTACCGATTCGTGTCTTTCGTCAATGTTTCAGTTCTGCGAGGGCATTATAAGCATCTGCCCCGTTGTGCCAATGCCATCAGCCGATAAGCCGTTTCACAGCAACATACGCATTCACGGCAATATTTTCGACACGCCCGGGGTGCCCGTGCTTTACGGTTTTTCCTGCGACGGGCTGAGTTTTACGGAAAACAGAATATACAGAAGTCCTCGCGACGAAGGGTGGCATCCGCGAAAAGACCCGATCCGTCTGGAATACTGCAAAAACGTAAAGATTGACAAAAACGTCTGGACGGGACCGTTTAAGGAAGAAAAAGTTTCCTGCGACGGTGCGACGGTAGATTTTGTATAAAATAAACATACGATAAAGGAGAATTATTATGATTGAAAACAGATTTTTCCCCGAAATACACGGCAATTTCGGCTTCGGCTGTATGAGACTGCCGAGAAAAGACAGCAACGTTGACTATGAAGAATTCTGCAAAATGGCAGACGCTTTTATTAACGCCGGTTTCAATTATTTCGATACCGCTCACGGCTATATAGGCGGACTTTCCGAAACATCCATACGCGACTGCGTTGCAAAGAGATACGACAGAAGCAGATTTTTGCTTACAAACAAGCTGACGGCGCCGTATTTTGCAAAACAGGAGGACATACGCCCGTTTTTTGAAAAACAGCTTTCGCTTTGCGGCGTTGACTATTTTGATTTTTATCTAATGCACGCGCAGGACCACAGCAATTATGAAAAATTCAAAAAATGCAGGGCGTACGAAACGGCGTACGGTTTTAAAAACGAAGGTCTTATAAAGCATTTCGGCATTTCTTTTCACGATAAAGCGGATGTGCTCGATATGATTTTATCCGATCATCCCGAAATCGAAGCGGTTCAGATTCAGCTAAACTACGTTGATTTTGAAGACGCTTCCGTAGAAAGCCGCAAGGTTTACGAAGTCTGCGAAAAACACGGCAAACCCGTTATTGTAATGGAACCCGTAAAAGGCGGAAGTCTCGTTAATCTTCCCGAAGAAGCGGATAAGATATTCCGCAGTCTGAACGGCGGCAGCAATGCGTCTTATGCGCTGCGGTTTGCCGCAAGTTTTCCGAATATAACAATGGTTCTTTCAGGTATGAGCAATATGGACCAGATGACGGACAACATCTCGGCAATGAAAAATTTTAAGCCGCTGTCGCAACACGAAGCCGAAGCTGTTGCGAGAGTCTGCGGTATTTTTAACAATCTTAATCTTATCCCCTGCACGTCGTGCAGATACTGCGTTTAGGAAAACTTTTG
>CAMZEM010000143.1 GCA_947305805.1 uncultured Clostridia bacterium | reverse complement strand
TAAACAACACGTTTCTTTTCTGAACCGAGCTTGCTGATAACCGATTTTACGGGTAATGGAAACGGTTTTCCGTTTATAATATTCTCCGCAACGGATAAATAACGCTTTGCATCGATAAACGTCCGAAGCTCTTTAGCAAACTGCTTCGGACACGCAAGCGACTGTTTGTATAAATAAAACTGTTCCCAGACGGATTCATCCGACAGAAGATTGAGAAGTGACATTTGAAATTACCAAAAAGAGCAGAAAGAAAAGACGTTAAATCCCGTAAATTACGGGATGTACAAGACCGTACACGGACATGCTGCCTGCGAAGCAATTTATCCGTCCGTGCCGGGTCCGCCGCAGGCGCAAAGCGTTTTCTTTCTGCTTTTAAGCAATTATTATATCAGCCTTTCAGAACGCTGCGCATTCGGCTGACGACATATGAACGTGTATTCCACCAACCGTGGTGGTTGTAATAAAAGCGCAGATAAGCGATATTTGAGTTTTTGCAGTCGTTGCGCAGCTTATATGCCGAGCATGATTCGGGCATCAGCTCAACGACAAGGACTTTTCCGACAGCGCCGTAGAATGTGTAAACAATTCTGCTTCCGTCCCGAAGCATTTCTTTTTCGTAACGGTAAGAAGAAAAATCGGAATTGAAAATAGACTCGAAATACTGTGTGAAAGTGCCGTTGAAATTAAACTGATTTTCTTCATTCGGCATATCCTCGCCCCAGGAAAATCCGGATGCTGAAGCATACGAAACAGGCCGTGAGGCGGGAGCAACGTTAACGGAAGAATTCTGATTATTCGGACTGACGGAATTCTGCTGCGGATTTCCGAGAAGCCCTGTAAAAAAATCCTTTGCCGCCTTCTCGGCCTTTTTATCTCCGCCGAGCAATTTTGACAGTAAGCTCATTTTTTCCTCCTGAATTTAATAATGGTGTAATTACTTTTTGCTGATTATATTATTTATCCAATAATTTATCAAGGCGGAGATTTGATATTTCACCGCGTACAATGCATTTTTGCGATTTTTCGGTCAATAACGTTTCTTTGCCTTCCGCAATGACTTTCTGATGCGTCAGATTTCTTGCAAGAAGAGTTGGATATTCGGGTCGGCTGTCCTTTTCGGGCGGTCTGTGAAAATTTATGATTTCAAAGCCGTCGCAGTGTTCTTCGGCAACTATCAGTTGGGTTGAATCAAAAGCACTGTCGGAAAAATATAAAGTGCAGTTTGAAATAATAACGTCAGAAACGTTGCCTACCCCGTTCGGAGCGCTCTCTTCCCTGAAAAGAGGTGTTCTGCAATATCTTGCGGCATCCATATTTATTCCGTTACATCGGCAGCCGGCAGTGATATTCTCAATTCGTATATGTTTTATCTCAGAAGTAACGGAAGCAAATCTGATTGCCGTATGGCAGTCTTCAGCATATATGTTTTTACAAACGATATTTTCTATAGGTCCGCAAGCGAGGCCCCTATTTTCATGTCTGAAAAGAGAATCGTCTGCATTGAAGGCAAGAAGGTCGTCGTTTGGCTGTCCCTTAACAAGAGCTTTTATATTTTCGACGACTCCGTCGCGGCAATATCCTCCGAAATGGATGCCGTCCTGATTCGAACCGCGTATTTCGGACGTTAAACCGATATTGTTCAGCTCGAAGTTCCGGATTCTGCTGAGACGGACATAAAAAGCCATGGGATTTGCGACGGTAAGATTCAAAAGCTTAAGATTTTTAACGGAAACGAAGTTTATGCATGCGCAGCTTGCGGCGTTTATTTCATAAAGATCGTTCGGCTTAACATTGAATTCTCTTCCGAGACCGCCGTCCCAAATTCCGCCTTCGACAGTTATATCTACGTTTCCGTCCTCAACATCGGCATTGGTAAGAAGAAAATCGCCATAGATCGGCTTTCTTGTATAGACATGTATTATTCTTGCATTCGTATCAGCGTGAATACAGCGATGAGAAGGAATTCTTATTGTGTCGTTCACAATATACGTTCCCCTCGGAATGAAGATTTCTTTTTCACCGGAATCGAGAGCAGCCTGAATTGCGGGACCGTCGTTTACAATGCCGTCGCCCTTTGCGCCGAAATCAAGAACATTAATCATAAAGAATTGACCTCTCTGAAACTATTGCTGATATGCGAACAGTATTCGCTTTCATTAATAATATAATAAATGCAATGATTTGTCAAGTGCTCAGACTGCAAAACAGAAAAAAAAAGGAATTATTCAACGGTTGATTTGATTTGTGAACAAAAAGTCATATAAAAGTAACGGAATTACACTTAAATTTTGATATGATAATTGCGTTTAATATTTATTACTTAACGATCGGATAAAAAATGAAAATACTTGAAAACATGAATTTCCCTCATGAGAGGGACCTTTACGGAGAAAGCGGACTGACGCTTAAAAACTGTACGTTCACGGGTGCCGAGGACGGAGAATCAGCGCTGAAAGAAGCGAGCGACATAGCGCTTGAAAACTGCGTTATGAATCTGAGATATCCTTTCTGGCACGATAAAAACGTAGTTTTGAGAGACTGCGTAATGACGGATAAATGCCGCGCTGCGCTTTGGTATTCAAGCAATATTGAAATTTACGGCGGCAGGATGTTCGGAATAAAAGCTCTGCGTGAATGTACGGACATAACAATGAAAAACGTATCTGTCAATTCCCCCGAATTCGGATGGAAAAGCCACGGAATAAAGATTGATGACAGCGATATAGAGAGTGAATATCCGTTTTTTGAAGCGAGCGGGATAAAGATTGCAAACGTTAAGCTGACGGGAAAATATTCATTTCAGTATACGCACGATATAGTTATTGATAAAAGCGTATTTAATACGAAGGATTCTTTCTGGCACGCAAAAAACATAACTGTCAGGGACAGCGTAATCAACGGAGAATATCTCGGGTGGTATTCGGACGGACTGACGCTTGAAAGATGCAAAATAAAAGGAACTCAGCCTTTTTGCTACTGCACGAATCTTACGCTGATTGACTGTGAGACGGAAGATGCCGACCTTGCGTTTGAGTATTCTGACGTCAATGCAACGGTAAACGGAAATATCGTATCGGTAAAAAATCCGAGGAGAGGAAGTATTACGGCAGACAGTATAGGCGAAATAATAATTACGGATAACAGCAAGTATAAATGCGAATGCATAATAACCGTAAAATAAAGCATAAAACATCCGCACGGAAAGTATCCGTGCGGATTAAATTATTATCTGCGTTTTTTTAAATGACCGGCGATTATGCAGAACAATACAAAGACCAGAATAAACGCAAAAAGCAAAATGACGCCTTTTTCGATTTTAATGTCGAGTTTAATATTGATTTTCCCGGATAAAAAATCCGAAAGCGGATTTGTACGTTTATAAGATTTTTTACTGTCCGAAACGTCATAATATCCGCCGCGCAATCCGGATAAAGCCGAAGATACAAAATTGCTTACGGTATCGGATATCACGCTTAAAATCTTACTCATAAAGGCACCTCACTTTTTTGTTTTTTGAAGATATCTTCTGTACAGGTCCCCTCGCCGCCGGCGGGTAATTTCAAGTGATTTTTCAAGTTTCCATTTTGCGATAAGCGCATGATTGCCATTTTGAAGGACCTGCGGGACTTCGAGTCCTTCATAAACAGGAGGACGTGTGTATTGCGGATATTCAAGGAGTCCCGAATAAATGCTTTCGTCTTCATAGCACGAACTGTCCGCAAGAACACCGGGAACCATTCGGGAAACCGCATCCACAACCGCCATGGCGGGAATTTCGCCGCCCGTGAGGACATAATCGCCCAGTGATATTTCTTCATCTACAATCAGGTCGATGGCACGCTGATCAAGACCCTCATCATGACCGCAGAGAAGCG
>CAMZEM010000142.1 GCA_947305805.1 uncultured Clostridia bacterium | reverse complement strand
TGTCGATTTCGTCTATAATGACGGAACGAGTGAATCGGCAACAATACTCTGTACGGAAAGAGTAAAAGGTATTCTGGGAAAGAAAGCAGGCGGTGAATAACATGTATACGGTAGACATGCAAAGCAGAACGCCTGTGTTTGAACAGATTATCCTTCAAACGGAGGAGTTTGTAAGAGCGGGAATACTGAGACCGGGGGACAAGTTGCCGTCAATAAGAGAGCTGACGGGTATGATAGGAGTAAATCCAAATACAATAGCAAAAGCATACGCTGAGCTTGACCGACGCGGAATAACGGTATCGGTAACCGGAAAAGGATGTTTTATTGCAAATAATATTTCGGAAATAATGAAATCAGCCGCACAAAAGAGAATTCCGGAATTTGAAAAGCTGGCAAAAGAACTTATCGACTCGGGAATTGATAAAAGCGAACTTATAGAAAGAATAAAAAGTATTAAATAATGCAATTACGGACCGACTGAATTACAGCCGGTCCGTAAAATATGTAATTTTCAATTCAGCTCTATACTTTCGGTTGCAAAAGCGTTTAAATCCGAGGAAGCGGTTTTTCCGGAAACATATTCAAAGTATCCCTGAGAAGCGATCATTGCGCCGTTGTCTCCGCAAAGGGAAATATCGGGGATGTAAAGCGAAACGCCGTTTTTTTCGGCTTCTTCGGTTATCATTTTTCTGAGCATTGAGTTTGCCGCAACACCGCCTGCAACAACGAGCTTTTTATGAGGCAGATTTACTGAATTTACAGCTAAAATCGCCTTTTCGGTTAATATTTCACAGACGGCTTTTGAAAACGATGCGGCAACGTCGGGTTTATTAATCTCCTTACCGGTCTGTTCCGCATTATGAGCATAATTGATTATTGAAGTTTTTATTCCGCTGAAGCTGAAATCGAACGGAGCATCTGCAAAACGGACTCGGGGGAAAGAGATTGCATCTGGATTTCCGCTTTTGGCAAGTGCGTCCATTTTAGGTCCTCCGGGATAACCGAGACCGAGGACCCTTGCGGCTTTATCGAACGACTCCCCTGCCGCGTCGTCTCTTGTTCCGCCCAGAATTATATAAGTCGTGTAGTCGGGAACCGAAACGAGATGGCTGTGTCCTCCCGATACAATAAGGGCAATAAAAGGCGGTTTTAAATCAGGATGAGTGAGATATGCGGAAGCGACGTGTCCGCGTATATGGTGAACGGGAACAAGCGGTTTATTTGACGAAAAAGCGAGACCCTTCGCAAAACCGACACCGACAAGAAGAGCGCCTATAAGTCCCGGAGCGTTTGTTACAGCAACGGCGTCGATATTTTCAATACCGCCGACCGGTTCAAGAGCAAGGCGGGTTACCGCAGAAACTGCCTCGAGATGAGCGCGGGACGCAATTTCGGGAACAACGCCTCCGTAAAGCTCGTGAGTGCTGATCTGCGTTCTGACGATATTAGATATTATTTTTCTTCCGTCTTCGACTACGGCAGCTGCAGTTTCGTCGCATGAAGATTCTATGCCAAGTATTTTCATAATATTAATCCGTATTAAAAATGATTGATAATTCCGACCGATTTAAATTTTTCACTTGACTAAACGTTGCAAAAGGTGTATAATAAGGAAAAATCAAATCGACCCGTGGATTGAATTATATCACAGAAGATATGATTTGTCAACAATATGAAGGAAGGACAGCGGAATGAAAGTATTGTTTATCTGCACGGGAAATACATGCAGAAGCCCAATGGCGGAAGGATTTTACAATAAAAAATACGGCGAAGGCGCTAAAAGCGCGGGAATATATGCCGAAAACGGCGCTTTGCCGACTGTAAATGCCGTTTTGGCAATGAAAATGCACGGAATAGATATTTCCGGTCACAGAGCGGCACAGGTTACTCCCGAGGAGATCAAAAACGCCGATCGAATATACACGATGACGGAGGGACACGCTGTTATACTGAAAGAAGCGTTTCCCGAATATAAAGATAAAATAAACGTACTCGGAAAAGGAATCCCCGATCCTTTCGGGAGCGACGAAGAAACATATTTTAAATGCGCGGACGAAATAAAAAAATTCGTAGACGAACTGTAAACGGAGAATTGAAATGTATACTGTAAGAAGAGCCGATAAAAAAGACGTAAAAGGTATAGTGAAAAGAGAAAACAGCTGTTTTTCAACACCTGAGACGGAAGAAAGCATATATACTTTTTTAAAAAGCAAGACATTTTATATTGACGTTATTGAAGATGAGGGTGTTGTGACGGGACACTGTATATATTTCTTCGTACCGGACAATGCGGAGATAATATCTCTTGCCGTTGCTCCCGAAAAGAGAAGATTGGGCTTCGGAAGAGATCTTGTATACAGCGTTATAGAAAAAGCAAAAGAAAACGGTTGCAAAGAAGTATTTCTAGAAGTAAGAAAATCAAACGAAGCCGCAATTGCGCTTTATACATCAATCGGTTTTCACCAGGTGGGAGAAAGAAAGAATTTATATTCCAAACCGGATGAAGACGGACTGATTATGCAATACGTTATCTGAAAAATCGATGATATCGATTACAGACATGAAAAACCCCGAACAGATGTTCGGGGTTTTTACATTTAAATGCTTACGCAGTTTAAACTTTAATTATTTTCTCTTGAAAACAGAGAGGCCACCGATAGCGGAAACAGCTGCAAGAGCATAGAAGAGAACGCTTACGTCAGCAGTCTTCGGGTTGTTGTTGGTGGTGGTAGTTGTGGGAGCCGGAGTTACGGTCTCTTCAACAGTGGTGGTTTCTTCAACGGTAGTTGTTTCTTCTACGGTTGTGGTTTCTTCAACTGTAGTGGTTTCTTCTACGGTTGTGGTTTCTTCAACGGTGGTTGTTTCCTGAGCGGGAGCTTCGGCAGCGGGTGTAGCGCTGAGCATGTAGTAGTTGAAGTATCCCCAGCTCGGGCAGTCAAAACCGCGGCCCCAGTTATCGGGGTTGCCGTTTTCGTCAACATGTCCGTCGCCGTCGAGGAAAATGTTACCGATAGAAAGGATAGCGCCTGCTTTACCTTCGAAGTCATCTACGACTTTTTCGGTTCCGGTGCCGTAGCAGATTGCATCCCAGGGAATGAAACCTTCGATGCAGTAGGAGTAGCCGCCGAGATCGTTCTTTTCGGAAGCGATGGTGGAAGCTGTTTTGATTTCGAACGGGTTGTTCTTGTTGCCGTAGTAGTAGTTCATGCTGTCGTCATTCCAGAAATCGCCGGTTCCGAGAGTAGAGGTCCAGAATTCGAGCCATTCATAAGGAACAGATTCATCATCGGAAGGACGGATCATAGGAGTCCAACCGTCAACACGTCTGGTCTGACCGGAAGTGTCGCCGTTGCCGAGATAGAATGCGGGGTTGAAGGATGTGGGGGTGGAGTCGGTATCGCATACTACTGCGAAATAAAGTCCGCCTTCATCCCAGAGCCAGTAAACATCCCAGATGTTACGATGTTCTTCAGGGATATCGTCGAGGCTGTTAACGCTTACGGGATAAGAGTTGCCCCAAACGGTAGCATCCCAGAATCCTGCAAATTCAGCTTCAGAGTCGTCTCTGAGGTTAACGCCTGTTTTAAGAGCGCCGTACCATTCGCCGTTAAGATCAGCTTTACCATCGATAACGATAGCAGGGTTCTTCGGGTTTACCTTGGGAACGTCAAATTCGAGACGTTCAACGGCAAATTCACCGGTATAGAAAGCTGCTGCGCCGATGGAAGCAACCATAGCAACTACGATTGCAACAGCAATCATTGCTACAAATTTCTTCATATTTTTTTTCCTCCTGAAATAAATATCGGCATATTTTTTGTATTATAGCCGTACTTTAGCATATTATACATCAAAATCTGCCGATTGTCAATATATATTTTATGATTTTTATTTCAACTTTTAGTTTTTTTATTCAAAATAAAACGCAATAACAGC
>CAMZEM010000141.1 GCA_947305805.1 uncultured Clostridia bacterium | reverse complement strand
CATATCAAGGCCTTCAAAGCCCAGTCTGCAAAGCCGTTCCGCCGCTTTTTCGGCCGGGTACCCCTCCTCAAATACCGAAGTGGTGGTGACTATCCTTTTTTTCATCGGTCAACCGTCCTTTCTTAATAAAAAACGCTCGCATTCTCCCCATACGGTGTCGATTCCGTGCATTGGCGGGAGAACGTATTCTTCAATTCTTGAGGTAATCACATCGTAATAAACTTCCGCATCGCGTCTGTCAAGGAAACAGTTCTCAACAGTTTTTTCAGTTCAGCATATTGTCCGTAAAAAGCGGGGGAAAACAGGTTTTACCGCCGTAAGAAAGAATCATGCCGACAGGCTCCTCTTTTTTATCCGACGGAAGACGGACCGTGACGGGCCTTCCGTATTTTGCGGAGACGGACGACGCGAACGGTTTGACATTTTTCCCCGTAAACTCGCGCAGAATTATTTTTTCGCCGAGAGAGGCAAAAGCGATATTTTCGCCGTCCGTAAGCACCGAAAAGTTTTCGGGATCAAAAAGGTTTTCTTTTACCGACTGACAAAAAATCTCTTCGGTTTTGAAAAGCGTGTTTTCCCTTTTTCCGTAAAAATCATGGTATTTCCCGTAAAAATTCTCCGCTTCGTTTTCCGAGAGAACCGATATTTCTCTGTCTGCCGTTTCCGAAATATACTCTTTGCTCTCGCAGAAAAAGGCGGTTTCAAAGCCGAATTTTGAATAAAAGCCGAAAAGCGCTTCATTTGCGGGGATAACAACCGCAAAATCCCCTCCCCGCGTTTTAAGAGAAGAAAGAGTGTTTCGTATTAGCGCACTCATTGCCCCCTGACGTCTGTGAGTTTCATCCGTAGCGGCGTAAAAAATATAGTCCGCGGTCAAGCGTTCCTGCCCGATGTTTACGGGATATTTTTTTGCAAAAAGAACCGAGACCGGTCCGTCATCGCCGAAAAGGCAAAACGCCTCTTCGGGTTTGAGAAATCCGATCTCTTCAAGATAATTCAGATATTTAACGGGATCGCCGAACGACTCCGAAAGAATTTTTTTTATCTTTTCCATATCAGATAAATGCGTCGTGTATTGCTTCAAGCGCTTTGTTGGCATCGCTTCTGTCTATAAGAACGCTGATTTTTATTTCCGACGTGCTTATCATCTGAATGTTAACTCCTACCGAATAAAGCGCTTCAAACATTTTTGCGGCAACGCCTGCGTTTGACTGCATACCTGAACCTACAACGGATACTTTTGAAACGTTTTCGTCGTAAGTTATAACGTTGTTCGGATACGATTCGTGAAGAACGTCAAGTGCAATCTGGGTATTGTCCGAAGCGACGGTGAAAGAAATATCTTTCGTGCCGTGTCTGCCGATGGACTGAAGAATTATATCAACGTTTATATTGTTTTGACCGAGCAAAGAAAACAGCTTAAACGCAACACCCGGAACGTCTTCAAGACCGATAACGGAGATACGGGTGACGTTGTTATCCTTTGCTACGCCTGTAATAAGCATTTTTTCCACTTTTACATCCTCCTTAACTACTGTGCCGGGTATCTGTTTGAAGCTTGAGCAGACTTCGAGATTTACTCTGTATTTTTTTGCAAGCTCTACCGAGCGGTTGCAAAGAACCTGGGCGCCGAGAGACGCAAGCTCGAGCATTTCGTCGTACGTTATTTCATTGAGTTTGCGGGCATTTTTCGCAATACGGGGATCTGCGGTATAAACGCCGTCGACATCGGTATAGATTTTACAGATGTCCGCCCTGAGCGCTGCCGCAATAGCCACTGCGGTGGTATCGCTTCCGCCTCTGCCGAGAGTTGTGATATCGTCGTATTTGTTGACGCCCTGAAATCCCGCGCAAATAACTATTTTATGCTGGTCAAGCTCTCTGCGAAGCCGTTCGTCCGCAACCTGCTTTATTCTTGCGTTTGAATACTTGCTGTCCGACGTTATTCCGATCTGCCATGCGGTTAAAGAAGTTACGGGGTAACCGAGATCCTCTATTGCCATGGCAAGAAGCGCGGCGGACGCCTGTTCGCCTGTGGAAAGAAGCATATCCATTTCGCGTTTTGACGGCTTTTCATTTATTTCGTGCGCTTTTTCTATTAAATCGTCCGTCGTGTCGCCCTGAGCGGAAACGACTGCAACGACATCGTTGCCCGATTTGTACGTGTCTGTTATTATTCCCGCAACTCTGCGTATACGCTCCGCATCCGCAACCGAGCTGCCGCCGAATTTCTGAATTATAAGGCCCAAATGAAGTTACTCCTTAAGTAAAGCTATATCGTTTTTAAAATATTCGAGATTCAGTTTGTCAAAGCTTCGGACAAACGTGGAATTATCGGCATCCACCCAGAAAAGGCTGCTCTTTTCGGTGCCTTTGACGCAGTCGATGATATCTGCGCCGACAGCGGATGCGGTGGGCATTTTGCCTGCGCCCCTGCCGTAAAACGTGCAGTCTCCGATTGCATCGCCCGTAACGGTAATTCCGTTAAAAACATCTTCGATATTCGCAAGCGGATGCTCTCTGGGTATTGCGCAGGGAGAGACGAATATTTCAACGAATCCGTCGTCTTTCTTTTCCGCGCAGCCGAGGAGTTTAACAACCATACCCTGTCTGTCCGCTTCGTATATGTCGTCAAGAGATATTCCGCGAATACCTTTTGTCATAACGTTTTCGGGATAGATATGTTTTCCGAATGCAAGGGAGGCGAGGATGCATATTTTTCTGCCTGTATCTATACCGTCTATATCTGCGGAAGGATCTTTTTCCGCATAGCCGAGAAGCTGCGCCTGCCTGAGTGCGGCATCGAACGAAACGCCCTCTTTAATCATTTTCGTAAGGATATAATTTGTTGTGCCGTTCATTATTCCCACAATTCTGTTCAGCTCGTTTGCGGCAAGACAGTGATACATCGGGTTTATTATGGGGATGCCGCCGCCTACGGAAGCCTCGAAAAGATAGCATACGCCGTTTTCTCTTGCAAGTGCAAGAAGCTCCGGGGCATGTTTTGCAACGAGCTCTTTATTTGAAGTTACAACGTGTTTGCCCGCCCTGAGAGCGCGTTTTGTATATTCATACGCAAACGTTGCGCCGCCTACGGTTTCGACAACGATATTTATCTCGGGGTCGTTTTCTATAACCGAAAAGTCCTTAACAAATTTGTCTGCATATATACTGCCAGGAAACTCTCTGATATCAAGGATGTATTTGCATGCGATTTCCTGATTCAGTTTTTTGGAAAAAAGTCTGTTGTTTTTATCGAGAAGTTCCACAACGCCGGAACCGACCACTCCGAATCCGACAACGGCAACGTTAATCATTCTGTGTCTCCCATAATGCTTATTTTGCAAGAGGTTGCGATTTATTTTGTAATTATACATAATTTTTCCCTGTTTGTCAAGTGGAAAATCTGCATTTTAAGCAAAAAATAG
This sequence comes from uncultured Clostridia bacterium, assembly GCA_947305805.1. Taxonomy (GTDB): domain Bacteria; phylum Bacillota; class Clostridia; order Oscillospirales; family UBA644; genus HGM12619. The sequence continues at coordinate 568 of CAMZEM010000141.1, read as the reverse complement.
AATAAAACCGTATTGACAAAACTATGTTGAAATGGTATAATAACTTTGTATTGATATAATTCATCCAGATAATAAAGAAACGGAGCTGTTTTGAATGTCAACGCAAAAATTATTCCGCGAAACTGCGTTTAACGGCTATAACCGCGACGACGTAAAAGAATACATAAAAAAACAGGACGAGCGAATAAGAGAACTTGAGTCCGCCCTTGCGAATTCCGAAGAGATACGCGCTACCGAACAGAAAGACGCTCAAAGCGAAATTGAAAAGCTGAACGGAATTATCGAATCTCTGAACGGCATTATAGACGAAAAAAATAAAGAGAACCTCGAGCTGACCGAGCAGGTCATGCAACTAAAAAACGCATTACTGGAGCAGGCGAACTCCTTGCAGGAGAAACTGACTGCAATCGATCTGCTCCGCAAAGAACTTAATGAAGTAACCACTCTTTACAACGAACTGAGAGAAAACTCCGATAAACAGTCCGAAAAGCTTGCCGAGCAGTCCGAACGTCTGACTGAGCTTGACGACAAGAACAGGCAGGTTGAAGACGATTTAAGAGTATATATC
>CAMZEM010000140.1 GCA_947305805.1 uncultured Clostridia bacterium | reverse complement strand
GACGGAGAATACGATATTTTTGAGTCCGAATACAGAGGCCATATAACGGAATACTGTAAAAATCTTGATAACTGCGTGCTGTTCTCGATCGGCGGCGACGGTACTCTTCTTGAAGTGGTAAACGGGTCTGCCGGTTCGGACAATGAGATATTCGTTGTTCCCGCAGGGTCCGGAAACGATTTTTGCAGGGTTTTAACGGACGAAAAAGACTATAAAAAAATACTTCGCGATTATGAAGAATATACGCCGAAAACCGTGGACTGCGGAAAAGCGGGCGAAACGTTTTTTGCGGATATCGCATCGGTAGGTTACGATGCGGAAATAGTAAAAAACTCGCTGAAATTCAAAAACAAACCCGTTTTAAGAAAAATCAGCTATATCGCCTCGCTTCTTTACACGATTTTCACTTTTAAACCGATAAATCCGAAACTTGAAATAGACGGCACGGTTTACGATAAACCGCTGCTTCTTGCGGCATTTGCAAACGGCGAATATTACGGCGGCGGAATACATATTGCCCCGACCGCAAAGATTGACGACGGATATCTGGACGTGTATCTTTGCGATGCCGTAAGCAGGTTGAAACTGATTTCGCTTTTGCCTAAACTTCTTAACGGTTCGCACGTAAAGGACAAGCATATGCATATTATAAAAGCGAAAGAAATCAAACTGTCAAGCGAAAAACCTTTACTGCTGAATATTGACGGGGAACTTGAAGAAGTTACGGAAACTTCCGTCTCGGTGGTTGAAGGCGGCGCAAGGTTTTACTGCAAAGAAAAATGATTTTTAACATATTATCTGAAAAGGACGGGGTGATACCGTGGAAAAACTGCCTAAATACAAAAACCCGAATCTGCCGATAAAGGAGAGGGTTGAAGATCTTATTTCAAGGATGACACCCGAAGAAAAAGCGGCTCAGACGGATATGATGTCCGGCGTTTCGTATGCGACTAAGCCGTCGAAAAGACATAATTGCAGCGTAGAGCCCGATACGGAATATTATATTGATAAAATTGTTGAAGATTTCGGACATACGGGCGTTGGATTCGTGCACGACAACTATGCGGTTCCGTCAGCTATGAACCGTATTCAGAAATACTTTACAGAAAATACGAGACTCGGCATTCCCGTTATTTTCACGGGTGAAGCGCTTCACGGCATAAGCGGAACGCGGGGAACAGTTTTCCCGTGCCCTGTCGGTCTTGGCGCATCGTTTGACAGAGACATAGTAAACAGGGTAGGTCAGGCGATAGGCAGAGAAACGAGAAGTCTCGGAATGCATGAAATACTTGCTCCGAACCTTGACATTGCAAGAGAAACGCGCTGGGGAAGAACGGAAGAAACTTTCGGCGAAGATACGTATCTTTCGTCAAGAATGGCGGTTGCAATCGTTTCGGGCGAACAGAAAGGCGACGTAAGCAGAAAAGACGCCGTTGTTGCGGAGCCGAAACATTACTGTTTTTACGGAATTCCCGAAGCGGGCACGAACTGCTCACCCGCAAGAATAGGCAGAAGAGAGGCGGAATCGGTCTATCTTCCCGTTTTTGAAGCCGCAATAAAAGAAGGCGGAGCATATAACGTAATGGTCAGCTACAACAGCATCGACGGCGACGTTATGATGGCATCGGAGCATTACCTTAAAAGAACGCTGAAAGAGCGTATCGGACTGAAAGGATACGCGCGCGCCGACTGGGGCGGAGTTCAAAAAGTTAAAAGCGGACATAAGCTTGTTAAAACGGACAGAGAAGCAATTAAAAAATGTATAAACAACGGTCTTGACATGAAGGGTCTTGATTATCCGAACAAATTCTGGAGAGAGACAGTAACGGACCTTATAAATACAGGCGAAATACCGATGTCGCGAATTGACGATATCGTCCGCCGCGTTTTGACGCTCAAATTCGAGCTCGGTCTTTTTGAAAATCCGTATACGGACGAAAACTCGTGGGAAAGCATAATCCGCTGCGACGAGCATAAAGCCGTTGCGCTTGAAGCTGCGAGAAAATCCATGACACTGCTGAAAAACAACGGTGCTTTACCGCTTTCGGAAGATATAAAATCGATTGCGGTGGTAGGTCCTTCGTCCGCGGCTCAGAAAATCGGCGGCTATTCGTCAACACCTACCGGTTACGAGGTAAAATCCGTTTATCAGGAAATAAAGGAACTTTTCGGCGATAAAATTACCGTTCGCCAGCACGACGGATGCGCGCTCACTCCCGACCAAAAAACGCCGCGCTTTATCGAAGGTCAGCCGCATCTTGCATCGGATGGCGAAGATGAAATACCTGACGATATCGAAGGCGCAGTAAAAGTTGCTTCGGAATGCGACTGCATCGTTTTTGTGGGAGGCGACAACTCGCTTACCAGCGGCGAAGGCAGAGACAGATGCGATTACGTTCTGCCGGGAAAACAGAGAGAGCTGATAAAACGGCTTTCTGAGCTGGGAAAGAAGCTTATAGTTGTGCTCGAAGTGGGAAAACCTGTTGATTTAACGGTTGAAAAAGACGTATGCGACGCAATACTCTGCGCATGGTTCGGCGGCGAGTTCGGAGCAAAAGCGATAGCAGAAACGCTTTTCGGCCTTAACAACCCCGCAGGCAGAGTAAACGTTTCGTTCCCGAGAAACGTCGGCTCAATCCCCTGCTACTACTCGATGCTGCCCGGCGGTTCGGAAGCTTATTACGAAGGCAATAAGAGCGCCCGTTATCCGTTCGGTTTCGGTCTTTCCTACACAACTTTCGAATATTCCGACATTGCTGCGGAGAAAAAGGGCAGATACGACGTAGAAGTAGGCGTCACGGTTAAAAACACGGGCAGGGTTGCGGGCGACGAGGTAATTCAGCTTTATATTGACGACGTTGAAAGCTCCGTTGCAACGCCTCCGATGCTGCTGAAAGGATTTGAACGCGTTCATTTCGAGGCAGGAGAGGAAAAACGGATCACTTTCACGCTCGACAAATACTCCTTCAGTCTGATTGACATCAATTACGAAAAAACCGTTGAGCCCGGCGAATTCAGAATTCTAGTCGGAGCGTCATCCGATGATATAAGGCTTGAAACAACGGTTGAGCTGGACTGATATTTCAATAATTCAAAATGAAAAGACCTCGGAAGATTTCTTCCGAGGTCCTTTTATACGGTAAGTTATTTGGCGTATTCGATTGCTCTGTTTTCTCTGATAACGTGAACCTTGATCTGTCCGGGATATTCGAGTTCGTTTTCGATCTTGTTCGCAATATTTCTTGCGAGAATGAGCATTTCGTCGTCGTTAATCTCTTCGGGTTTGACCATAACTCTGATTTCGCGGCCCGCCTGAATTGCGAACGAACGTTCAACGCCCTGGAAGTCGTTTGCAAGTTCTTCAAGACGTTCGAGACGTTTGATATAGCTTTCAAGATCTTCTCTTCTTGCTCCGGGACGAGCGGCCGATATGGCGTCGGCAGCCTGAACGATGCAGGCGAGAATCGATTTTGCCTCAACGTCGCCGTGATGAGCTTCGATGGCGTGAATGATATTTTCGTGTTCTTTGTATTTTCTTGCAACTTCAACAACTTTACTTGAATTAACATATGTTCTATTAATTCCATATTGATCTGCCCTAGTAAAGACATTATTAAAATATTTTTTAAAATAATTATAGTTAAATCCTAAAATATGTGTAAATTCATGAATAAGAATAGATTCTAAATATTCTTGTGAATGTTTTACTGAATAATCAGTTGCATAATTGATTTCAACTAATCCAACAAGTGGTTGGCCAGTATCTGTATAGTGTACACGACATCCAGCTTGGGCTAAAGTATACTGTCCTAGATCTTCAAATCTTGCAAATATAAGTAAATCTATCCCTAATGTTGTCAAAGTTATACCATTTTGCTTTGTCCCACTTCCAAACTTTGTTTTATCCCAATATTTAATTTGGTAGTCTTCTAAAGTATTATTGTCTATATTATAATTATTATTTAGGCTTTTTACTTTTAATAATAATTTTAAAGTTTCTACAACT
>CAMZEM010000139.1 GCA_947305805.1 uncultured Clostridia bacterium | reverse complement strand
TGCAAATGCTGTTCAAGTTGTCCCGTCGACTGCGATTATTACAGGATATCGACGCGGAACAAGCATTTGCATAAGACTGATTAATACTCAGATGGTTTAAATGCAAATGCTGTTCAAGTTGTCCCGTCGACTGCGATTATTACAGAATATCGACGCAGAACCTGAGTTTTGCCGCACACGCACAGCATATAATTACTATTGTTGAATATTCGTCCGGCAGATAATTTCATATTCGACCGGCTCATTTTTGAGAGACGATAAGACGGAGTATGATTTTACACCGTAAACATTTTTGATATAATTCTGCCGAAGTTAAACTGCGTTTTTTCTCTGAAATACATATTCTGAAATTATGAAAGGATCGTAATTGTTTTGAAACGGATATTGGCTTTCTTGATATCGTTATTTGTTATTTTTACATTGATAAGCTCGTGCGCTGCTCATCAGGAAGAGATCGTACCGGAATACACTTTTATTGCGGATGACTCCGATCTGGGCGGTCTGGCTGTCAACTGGGGCTTTTCCATGAGCCGATATATGAACAACGTGGAAAACATATTCGGCTTTATTCCCGGAACGACGTTTGCCGACCAGGCGCTTGACAGGCAAAAGCAGATACAGTCCGATTACAACTGCACCATCGGCGTTGACAATAATTCGAATTCAACAATAATCGGCGACAGAATGCAGGCGTCCCTCGTTTCGGGATCGCATCTTTACGACATCGTTACGTGCGATACGAGTATTCTGAGGAATTTTTCGCGCTCGGGCGGACTGACGGGGCTTTCCGATCTGATAGACGTTAAAAACACCGAAAAATACGGAACGCCAAAAATGCTGGAACTCATGCTGTGGGACGACGATCTTTACGGAGTAGTTCCCTTTGCCTGGCCAAATCTTTTATACAGCACAACATATTCGATTATTGCGGTAAACGAAACGCTTGTTTCTCATCTCGCAATGCCCGATCCCCGCGAATACCTTGATAGCTTAACGTGGACGTGGGATAAGTTTGAAGAAGTCCTCGCAGCGTATACTTTCAACGATTCGGGAAGAACGGTTTACGGAATGCACTGCCACGATGCAGATTTTGCCGTAAACATGCTTTATTCTAACGGCGTTTCATATACCATGTATGAAAACGGCGAAATCAAATGCGGAATATATACGGAAGCGGGACGCCGCGCCCTTGCAAGAGCGCAGGATATATACGATTTCACGTGCAAAGATTATATCTATCCCGACGCGTCTACAAATACGGGAACATATCTTATCAACGGCGACGTGGTAATGTCAGTTCTTGACAATGTTGATGTTATCGGAACGACAGACGCGATTATGTTTCATATGGATAACGTAGGAATCCTGCCTTTTCCGCAGGGACCTGACGCCGTACCGGGGCAGTATTCAAGCGGATATTCCCAGATGGCGTATACGACGAGCGTGCCGATAAACACCGCGGATGTTGACGGATCGGTAACGGTTCTTGCGGCGATGTTCGAGCCGTTTGAAGGGCTTGAAACGAAAGACGACATTGCGGAGTATATGGCAGATCAGATATTTTTTGATAAAAGAGACGCAGAAGTATTTATAAATACCGTTAAAAACGCAAATTATGGCTATTTCTGGGAAGGCGGCAGAGACGCGGTAAGCGCAGCGGTAAGATCTCACGACGCCGTTTCATCTATACTTGAACGTTATGAAGATCAATACGATAAACTTATAGAAGACTATCTTTCACATCACTATGCCGGAAGACTCGCGGTTTACGGAGAATGATTAACGGCGCCGGAAAATCGCTTTACAGCGTATGATCTTCAATAAACAGCAATATCCGAAGCTGCGGGGAAACATCATACTGCTCTATGGAGGATGATTAAATGATAAACACGTCTTTTGACGAAGAAAAACTCTCGAAGAGATGGCTTGAATTCTGGAACAGAGAAAACGAAGACCGTCCTCTTCTTGCAACAGCCGCAGGGAAAGAAAAAGCGCACCGTCCTCCCGTGCCGACAGGTCCGAAAGACATAAAAGAAAGATGGCTCGATACCGAATTTCAGGTAAAATGCGCAAGATACGGTGCGGAAAACACAGTATTTCTCGGCGAAGCGTTTCCGATATACTCTCCTAACCTCGGGCCGGATTTTTTAGGCGCGGTTTGCGGATGCGATCTTAAATTTTCGCCTTCGACAAGCTGGGCTGAGCCGTGCATTGAAGATTATGATTCCTTCCCCGATATCGTTTTTGACGAGAAAAATCCGTGGTGGCAAAAGATGGTTGAAATGACGAAAGCCGCACTTGACGATGCAAACGGGGACTATATTGTGGGAATAACCGATATACATCCCGGAGCGGACGCCGTTGTGTCGCTCAGAGGCGCGGACGTTGCCGCGATGGATCTTTATCTTGAACCCGAAGAGTTTAAAAAGCGGGTCTGGCAGATATTTGACGTTTTCAAAGAGGTAACGGGACGGCTTAACGGAATTATTTCCGAAAAGCAGAAGGGGTCTTCAAACTGGATGTACCTTTACCATCCCGAAAAGCTCTGGTACGTTACAAGCTGCGACTTTTCGTATATGATATCTTCCGAACATTACAAAGAATTCATCCTGCCCGAGCTTATCGCGGAGGCGGAATGGCTGCCCGCAACGGTCTATCATCTTGACGGAGTAGGTTCGCTGACGCACCTTGACACTTTGCTGGAACTTGACAGAATAAACGGTATTCAGTGGGTTCCGGGCGAAGGAAAACCGCCTGCGCGGGAATGGATTGAGGTATTGAAAAAGATACAGCGCGCGGGGAAAAATATCGTAATGAGCTGCTACGCAAACGATATTATTCCGCTTTGCGAAGCGCTTGATCCGCGCGGCGTATCCTTAACTTTCGGCGGACTGGACAGAGACTCCGCGGAAAGTCTGATAAAAGAAGCCGAGCGGGTATGCCGTCAAAAAAGGGCGACTTTTGCTATATAAAAGATTCGGGGGACAGCAGGCGCTGTCCCCTTTTTTTGCACAAAATATTGCAAAGTACGAAAAATCCCCTCTGTTTTGTATTGACAAATACGGGAATATATGGTATTATACAGGCAATATCACGAATAGTGATTTTAATCTAAATACGGGGGATTTTAATGACATTAAAAGAAAAGCTCGCAACACTTATTTCATCAAGGCAGGTAACGCTTGGGCAGATATCGGAAAAAACGGGGGTGACACCGAGAACTTTGCAGAACTACGCTAAAGGTAAGACTGTACCGAAAACGTATGAAAAATATCTGTTTATGTGCGAAATGATTGACGAGCTTTGCGAAACATGTCCGAAAAAACGCGAAAAGAAATGGTATATGAAATACGTTCGTGGGAAGAGGAAAGGGATAAACTGATTTATTAAACGAATGTGCTGATATAATTCACTCAAAAGAGGGATAATGAAATGTAAAATCTTTATGTCTTTTATAAAAAAGACTTGATTTTTTTATGCCTATGGTGTATAATTAACTGCGTTGACGGCGTATGTCACCAGTGAAAACAATATATTTACATCAAATTCGACCGTGGAGAAATCGCCTAGCTGGTCGAGGGCGCATGATTGGAAATCATGTAAACGTGAAAGCGTTTCGAGGGTTCGAATCCCTCTTTCTCCGCCAACAATTCATCGTTGAAAAAGCCGCAGAGCCAACTCTGCGGCTTTTTTGCTAAGAAGGGAAGTAAAATGTCATTTTTTGATTTGTTGCGTAATAAATTGTCAAAGCTGTTAACGGTATTCCTGTCAGTAACACTGTTTATTTCGTTTACCGGTTGTGCTCAAATTGACTTTTTAAATACTATTAACCGCGAAGATATTCCGGAAAGGGAAGGAATTTCCGTTTTTGATAGTGATTTTGAAGATTATAATGATAATGTCTCAAAATCGAATGAGGACGAAAAAGCGGATGAAGAGGCTCGAATAAGGGCAGAAGAAGAGGCAAAGGCCAAAGCAGAGGCTGAAGCAAAGGCAAAAGCCGAAGAAGAAGCCCGAAAGAAAGCCGAAGAAGAGGCAAAAGCCAAGGCGGAAG
>CAMZEM010000138.1 GCA_947305805.1 uncultured Clostridia bacterium | reverse complement strand
CGGCAGCGGTAAAACCGCTGCCGAACTCTTTTATTTCGCACATTTTTTCGAACAATTGCAAATTCTGTTGATTTAATAATAAAATTATGCTATAATACTAAAGTTCGCGGACTGCGAATAAATTTAATCAGACTACGCACACGTGGTATATCCGACCAGGTGCGGAAAAACGGGTTTTTTCCGTTGTCGGTCCAGCCGCGTGGTGGTAAAAACTTAAAAAAGGAGCAAAAAAAATGGCAGTAGTATCCATGAAACAGCTTCTTGAAGCCGGTGTTCATTTCGGACATCACACAAGAAGATGGAACCCCAAGATGGCCGAGTATATTTTCACCGAGAGAAACGGTGTTTATATTATCGACCTTCAGAAAACAGTAAAGAAAATCGAAGAAGCTTACGACTTTGTCCGTCAGCTCGCAGAAGACGGTGAAACCGTTCTTTTCGTCGGAACAAAGAAGCAGGCTCAGGACTCTATCCGTGAAGAAGCGGAAAGAGTAGGCATGTTCTACGTCAACGCAAGATGGCTCGGCGGCATGCTCACAAACTTCACCACAATCAAAACCCGTATCGACCGTCTCGCACAGCTTCGCAAGATGGAAGAAGACGGAACCTTCGATCTCCTTCCCAAGAAGGAAGTTATCAAACTCAATCTCGAGATCGAACGTCTTGAAAAATACCTCGGCGGTATTAAAAACATGAAAAAGCTTCCCGGCGCTCTCTTTATCGTAGACCCGCGCAAGGAACGCAATGCGGTAGCCGAAGCAAGAAAACTCAACATCCCCATCGTAGCAATCGTAGACACAAACTGCGATCCCGATGAAATCGACTATCCCATCCCCGGCAACGACGATGCTATCCGCGGCGTACGTCTTATCTCCGCTACAATAGCAAACGCCATACTCGAAGGCAAACAGGGCGAACAGCTTTCAGACAGCGCTGAAGATGCTGCTCCCGCAGAAGAACCCGCAACAGAAGAATAATTCAGGGAGGAAAGAAAATGGCAAATATTACAGCTAAAGAAGTCCAGGCTCTCAGAGAGAGAACCGGCGTAGGCATGATGAAATGCAAAGAAGCTCTTATCGCAACAGACGGCGATATGGAAAAAGCCGTTACCTACCTTCGTGAAAAAGGACTTGCGGTTGCCGCAAAAAAAGCAAGCAGAATAGCTGCCGAAGGTATCGTAGCTCTTTACTGCGACGAAAAAGTAGGCGTTCTCGTTGAAGTTAACTCCGAAACAGACTTCGTTGCAAAGAACCCCGTTTTCAAAGCATTTGCAGACGGCGTAGCAAAAGTAATTGCAGATAACAATCCCGCAGATGTAGACGCTCTTCTCGGTATGAAATTCCCCGAATCGGATCTCACCGTTGAAGAAATGCGCAAAGAAAAAATCCTCGTCATCGGCGAAAACATCAATATCCGCCGTTTCGCACGTGAAGAAGGCGCAACTTACTGCTACAGCCACGGTGGCGGCAGAATCGGCGTTCTCGTTAAATTCGACGGCAAGGGCACAGGCGATTTCGCTGCAGAAGCAAAGAACGTTTGCATGCAGATTGCAGCCATGACCCCGTCGTATCTCAATAAAGAATCCGTTCCCGAAGATATCATCCGGAACGAAAAAGACATTCTTCTTGCTCAGATCAAAAACGATCCCAAGCAGGCAAACAAACCCCAGAATGTCATCGACAAAATGATCAACGGCAAACTCTCAAAGTTCTATACCGAAAACGTTCTTCTTGAACAGGCATTCTTCTTTGATGAAACAGTAACCGTCGGCAAAGCTCTTGCACAGTCCGGTCTCAATCTCGTTTCTTTCACCCGTTTCGAAAAAGGTGAAGGGCTTCAGAAGAGAGAAGACAACTTTGCTGCCGAAGTCGCTGCAATGACCAAATAATCGAATAATAATCATCAACATATTTATCATACACTAATTCGGAGGTGTGAATACTTTGCCTAATATTAAATCAGCAAAGAAACGTGTTAAAGTTAACGCTGCTAAGCGTATGCAGAATAAAATACAGAAAAGCGAAATGAAAACTCAGCTCAAAGCAATTGCTGCAAAGATAGCAGAAACCAAGGATGCAAAACTCCTCAGCGATGCTTACAAAACAATCGACCAGGCAGTTGCAAAGGGTCTTCTTCACCGCAATACCGCTGCTCGCAAAAAAGCTCAGTTCGCCACAATGGTAAAATAACAGCAACACATTAATAAAACGGTCCCTGAAAAAGGGACCGTTTATTATAAGAAAAAATCACCTGATAACCTTTCAAAAATGCCTGAAAAACCGTCAAATTCACAAAAAGTTCACACTGCGCATATTGACCTTTAAACGAAAATGTGATATAATAATCAAGCGTTGAAAAACGGATGACAAAATATGCTGGTGTGGCTCAATGGCAGAGCAGCTGATTTGTAATCAGCAGGTTGATGGTTCGACTCCGTTCACCAGCTCCACCGGACTGTATTCATCCGAAAAACTGAATATTATGGGGGAATTCCCGAGCGGCCAAAGGGGGCAGACTGTAAATCTGTTGTCAGTGACTTCGGTGGTCCGAATCCACCTTCCCCCACCAGAAAAGCCTCGTCATCAGACGAGGCTTTTCAACGATATAAATCCTCTTTCGTGGATTTGTGATATACGCTTCGCGTGTGATATTCGCCTGCGGCGAGTGATATGCCTGCGGGCGTGTGTGGATTTATATCATATCGCATTCGGCGCAAGCCGAATATATCACCTCTCGCACAAGCGAGATATTTCACTAAAAACGGAGGCATAATCTGCCGCATGCCCATCTCCTCATTTAATACTGAAAACCGATTTTAATAAAATCTCCAAATCGGCAACAGAATTCGCCGATTCGTTCCTAAAAGAATATCTGATTATATTTAATAGATTTAGCTATTCGCCAAACGATGTGTTGTATTCCTAAGCTGTTTATGTTATAATTGATGCAGGAAAAAAAGGAGGAAGTATCTATGAATATCGGAGATCAGATTGCAAAATACAGAAAAGAAAAACATATTACTCAGGAACAGCTCGGAGAGGCTGTCGGAGTTACCAATCGCAGCGTTTCAAAATGGGAATCCGGTGTATCATCCCCCGGTATCGATCTTATTCCTTCTATCGCATCAGCGCTCGGAATAACGCTTGATATGCTTTTCGGAATGGAAACGCAGAAAAACACAGGCGATGTCCCGGAAAAGATAATAAACGAATTAAAACTTGAGATTGCAGATGCGATTGAATACGGCATTAAAGATGCCGTAAGCGACGAGTTGCCCAACGCTCTGGAAGGAGCTCTTTCCGAACTGCTGCCGAAATATATTCCTTCATATAACAATGATGACTACTCCCTTGTGGTTTTGGGACGCGATAAATCAACCGTATGCAGATTTTTCGGTCAGGGAACAATAATAGGACCGCTCCCGAAATACAACCAATCGACTCCTATCTATTGTATTTCAATACCGGCTCAGGGCGGAGACGTGCGTTTAGAATATGAAACAAAAGAAGCAGCCGCCAAAGATTTAAAAGCGATTTTCGATGCATATATCGCACGTTTCACAAATATAGAATTATAACACTGACGAAAACATATTTCATTACCGAAAAACCCGATGCGAAAGCATCGGGTTTTGTGTTATGTCATTTTTAATTGCAGGTGCATTATCCGAGCGCACGGACTATAATCTGCTTTGCAACCGAATCCTTCTCATCAAGAGTGTATATATCGTCTTTCAGCAGGGTAGGAATAAATCCGCGTCTGTCGTCGCATTTATCCTGCAAAATCCGGCGCTCTCTGTCTTTCTGCGCATGATAGCCGATAATATGGCAAAGGTCTCCGAACAGAATATGGTTTACAGGCACGTATTTATCCGGAGGGAGCATCGTGTGCTCGGGACCGTTCATTATGGAGTGTCCCTGAGCAAAATGCTGAAACAGAAGAGTTTCATTCATTCCCTCACCGCCTGCGGAAATACCGCCGTTAATCTTTTCAACTATCGAAAACAGGTCTCTTACACCGTCGATTGTTGTGGTGTCGTTGACAAGCTCGTTTTTCAGGTTC
>CAMZEM010000137.1 GCA_947305805.1 uncultured Clostridia bacterium | reverse complement strand
TGTCTGCTTTTATATTAAAGCTGATTGCGATATTGGCAATGGTTTGCGATCACATAGGCGCAGAACTCTTCCCAAGTATGCTGTGGCTGCGTGCTATTGGCAGGCTTACAATGCCGATAATGTCGTATTTTGCGGCAGTCGGTTACAATAAAACCAGAAGCGTTCCCAAATACTTATTACGTCTCGGTATATTTGCAATTATATCCGAGCCGTGTTATTATTTGCTTTTTCAGGATCACTCAAACGTAATCATTACTATCTTTTTAGGTGTTGCGTCTCTATATACCGCTGATATACTGAAAAGAAAAACCAAACATGAGTGGACTGCCGTTTTCCCGTACATTGCAGCGTGTATTGCAGCGACCTTGCTGAATTCGGACTGGTCATGGTCGGGCGTATTATTTATTATCGCATTTCATTATGCGGGAGATAACAAAATAAAAACCCTGCTTTATCCCCTCCCCGTTTATTTTTGCTTCGTTCTCAGTTTTCTCCCCGACGGTCCCGAAGTATTTACGCTTAATCTTATTCAGCTAACCGGCATTTTCGCGCTTTTTCTTCTGTGTTTTTATAACGGAAAAAAAGGGCCGAATATGAAGTATTTTTTCTATGTTTTTTATCCGCTACACCTGCTTATTATTTACTTGATAAAGTATAAAGTATTACTATAAACAAAACAGTTTATTGCATGGAGGCAGCCATGAACGATGATTTCTTCTGGTTTGTAAATAACAGAATTGTTATTCCCGGGGTAAAGGGCGAATACAGGTTTATTCATATTACAGATTTACACATTCACGCATGGGACGAAATGAGCACCGAAGAAGAAAAAGAACGTGCAAAAAATGCGTGGGTGGAGGGAAAAGAAAACTTTGCAAAGTCCTCAGGTGAACCGTTCGGTGAAAGCCAGAAAATTTCAACTGTTGAGGCATTCGAAAAGATTCTTTTACTTGCAAATGAATTATCTCCGAAGGCAATTCTTTTAACGGGCGACAATCTGGATCATATGCACCCCGCAGGCGAAAAGTATTTGAAAAACAGACTTCTGGAATATGCAAAAAAAGGCGGAAAGTATATCTGCGTTCCGGGAAATCACGAAGCACCTGATTTTGACGGAATATGGAGCTCAGAATTGCAGGTATTCGATTTTAAAGAATTCAGAATCGTTGCGATTAACGATTCGGAAAAAACCGTTGACGAAGAAACACTTATTAAACTCGAATCTCTTTGCAAGGACGGAATTCCGATTATAATTATATGTCATATCCCCCTGTCAACAGAATTATGCAGATCAAAACTGGAATATGCGGGTCCGTATTTTTATATAGATGAAAAAACTGACGATTCAAACGGGCGTAAATTTGTATCACTCGTTAAAAACAGCGAAGAAATCCGTGCTGTAATCTGCGGACATCTGCACAGATACATAAAATGTGAAATATCTGACGGAAAAATTCAGATAATCGGCTCGCAGGGAATGGCGGGGGCAGTCGATCTGATAACAGTCTGCGGAGAGTAACAGAGTAAGAAAAAAAATCAACGAAAAAGGATTATTAAAGTGAAACTTATAGCATCGGATTTTGACGGTACGCTGACGCGTAACGGACGTATATGGGAAGACGATCTTGAAGCGATTATAAGATGGAGAAAAGCAGGCAATCTGTTCGGAGTTGTATCCGGAAGAGTATTGTTTGGAATTGAATATGAGGTTGAAAGGCACAATATAGAATACGATTATCTTGTCGGCGCAAGCGGAGGTCAGGCGGAAGACTCGAATAAGAATGAACTTTTTGGCTATAAGTGCGCTCATGAACATATTCTTGATATGGCGCGGTTTATTATGAACAACGGCGGACAGAATTGCGGCGTAGGATATGAAAGAACGCATGTAACGCTCTTTGACAGAGGGCGAAATATAAATGAAATTGACATGAACTTGCTTGATTTAATTCCGTATACATACCAAATGAACACTTACTTTAAAACTGACGAAGAAGCCATGAGTTTTACCGAAAAGGTAAATGAAAAGTTTAAAGGAGTATTTACCGCACATCAGAACGGCGTTTGCGTTGATATTCCGCCGTACGGGGTAACAAAGGCAACGGGTATTGCAAAAGTCGCGGGAATATACGGAGTAAACAAAAAGGATATTATAACCGTAGGTGATAACTGTAACGACATTACAATGCTGAAAGCGTTTAACGGCGTTGCCGTTGCAAATGCCAGAACGGAAGTAAAAAATGCAGTTAAGTTTATAGCAAACAATTTTACGGAAATAGTAGACAAATACTTGGATTAAAAGACAAAAACCGAAATCCCGGGGAAAACCTCGGGATTTCTCATTTTTATTACTTGTTCAGCTCGGCAAGAATATCCGGAAAAGGAGATAAAGACCTTTGTAAAATGCCGTGCATGTATGCAATGGCTATTCCGTAATTTGTCATTGGGATACCGGAGTCTTCGGCGAGGCGAAGTCTGTATTTCATCTCACGTTCGTTAAGCATGCATCCGCCGCAGTGAATGATAAGAGCATATTTTGATAAATCATCGGGGAATTCCCCGCCGGACGTAAAATCAAACCTGACGTTTTTATTTGAAAATCCTTTTACCCAGCCCGGCAGCTTCACTGTTCCGATATCGTTGCACTGACGGTGATGCGTGCAACCTTCCGAAATGAGCACCGTGTCTCCGTCTTTCAGTTTACTGAGTACGGCTGCGCCCCTTGCTACCTGCGAAAGGTTGCCTTTGTAGCGTGCGAAAAGTATTGAAAAAGACGTAAGCAAAACATCTTCGGGAACTTCTTTTGCTACTTTGCCGAATACCTGAGAATCGGTGATCACAAGCTTTGGTTTTGCGGAAAGAGTATTCAGAGTTTTTGACAGTTCCGAATCTCTTGTAACCGTTGCTATTGCGCCCGTATCGAGAATATCGCGAATTGTCTGCTGCTGGGGAAGAATGAGCCTTCCCTTCGGTGCTGCGGAGTCGATCGGAACGACAAGCACGACGCTGTCTCCCTCAGACAGCAAATCACCTACTATGCGTCTTCCGTTATCGCTAATTTCGGATAATTTGCCTATCATCTCTTTCAGCTCATATATGTTGGTTCCGTTTAAAGCGCTTACGTATATCTCGTTCTCCTTTGAATCAGGGATTGACGAAAGAAGATCGCTTTTATTAAAAACGGTAATAAACGGTATTTTTTTATCTTTGAATATGTTCCGCAAAGCATTATCGTATTCCGATAAACCTCTTGAAGCATCAACGACAAGGACGGCGATATCCGTTTTATTGATTACCTTTTTTGTTTGATTTACGCGAAGCGAACCGAGAACTCCGCTATCGTCTATTCCCGGAGTATCGGAAATAACAACCGGACCGATCGGCAGCAACTCCATCGTTTTTTCGACAGGGTCTGTTGTTGTACCAAGAATATCGGAAACAACGGACAGTTTCTGCCCTGTTACTGCATTAACAACGCTTGATTTGCCTGAATTTCTTACACCGAAAAATCCAATATGAACACGTTCGGATGCAGGCTTATCGTTAAGACCCATTATATTCTCCTTTATCAGAAGCGGAAATCGCGTTTGTTGGAGTTTCTGATTGCTTCTATGTTTTCCGTTGCTATTTTACGGACTTTATCGTTGGGTATTTTAGAAAGCTCTTTTTCAATAAGCGCAAATCCTGTTTTTTTAGTGTCTTCCGAGGCGTAATCAGAAAGATATTCCGCAAGAGTCATGAGCGCGTTGGGATGGCAGCAGTTTAAGATCTGTCCGCTCTTGCAAAGGCTCATAAATCTGTCGCCTGTCCTGCCCTCTCTGTAGCATGCGGTACAGAAAGACGGAATGAAACCGAGTTTCATCATCCAGTTTACAACTTCGTCCAGCGTTCTCTGGTCTGATACGTCAAACTGTTCGGTATCGTGAGGGCGTTCTTCCTCAGTATAGCCGCCAACCGAGGTTCTCGATGCGCCGCTTATCTGTGAAATACCTATATTCAGAGCACGTTCGCGTACGGACTGGCTTTCTCTCGTTGAGATTATCATACCCGTATACGGAACGGCAATTCTTATGCAGGCGATTATTTTTTCGAAAATTTCATCGCTGATACTGTTGTCAAATACGTCGGGATCTATATCGTCGGCATGCTTT
>CAMZEM010000136.1 GCA_947305805.1 uncultured Clostridia bacterium | reverse complement strand
ATCCGTCCGTTTTCTATATACAGTATTCTGTCGCAGTCTCTTATTGTTGAAAGCCTGTGCGCTATTATCAGCGATGTTCTGCCGTACATCAGCGCTTTTATGCCTTCCTGCAATACCTGTTCCGTCTGCGTGTCAACGGTCGACGTAGCTTCGTCGAGAATAAGTATTTTCGGCTTGCGCAAAAGCGTTCTCGCAAACGAAATAAGCTGTCTTTGACCTGCCGACAGCGACTGACCGCGTTCGCTTACTTCCGTGTCGTATCCGTTAGGCAGCATTGTAATAAAGTCGTGCGCTTTAACTGCCTTTGCCGCTGCCAGTATTTCCTCTTCGGTTGCATCTTCAGAACCGTAGCGGATATTGTCTCTTACTGTTCCCGAAAACAGAAAAACGTCCTGCAGCATTATACCCATCTGACTGCGAAGCGACGGTAGCGTTATTTCGCGAATCTCCGTTCCGTCAAGGAAAAGTTCTCCTCCGGTAAGATCGTAAAACCGGGAAACAAGATTGACTATCGTTGATTTCCCTGCGCCCGTCGGACCCACCAGAGCTATTCTTTCGCCCGGTTTTACCGAAAACGAAACGTTGTTTAATACGGGAAATCCTGTTTCATATTCAAATACGCAGTTTCTGAATTCGATGCCTCCGTCAAGTTCTTTCGGTTTAGAACCGGGAAGAGACTCAATATCGGGTTTTTCGTTCATCGTCTCGAAAATTCTTTCGAGATATGCTCCGATTTCCGCAATTTCGCTGTAAAAATTGCCTATATCAACTATCGGAGTCCAGAACCGCGACGTATATCTTGTCATTGCAAGTATCGTTCCTATAAGAATCTGCCCCTGCGAAAGAAGATAGGCGGCAACTATATAAAGCACGCACGTGAAAATCAGCGAAATGTTTTCTATGAAAACCGGAACAAGAAACTGCAGTTTTACTCTCTTCATCCATGTTGATTTGTTGTCCGCCGCAAGCCGCTCGAATATCTGCTGATTGTAATCTTCGCGGGCAAATATCTGAGTTATTCGCATGCCGATTATGCTCTCGTTGAGATACGCATGGTAATTCGAGCTTTTATTGTTGTACCGTCTTTTTGCTTTGTGCTGCATGGGCTTGAGTATAATAACCACAAGCGCAATCAGCGGCACGCCGCCCAGACACGCAACCGCAAGCTTCCAGTCAAGCGAAAACATGAATCCGCAAATCATTATAATCGTGAAAAAGTCAACTATAAACGTTATAAGCCCGGTAGTCAGAAAATCTGAAACCGCTGAAACGTAATTTATAACCCTTACTAGTATCTTTCCGTGCGGACGCGAATCGTAATACTGAAACGGCAGTTTTTGCAGATGGACAAATAAATCCCGTCTCATGTCGGTAACAATACTCTGTCCCGCAATATTCGTCATATAACTGCCGAGTGCGGTAAAAAGAGTTGAAAACAACAGCACGGCGGTGTATATAAGCGCAATTTTAAGCATTCCGCCAAGATTACCGTCAGGTATCAGCCTGTCCGTAACCTCTTTTATAAGAAGGGGAGGGACAAGCGAAATCAGAGCGGAAGCTATCGATGCGCCAAACGCCGCAGCGAGATATTTCCGGTATTTACGGGCGTATCTGAGGGCTCTTCCAAACTGCTTCGAGTCAAAATCAGCCTCAAGTACCTCGTCAATGTCGTATTTGTTACGTGCCATACAAACCCTTATTTCAATATGTCAGTCGTTATACTGCAATTCGTAAATTTCTTTATAGTATCCGTTGTTTTTCAGTAATTCTTCGTGCGTTCCCTCTTCGGAAATCCTGCCGTTTTCAAGCACTATTATCTTATCGGCAAAGCTTACCGACGATATTCTCTGCGCAATAATAAGCTGTGTGGATTCTTTGCAGTATTCTCTCAGATGTTCGCGTATATCGTGCTCGGTTTCCATATCCAGCGCGGACGTGGTATCGTCAAGAATCAGCACGGGAGCTTTAACCGCAATCGCCCTTGCAAGGGCCAGCCTCTGTTTCTGTCCGCCCGAAAGTCCTACGCCTCTTTCGCCGATTATAGTATCGAATCCGTCTGAAGTATGCTGAATAAAATCATACGCTTCAACGGTTTTTGCCGCCGCTACAACGTCGTCAACCGATATATCAGGCACGCCGTAACAGATGTTTCCTTCTATCGTTTCCGAGAAAAGAAAAACGTCCTGAGTGGAAACGGCTATTTTTCTGCGAAGCTCTTTCAGATCGTAATCCCTTACGTCAACCCCGTCTATCAGTATCCTTCCGTCGGTAACATCGTATAAACGCAGAATAAGATTTGTTAAAAACGTCTTTCCGCTGCCTGTCGGACCCATTATTGCCAGCGTCTGTCCCTTTTTGACCTTAAAGGAAACTCCGTCAAGAATCGTTCTGTCATCAAGCACAAGCGTAACGTTGTCAAATTCTATCTCACCGTCGTTCCTTTGCGGCGTTATCGGGTTTTCGGGACTTACTATCTGCGGCTCGGCATAGTATATCGGTTCTATTCTCTCCGTCGCCGTCCGTATTTTCTGATAATCGTTTATCAGCCTTCCGAGTGTTCTCAGCGGTATTGAAAGCGACCACGAAAGAGATATGAGAATTGACAGCTCGCCTATGGAGATTAGTCCTTTTATCGCCATGTAACCGCCGCCTACAAGAGCAACGGCTGCCATAAACGTTGCTATAAAATCCATCGGAGTGCGGAACATGATAAATCTGTTTGTCGCATTGATCTGAAGTTCTTTTAAAGCTTCGTTTTCTCTGTCAAACTTTTCGGTTTCATATTTTTCGGTTGCAAACGCTTTTACAACTCTGTTTCCCGCAATGTTTTCCTGCACAACTTTATTCAGATCCGCCATTTTCTGACGCATATCCTGATAAAACGGACGCACTTTTGTTGCCATTGCTCTTGTAAGAATAAAAATCGGAGGAGTGCATAAAAGAAGTATCAGCGTAATAGGAACGTTGATATAAAGCAGATATACAAGCGTTGAAACAAACGTTATAAGCGAATCCAGTATAGTGGGCAGAAAAAACGATACGGAGTACCTCATCCAGTCAAGGTCGCTTGAAAGTCTGGACATAAGTTCTCCGGTAGGATATTTTTTGAAAAACTCCATATCCTGACGCTGTATCGATTCATACAGTTTTTTTCTCACGCCAAAAAGCATCGTCTGACTTGAATTGTGCAAAACGATGCGAAGGATATATGACGTTACCGAGCGTATCAGCTGAATGGCAAGCAACGCAATTATGAGCCCGGGCAGCAAATCGTATTTTTGTCCCACAAGCCATTCGTCGATAACGTTTTTTGTCACTTCCGACTGCAGAAGCGTTCCGACAGGAAGGACTGCCCGTACAACAAGCGCAATTATAAACGGTAAGAGCACGCCCTTCATATTGGATAGATAAATATTCATTATATTCTTTTTCATCAATGAAAAGTATACACCGATAGTCGGTAAAAGTCAAGAAAAAAAAACCGAAAAATCGCTGTTTTTTTGATAATGTAAAGAATAGTTCGGATTTGACCGATCAAATCCGAACCGTTAATCATTTTCTGTATAAAAAATGTATAAACACCTGTTTGAATCAGGAATTGGCGATAATCTGATAAATCAATGAAAACAGCAGAGACGCAACTAATACTATGCAAACTATTGCGGCAAATATACGGGTCGCTTTTTTGCTCATTTTATTCCTCCGTATTATTCTGATTCTATTTTCAGCAGTTTAAGCAGATCGTCGGGAATAGGGGACTGCTTCGTCGCTTTTCTGTCCAGATCCGAAACGGCAAGGTCAACGGAAGTCTCAATATTCTGAACGGAGAGTTTAAGGTCGGAAAGCTTCTTTTTCAGCTCCAGTACCATTGTCTCTTTTTCTGCCGAGGCGGAATCGATTATCACTTTAGCTTTCTCGGAAGCGTCTTTCATCGTTTCGTCTGCCTTTTTTGTCGCTTCCGCAAGAATGTTCTCAACGTTGTTTTTAACTTCCGTATATACGTTGAAATCGTTCTTATGCTGATTCCAGTTGTTTTCAAGGAATTTGATGCGTTCATCCTTCTGCGCTATCACCGCTTCAAGCTCACGCAGCTTTGAACCGGGAAGAAGATCTTCTTCCGCTTCGTTTTTCAGCTTTTCAATTGTTGACAGAATGTCGGTCATTTGTTTT
>CAMZEM010000135.1 GCA_947305805.1 uncultured Clostridia bacterium | reverse complement strand
CCTGGCGGCCCGTGTTGAACATTTCCGAAAAGCCGGCATAAAACTGCCAGCAGGAATGACGTTCCGCAAACGGGCTGACAAGAACCGTTCTGAAGCCCTGTCTTCTTAAAAATCCCGGAAGGCTTGAAGTGTTAAGCGTATCGCAAAAATCGCGCGGGCTGCCCTCTCTGCGCATATTCGCGGCTGTGCCTCCGTGGCCCACAACACCGGAATGAATGCCGAATCTGCCCGTCATAAGCGCATTTCTTGACGGAAGGCACGGAGCGTCTGAACAGTAGTAGTTATCAAAACGCATTGCGTCCTTTGCAACGGAATCGATATTGGGAGAAGTGTTTCTGTGATATCCGTAGCAACCGAGATGATCGGGGCGGAGCGTATCGAGATCGAGATACAGAATTCTCATTTTTCTTTTCCTTTCGTGACGCGTGGCAATAATCACTGCTCTGCTTTGCAAAAGCAAAAGACCCCCTGCAAAAGCAAGGGGTCTTTGGAGCTGGTAATCGGATTCGAACCGATGACCTGTTCATTACGAGTGAACTGCTCTACCTGCTGAGCCATACCAGCGAACCTTTGGTATTATAGCACAGTTTCCCCTGTTTTTCAAGTGTATGTTTGTTAAAATTCTTCAACATTTGACCGTACGTCAGCCGTTATGAGTGGCAACGATGTTTACGCCTGTGCCGGCAACGTTTTCGATGATGACATCGCCCATTTTAACGGGAGAGGCAACGGAGGTTTTCCGTATCTCTTTCATACAGTCAAAAAGCGACGTTTTCGGTACGGGCCGCTCGCTCTTTACGGAAAGACGCGCGGCGGAGCCGCCGACAAGGCGAACCGTTGAAGTAAGTACTCTTTCGGGATTAATCACTTCGGCGGAAGCGTATTTGTATCCTCTCGGACATTTGTTGTTTCTGACTTCAATAACCGTTTCTTTACCGTCGATTTTTTCGTGATCGACTTCTATCGTACATCCTACGGGACAGATGACGCAAGTTACTTTTGTTGTCTGCATAATTCCCTCTGTTAAGCTGTTTTGTTTTTTACGTATTCCGCTGCGGATTTTCCCGCAAGAACACTGTCTTTCGTTACGTTATCGACAAGGTCGTAAACCTTGAATACATTTCCGCAGGCGAAAATGCCGGGAACGGATGTTTCAAAACCTGTTTCGCAAACGGGGCCTTTCGTTTTTGGGTCTATAAGGATACCCGCGCCTCTCGAAAGCTCGTTTTCGGGGATAAGGCCGACTGAAAGAAGAAGCGTATCGCACTCAACGTATTCCTCGGTGCCTTTTATCGGAGCAAGATTTTCGTCAACGGAAGCCACGGTAATGCCTTCTATTCTCTCGCGGCCGTGTATTTCAACCGCTGTACGGCTTAAATGAAGCGGAATACCGAAATCGTTAAGACACTGAACGATGTTGCGTTTAAGTCCGCCGCTTTTAGGCATTATTTCATAAACGCCGCTGACTTTCGCGCCCTCGAGAGTCATTCTGCGCGCCATAATAAGACCGATATCGCCCGAACCGAGTATAACGGTGTTTTTACCAGGCATAAGACCTTCGATATTTACAAGGCGCTGGGCTGTGCCGGCGGTATATATACCCGAAGGACGCGTGCCGGGAATTCTGAGCATTCCTCTTGTGCGTTCGCGGCAGCCCATTGCGAGAATTACCGCTTTTGCATGTATTTCGACAACGCCCAAAGTAGTATTGACCGCTCTGATAACCCTGTCGGGAGAGAGTGAGAGAACCATTGTATCGGTAAGAGTTTTAACGTCTGTTTCAGAAAGCATATTTATATATCTCTGAGCGTATTCCGGACCGGTCAGCTCTTCGCCGAAAACATGAAGGCCGAATCCGGGATGAATGCACTGATTAAGAATACCACCGAGCTGTCTGTCGCGCTCGATTACGAGAATATTTTCAACGCCGTTTTTGCGGCATTCGATTGCCGCGGCAAGTCCTGCGGGACCTCCCCCTATTACGGCAACGTCAACGTTCATTTTCATTTATACTGCAACCTCTCTTAACGGAATCGGCTGTAAGAAACCGCTATTCCGTACTATATCTCCTCTTTTTCGGTCATTCTTGAGCAGCCGCCGAATTTAGTTACTTCACTCATCGGTATTTTAAGCTCGCGGGCAAGTATTTCCATAACCTTCGGGCCGCAGAAACCGCCCTGGCATCTGCCCATTCCCGCCCTGACGCGTCTTTTTACGCCGTCCATATCGCGCGCTCCCGCTCCGCGGTTTATCGAATCGGCTATCTCGCCTTCGGTTACCGTTTCGCAGCGGCAGATTACGCGGCCGTAAAGCGGGTTTTCCGCGATAATCGCATTTTTATCGTCATCCGAAAGATCCTTGAAGCGGATTACTTTGCGCGTATTGTCAAAATCGGGGTTTTTATTGAAGACAAAGCCGTTTTCAGCGATTTTTTCGACAACGTATTCTCCGATTGCGGGGCCTGCGGTAAGCCCGGGAGACTCGATACCCGCAACGTTGAAAAGATTTTTATCGGCATCGGAAAAACCGATTATAAAATCGCCTTTTCCGCCGATGGGACGAATGCCTGAAAAAGACGTTATTACATCTCTCTCGCTGACGGACGGAACGGAGCGTCTCGCTCCGTCAAAAGCGGTCTTCTGACCTTCTGTTGTGGTTGCTTTATCCTCTTTGTCGTCTATATTTTCAGCAGTCGGTCCGACGATTATGTTGCCGTCGACAGTCTGCGATACAAGAATACCTTTTCCGTATTTTACGGGCGGCTGGAAAATAACGTGATGAACAAGATTTCCACAGCTGTTGTCGAGGATTGAATACTCCCCTCTTCTTGCGGTCATCTTAAACGAAGTGTCTCCGAAAAGCGCGGCGATTTCATCTGCGTGAACGCCTGCGGCATTGATTACCGTGCGTGCGGAAATCTTTCTGCCGTCGGAAGAAACGAGAACGCTGTATTCACCGTCGCGGGAAATTCCCGTCACACTGAAATTGCGGATAAGTTCCACGCCGTTGTTTTCCGCAACCTCTGCGGGGGCGCAGCTCATTTCAAACGAAGAGCAGACTCCCGCTGTTTCGGCAAAAAGCGCTCCGCGGACCTCGGGCGAAAGATTCGGTTCAAGAGAAAGAGTTTCCTCTTTTGTAAGTATTCTCAAACCTTCGACTCCGTTTTTCAGTCCTCTTTCATATAGTTCGCGGATTTTGATTTCATCCTCATCCGTAAGGGCAATTACAAAAGATCCGATCTGTCTGAACGGGATATCCATTTTTTTATGAAGAGCCCTAACAAGCTCGTTTCCGCGGACGTTGAGCTTTGCCATGAGCGTACCGGGGACGGGATCGTAGCCTGCATGGATAATGGCGCTGTTAGCTTTTGTGGCCCCCATCGCCACATCGTTTTCTTTTTCGATAAGACATGTTTTTGCGGTGTATTTTGACAGCTCGTACGCTATCCATGATCCGGAAACGCCTGCGCCGATAACCGCAAAATCAAACTGAGTGATGTTCATGTACTGTTTTTCTCCCGATTTTTAGCGATATTGCTGAAATTTATATTGACGGGGTTTATCCGTTTTGCTTTTCCTCCGAAACGCAGGCTGTTATCGGTAAGCTCTTTTTCTCTTACGCTCTGAACCATGCCTATGGCGAAGAAAAGACTCATGACGGAAGATCCGCCGTATGATACGAAAGGAAGTGTGACGCCTATTACCGGGGCAAGGCCCAAAACCATGCCTATATTTATAAGCGTCTGCGAAATGAGTATTCCGGCAACACCTACGCAGATAAGTCTGCCGCAGGTATTCCTGATTTTTGTTACGTTAAGCAGAATAAACACAACAAGCGCGACGAGAAGCGCCAGGACGATTACGCAGCCCACAAACCCGAATTCTTCGCCGATAATGGCAAAACAAAGTCTGTATGATTTGCGGGAAGAAGGGCGTTTTGCGTTTGAATTCCGTTGCCGAAGCCGAGTCCGTACATTTGTCCCGATCCGAGAGCCCTTTTGGATATTATGGGCTGATATCCGTAATTGAGAGGGTCAAGCTCGGGCTGAAAGCCGTAGATTATACGCTTTTTCTGGTCGACGCGAAGATACTGCCAGATAATGGGAGCTGCGGCGGCTGTTGCGGCGGCGGCAATGATAAAATATCTGTATTTCAGTCCTGCGGCGTAAAGGATAAAAACGAATACTATGGCGTATATAATCGCCGAACCGAGGTCGTGCTGCAA
>CAMZEM010000134.1 GCA_947305805.1 uncultured Clostridia bacterium | reverse complement strand
GCCAGTCCCGCCTCGTGCGCCGCATCCGCAACTCTTTTGTACGCGGGTTTGAACAGGTTGCGGAAAGTTTCGGGTGATATGAAAGTGGTTACCTGCGTGCCGAAATCGTCGCCGAAAAACCAGGCGTCTATGCCGCAGCCCGCAATGCTTTTTATAACCTCCGCCTCGTGCCTTGCAATCATATCCACAAACTCCGCTACCGTGTCGGGGTCGGTAATAGTATCCATAAGCGCATTCGTCATAAGACGGGCGTCACGAAGGACGGAAAAGAGAGACGATCCCCACGTAAGAACGTATTTTTCGTTGTGGGCAAGATCTTTTGCAATCAGCGTTTCGCGGTAGTTTCTGTCAAATTCGGGCAGAGGGAAGGAATAGTCGTCCCAGTCCTGTATCGCTCCGCGGATACACTCGCCTTTCGTTTTTCCGTTAAAACGGCCGTAAATATTTCCGTATATGTCGCGTCGCGTTTCGCCCGAAAAGCCCGTGAGCGCTTTCAGCTCGGGATAGTTTCCCCAGGCGTCGTACGGGTTGGGCGCAACGTTTATATCCCGTCTTGAACCAACGCCCGTAAAATCGGAAAGATCCGCAAAATCGTAACCTATTCGCGGCGGTGAGTCGTGAGCAACAAGTCGGCGTATTATCTCTTTTGAAGTCATTTTTTTAACCGTGCCGCGCAGCTTCGGCAAATTTTCCACACGGACCGCTGCCGTATTATCCGTGCGTTTTAATTCGGACCGCCTATAAAGGCGTTTTACTTTACAGCGTCTTTAAAGCCTCTTCAATCGCATCCCCGATCTTGTTTGCCATGCGCATAAAACCGAGATCGTTCGGGTGGCATCCGTCCACCGTGCAGGAATCGGAAAACTCGCCGTCAAAAAGGTGCTTGCCGTCTGCAAAAAATACTTTTCTGTCGCCCGAAGCCAGCGCATATTCGTATGTTGCAATTACAACCTCGCGCCGTTTTATATCTTCGGGTACGGGATAAAAATCGGGCCTTGACACAAGAATTATAGGCGTGTCGGGGTGTGCTTTGCGGTACGTTTCATAAACCGGTCTGTGAGTTGCTTTAAGCTCCGCTCCGCTTTGCGCATTGTGGTCGTAATCGCAGATAAATACGGTGGAATCAATGGTTGCAAGGTATTCGCACATCGCTTTTTCTCCCTTTGCGCTGCCCGAAAAACCGAGGTTTACAAAGTCCGCGTCAAAGCGGCGCGCAATTATCGCCTGATACGCGTTTCCGGGGCGTGACGCGCATCCGCCCTGCGTTATGGAAGAGCCGTAATAGAGAAACGGCTTTTTGATTTTATATTCCTCCGCCCTTTCAAGTTCGCTACCGCCCGCAAGACCGATATACACCTCGTCCACCGCATCGTAAAGCGGCATGTGAACGGTGTACGTGTGCATCTTTCCGTCAGTCGGTTTGTATGTTTCAAAACCCTCCTGTCCGAACGACGGTATGAGCGAACCGCTGTAAAGGTATTCACCTTTATCGCTGCTGTATATGTCAAATCCTGACTGTCCGAGCCGCGTCATATGCGGCATCGGAGTAGTGTTTGGCATAACCGCTTTGATTGCTATATAAGGCGAGTCTGTACGGAATCTTATTCTGCCGCCCGCACTGTATTCGTTATTCCATGCAACACCGTCCGACACCGTTTTTGCGATTTCCGGCGGCATTCTGAAAAACCGTTTTCCCTTTTCATACCGGCATATTCCGTGAACGGAAAACGGGGCATCCTTAACGTCAAAGAACACCGCCTCTTTAAGTCCGAGCGCGCTTTCAATCTTAAAATTACTGTCGATATCACTGATCTTCATAATGTTTTTATCTCCTCTTCTCCCACTCGTGGCGCATTATTCCGTAATAGAGCACGTCGGAAAACGTGCCGTCGTTGCGGCGGTAATGTTCTCTGAGTCTGCCCTCGTAAACCATTTTGTTTTTCATCATAACCTTGCCGGAAGCGACGTTTTCCTCCTGATACGAAGCACCGACCTTATGAGCTTTAAGCTCGCCGAAAGCAAAGTTTATAGCCGTACGCACCGCCTCGGTCATAAGCCCTCTGTTCCACCAGCGCGAGCCCATGCAGAAGCCGAGCTCGAGACGTTCGTCGCGGTCCGAAATAGCGTGGAAATCTATGCTGCCTATAACGGTATCTTCATCCTTGAAATAGATAATCCAGTTATAGGTCATGGGGTTGAGATAAAGGGAGATTATGCCGGAAACGTATTCCGCCGTAACCATTTTGCTCTCGTGCGGATTCCAGCGCAGATATTTCGTGGTTTTTTCATCGGTTGCCCAGTTGGCAAACATTGCGTCTACGTCGGTCATCTCAAAGCGGCGAAGAATAAGTCTTTCGCTTTCGAGACGGACAGTACCTTTATGTTCCATATTTTCCCCCTTTAAAGAATGTATTCTAAAGAATGTATTCTAAAGAATGTATTCTTTGTATTCCCGCTGCGGTTTCATGCCGAGCGACTCGTAGAATTTCAGCGCCGGCGTATTGAAAGACCACACGTTAAGCGTTATATTATGGCAGTTTTGCGATTTCGCAAATGATTTTACCGCCTCAAAAAGCGCTGTACCCGTTTTGTGTCCGCGAAAATTTACGTCAACGCAAAGATCGTCTATATAAAGCGTTTTTACGGGTTTTAAAACGGAACTGTTTTCTATGCGCTGAAGCTGACAGAAAGCGTAACCTGCAACCGCGCCGTTTATTTCCGCAATGAAAACGGGCTTTTTTTCGTCCGCAAAAATCTCTTTCAGCTCATTATCGCCGTATTTCGTTACGTTGCTTTTAAAAATATCCGGTCTGCCCTGCGCATGCACGGCAAGAACCTGCGAAAGAAGATTCAGCACTGCGGGAATGTCGCCCGCGTTTGCCCTTCTTATACGTAAAGAGTCGTTTTGCATACCGTCCTCCGTTTTAAAACAGATTTTTACGGATAAAATCAAGACTTGCGTTTAACGTTTCGCTGTCCACCCCAAAGGGAAGATGCGCCGGCGCTTCGAGAGTAACCGTGCCGTCATAGCACGCGCCTTTTATTCCGTCAAAATACAATTTCCAGTCAATAACGCCTTTTTGCGGCTGCGGAATGGGATTTACCTTCTTCCACTCTTTGTATCCGCCCGCATAGTCGTTTATGTGAAGATGACTTACGCGCTGCATTATGGGACTTTTAAGCGTTTTTTCAAGCTCGGCGTGGAACTGCGCGGGACGGGAATCGATAATAAAGCGCATATCGGGGTAGATTGCCGCAAGGTTTTCAAGATGGTAAAGCGGAGACGAGAAACAGCAGAAGATATTTTCAAAAACGGGAAGAACGCCGTATTGCAAACATATATCTTTTACTTCGCCTGCACGCTTATAAATAATATCGCTGTTTTTATCGCTGTCGGTCCTGCCCCAGAGATGAATAACGGCTTTTTTCGTACCGAGCGCATTCGCCGTTTTGAGATTGATTTTAAGCATTTTAAGCGCGTGCGCGTATTCATCCGCACCTTCGCTGCCTATGCCGTCGCCGATATCCTTATCAAAATGCATAACGGGAATATTTATTCTTGCATCAAGATATTTTTTGATAATTTCATCAAGATGCGCATAAAAATCGGGGAAAATCATAAACTCGAAGCCGTCGCACGCAAAATCGGACTTATGTTCGGGCAGAAGATTGAAATTGCGGTCGTTTATTCTGCCGATAAACGTGCCTGTTGATAAAAGAAGCTCCATAAAAACACCGAAATCAAGTTTTTTTGTACGTATCCGTGTATTTCATCTTATCATAATTTACCGTATTTGTCAAGCAAAAAACGGCTGAACTCGTTTCAGCCGTTTTTTAAATATTAAAATTATATCAGCCTTCAAAAGCCGCGTTAAGCGTTTCTTCCGGCAGTTTTTTAGTAAACGCGCTCACAACGGGCACCGAAACAAACGATACAGCCATTGCTATAACGCCGCACATTGCAACGTCAAACTCAATTGCGGGCACGATAAGCGCAAGGATGTAGTATACCGCAAAAACGGTAACGCCCGAAAGAAGTCCGCACCATGCGCCTGCTTTTGTGGTTTTCTTTGAGTAAAGTCCCCAGATGTACGGGCCGATAAAGCTGCCCGATACAACGCCCCACGAGAAGGACATTATAGAAACGATGATTGAGAAATTGAAAAGCGCAAATATGAGGGACAGTATGATAAAGAGAAGACAAAGCACTCTTGTGATTATCATCTGTTTTTTCGAATCGGCCTGCGAATCTTTCTTTCTGACTGC
>CAMZEM010000133.1 GCA_947305805.1 uncultured Clostridia bacterium | reverse complement strand
GACGCATTGTTTCTCTTATTTTAAGTGTTTCTTCGTAAACTCTCCGACAGTTTTCACATTCGTTTATATGTTCAAAGAATTCTGCGGCGGTCACATCGTCAACAAGACCGTCGATTACATCGTTTATGAAATTTATGTCGAAGAAAATGTCTTTTATGTTTTCCACTGCAAACTCCTTTTTTTAACGCTTCTGAAACATTAGACTGTTTTTATCCGTCAATGTTCCATTTTTTCGAAAGAATTTTTTTCAGAGCCAACCGACCTCTGTTGAGCCTTGATTTAAGCGTGCCTTCCTTGATGGAAAGCATTTCGGCTATCTCCTCGTAGGAAAAACCGTGTATGTCTTTTAATTCAATAAGCTCACGCTGCTCGTCGGGCAGTGACTGCAAAGCATCGTATATATCTTTTTTCGTTTCTTTTTTCTCAAACGCATCTTCCGGTAAAAAAGAATCGTCCGATAATTCAAGAAGCTCCGTATCATCCGGATCGTCGAGCGTTTTTGTTATTTTTGCCCGCTTTCCATGCTTTTTAAGAAAATCTATAGACAGGTTGTATACTATTCTGTAAACCCATGTGGATATTTCCGAACGTCCTGCGAAAGACGAAAGGGACATATATACCTTAACGAATGTTTCCTGCGCAATATCTTCGGCATCCTGAGGATTTCTTACCATAGAGAGCGCAATTCGGTAAACCTTCGTCTGATTGTCTTTTATAAACTCTTCAAAAGCTTTTTCATCGCCGCTTAAAAGCTTTTCAAGACCTTCAGTCATTTATGCACCTGCTTTCTTTCAAATATTCGGTAATGATCTGTTCTGTTTGTGTGTATGTCTGAGCCTTCATAATCTCGTTTCTTACTTTTGCGGACCCCCGCAGCCCCTTAACGTACCACGCAAGGTGTTTTCTCGCCTCCGCAACGGCAACTTTTTCGGGTTTTTCGGAGCACATTTCGCGCGTTTGCCAAAGCGCTTCGCAAAGTCTTTTTTCCGCCGAAACGGCGCTGTAGCTTCCCGTAGCGAAATATTCTTTTATATATGCAAAAATAAACGGATTTCCGAGAGCGCCCCTGGCTATCATTATTCCGTCGCAGCCCGTTTTTTCAATCATTTCCTTTGCCGATTCCGGACTAAAAATGTCGCCGTTGCCTATAACCGGTATCTTCACGGCATTTTTAACTTTCGCAATTATTTCTCTGTCCGCTTTCCCCGAATACAGCTGGTCTCTCGTTCTGGGATGGACCGTAATTCTCGAAGCGCCGCTTTTTTCCGCAATTTCGGCAAATTCCACGGCGTTTATTCTGTCTGCGGAATACCCTGCGCGGAATTTAACCGTAACGGGGCATTTTACCGCTTTTACGGCGGCTTCAATAACTTTTCCCGCAAGCAGCGGATCGTTCATAAGCGCGCATCCGTCGCCGTTGTTTACTATCTTCGGCATCGGACAGCCCATATTTATGTCTATAAACGCGGGATTTTTTTCTTCAACAACCTTTGCCGCATACGCCATTATGTCCGGGTCGTTGCCGAAAAGCTGAATGCCTATCGGCTGCTCTTCATCTTTAAACGAGAGCAGTTCCGCGGTTTTTCTGTCTTTGTAATAAATACCCCTCGAGCTTATCATCTCGGTGCATAAAACGTCCGCGCCGTATTTTTTGCAGAGTCTGCGAAACGGTGAATCGGTTATTCCCGCAAGAGGGGCGAGGTAAAGAAGAGTTTCCATTAAAAGACCCCGAAACAATGTTTGCATCTCATTATATCCTTTTTTTATACTCTTGTCAAGCGTTTGTGAAAAAAACGGACAGACTCTTGCAAAACAATCCATTCCGCCTCTTTTTATTCCGTCAGGAATTTTGCGTCAGCGCAAGCATCGTAATATATAATCATCGGAAAATCCGTAATGTTAAATCACAACCGCTCTTGACACGTTCCGCGGAATATGATATATTATTATCAAAGTTACGTATGGGGGTACCGACATGAAAAATATCATTTCCGATTTCTGGTCAAGCATCAGAAAATCTCCTTTTCTTTTTCTGTTTTTATTTGTTCAAATCATTATAACGAGCGTAGTTTTATATTCAACTCTTGCAAATTATTACTGGACGAGAGAGCAAAACAATGTTGCGCAAATATCCTGGGGAGATAATGAATACCTCAGAATAACGCCAGGATCTTTGAATATTGGTAAAACTTTCAGCTTTTTTCTTCGCCCGTATATTATTATGTATGGTAACAGTCAGGGCATGTCATCACAAGCCTCACCGTATGACAGTCTTTTGGATGAAAGTTTTATGAAAGAGCTGTTGGGGAGAGTGGACAGATTTCATAAAGAAGCATCAGCAATTGATGACCTCACGATATTAACTGCTTTAAACAGTCACGATATTTATCTTACCGAACCTAAGGAATGGTTGGAGGAGGACAGAAATAACGGGCAGTATTATCTGTTCGCAGATGAAGCTTATCGTGGCGTTCACACACTCTATATCAATTCAGAATACCTTGAATTTTTTCAGGTCAAATTAAGTGAAGGCGCTTATTTTGAAAAAAACGATTTTCTTTATGAAAAAGATTATGTTCCCGTTTTGCTGGGTGAAAATCTGAGAAAATATTATTCGATAGGTGAAGAGTTTGAGGGGCAGGACTATCCGTGCCCTAAAACACGATACAAAGTAGTTGGGTTTATTGCGCCTAACCAGTATTTTACCTGTCCGAATTCGCCATCCGATGTTTATACGTATGATAATTACATAGTCGCCCCGGTAATTGAAAGAGAATTAAAGGATTTTTTTTGAAGAAGGGTCAAAATACACAAAATATCTTGATTTCTTTAATTCCCGGATGCTGTATTGCTACTATGTCGTCAAACCGGAGGCATATGAGACGGTCAGATCCCGGCTTGAGGAGCTGCTCGTTGAAACCGAGCTTGACGATCTTTTTACGGTAAGACGTCAACGTGTTGAAAAAGAGCTTGCAAGCAACTTCAAAGATCAGCTTGTGATCAGCATAGCAGTATGTATCGCCACGCTTCTTTTCTCTCTCTTCAGCTTTATCTTTACAATGCTGTATAAAATAGACGACAATATCAGAAACTACGCGATCAGAATGGTGGTAGGTGAAACATACGGCGGAATAGCGTTTCGGTATCTCTTTGAATCGTTTACCGTCTTTTTGCTCGGACAGATAACGGGATTTTTCGCATTTAAGATATATGCCTTAAATTCATATATTTATCAGGGCTACGATTATCTCGAAGCTCCCACTCTCAGAACTGGTATTCTTCTCAACATCGCTTTTTATATAATAACGGCAATAATTCTGTATATCTGCGTAAATGTAAAGCTCAAAACATATTCTCTTGCCACACTTATCAGAGGCAACGACGTCAAGAAAGAAAAGAGAACGCCTTTATACAGGGTTGTTATCTTCTTTATGTTGGCTATAGTCGGCGTGTTCAGCATGTTTATCGCCAGTTACAGAGTTGCGCTTGACAGGATAGACATATACTATATGGGGTATTATACCAAAAATGTTAAAATAGCATATGTTCTGCAGTCTGTAGGGGAAAATGCCCTTGAAGCGGAGGTCGATATAGACGCGATAGGCGCGGAAGCGAATGACGCAATAATAAACAAATATCTCTCGGCAGGATATCGGGGCGACGACTATGTCGAGGAGCGCGGTATTTTCTTTAACGGATATATTGAACCGGTTAATATGCTTGAAGGCAGATTTTTCACGAAAGAAGAAACAGCGGGAAAAGACGAAATAGCCGTTGTTGGCAAAGAAATATATGAAAAATACGTAACTTTCAACGGTAAGGGCGAGCCGATATACTATTGTAACGATCTTGATAAAGAACTGAAAGTTATAGGCGTGATCGGAAAAGAAGACCAGACAACTAATATCGATTTAACCGTTTTTATGCCTATTAAGCTCATAATAACAAAGTTCGGAAGCGCGGGATCGTATACTTTGGACGGCAAAAACAAGGAAACTGTTGCGAAACTTGAAGAAGTGTTCATCAGCAAAGTAACGCCTGCTGCAGAGGTTCAGACCCGTAAATACACGCCCCGCATCACCGTCGAAGCCCCCACAGATATGCTGATAATGCTGCTGATAATCATAATAATTAACGCGATAGTCTTCTGTTTTTACTATGTATCAAAGCAGGGACACATCCACGGCGTAAAGAAGATAATAGGATATTCAAAAACAATGATACTTGCGGATACCTTTGCCGATTTCCTTCTTCTTACGCTCGGCGCATTCGTAACGGGCAACGCGCTTGTAATACTGC
>CAMZEM010000132.1 GCA_947305805.1 uncultured Clostridia bacterium | reverse complement strand
GCGTTTAAAAGCTTTTCTTTATCTGAAAACAAACAAATAGCTACTATGACTGTAATTATTGAAGAAAACAATACGGCCGCGGCAGCAAAATCTTTTGCTTTTTTTGCATTAGGGTTTTGTTCGCGAATTTTAATGTCAACGGTATTTTCAATAGCTGTATTTACTATTTCAAGAGCAGGGATCAAGCAGAATGTAATCCATAAAATCGCCCATTGTGTACCGTCGAATCCGTAAAATAATGCAAAAATAGTTACATAAAATATTGCAACAAGCTGAATGCGAAAACTTCTTTCTTCTCTGATTATTATAAACAATCCCCTGAAGGCATAATAAAAGCTTTTAATCAAAGATTTGATAAAATTCATTTATATTCCTCCCGCGTTAAAGTCTGTCATGCATCTCTCATATTAAGAATTGCGTCCTGCTTTTCAAACATTGCTTTCTCCTCACGTTTTGTTATGTGGTCAAAGCCCAAAAGATGAAGCATTGAATGCGCAGTTAAAAGTTCAAGTTCCATACGCGGAGAATGACCTCGATACGATTGTCTGTATGCAATTTCAACGCATATTGCCATATCTCCGAGGAAAATACGCTCATTATGCTTAATTTGCGGAATTGATCCGTATGTATACTCGCCTGAAGGAAAAGAAAGAACGTCTGTTTCCTCGTCTATTCCTCTGAAATCTCTGTTTAATTCTCTGATTTCTTCCGGGGAAACAAGTTTAATGCTGATTTCACACGGAAAAGTGATATTCATATATTTAAGAGAATTAATAACGGTTCTGCGTATTCCCGCAAGTGTCTTACTGCTGACAGGGCGATCTGTCTGTGCATTGTCTATATATGTTCTTGTATTCACTGTCTCTTACCGGTTTTCTTTAATACATATTTTTTCGTGAGTGCTGATTTTCTTTCTTTTGCTTCGCGTGTTGAATCTGCCGCTTCGTATGCTTTAATAATCTGCTGAACAAGACGGTGACGGACGACATCCTTATACGTTAAAGTGCAGATAGCTATATCTTCAATGTTTTTAAGTATTCTCTGCGCTTCTTTTAGTCCGCTTTTTTTGTCGGAAGGTAAATCTATCTGAGTTATATCGCCTGTAATAATAATTTTTGAGTTAAAGCCTAGTCTCGTGAGAAACATTTTCATTTGTTCGCCGGTTGTATTCTGAGCCTCATCGAGAATTATAAAGCTGTCATCAAGCGTCCTGCCTCTCATATAAGCAAGAGGAGCTATTTCTATTACGTTTTTCTCCATATATCTCTGAAATGTTTCAACTCCAAGCATTTCATACAGAGCATCGTAAAGAGGTCTTAGATAAGGGTCGACTTTTGTTTGAAGATCACCCGGAAGAAAACCGAGTTTTTCACCCGCCTCAACAGCAGGTCTGGTTAAAATAATACGATTTATTTGTTTATTTCTAAGCGCAGTTACGGCCATCGCAACGGCAAGATATGTTTTTCCGGTTCCTGCCGGACCGATACCTAGTGTTATCGTATTTGACGAGATGGCTTTAACATATTCTTTCTGACCGAGTGTTTTTGGTTTAATGGGTCTACCTTTTGACGTGATACAGATGTTATCACTTCCTAGGTCCTTCAAAAGCTGTTCATTACCTTCATCAACCATTGAAATTGAATAATGAACATGCTGTTCGGTTACCATTTCACCACGTGATGCGATTTCCGCAAGGGCGGAAAGCACCTTAGCCCCGGATTCAACAGCCTCCGGGGGGCCCGATACTTTGATATCCGGTCCCCTGTTAACTATTGATATTCCGTAATTGTTTTCTATTATTTTGACATTTGAATCAAAACTTCCGAAAACAGACATTACCACTTCTATATTATCAAGATTCAGAATTTGTTCCATTAAAAACCCAAATAATGATTAAAAAATAATAAGAATTGAATAAAGAATTACGTGAAATTATTCGCCGTATACCGCAACTCTTCCCTGATAGTGAGGAAGCATATATTCTTCAACTATTTGATCATATCTTGAAACATAAGAATCAAGTAATGATGAAATGCCTTTATCCGTATTTACAGCTTCTTCAATAACGCCTCTTGCACCTTCTCTGAAAAAGCCGTATTCGGTATTTCTTACGACATTTTCGATAATTTCAGCATCTCTTCTGTCGTAGAAAATCTGCGCTGTCATATAGTCAATGATATCATCCTTTGTTTTGTATTCATCAAAAGGTTCATACATTGCAGAGAGTATTACAGCGGATGCGTTTGGATCCTTTGCGTTAAACGGAATAGCAGTTGAGTTGCCGAGGCCTTCGTGATAAGAAAGGTATACTCCCAGGGTAGCGTGAGGACCCTGCGGGAAAGGAAGGATTCCTATATTGTCCATCTGATACATTATCCAGCTGGTACCCGAGGTAAGTTCATAGCACCATGAAAGATACATAACGGCTTCATTGTTGATAAATTGCTCATGTCCTACAGAGCCTGTATCGGGGTGGAAGCAGTCTTTGTGCGTTACATTGAAAATTGTATTTGCTCTTTCGAGTGCTTCACGTCCGATATCTGTGTATACACCGC
Source organism: uncultured Clostridia bacterium (assembly GCA_947305805.1). Taxonomy (GTDB): domain Bacteria; phylum Bacillota; class Clostridia; order Oscillospirales; family UBA644; genus HGM12619. The sequence continues at coordinate 1,750 of CAMZEM010000132.1, read as the reverse complement.
AAACAACGGCTCCGTCCTGGTATGTAGAGAGCGCAACGCCGCTTGAAAGGAACATATTTATTGAGAAATACGGCGGATGATTTCTTAAAGCATACACGGTGTTGCCTGCATCCTGATAAGTATATGCATCAAGAACATCTTCGAAAGTATCCCAGTTCCAAACTCCTTCTTCAACATATTCACGGGGATCCGGCTGACCGAGACGCGATACAAGTGTTTCGTTAACAGCAAGAACATGTCCGGACTGTCTGTACATTATGTCTGGCCATGCAAAAGGAACTACACCGAAAATATCATTTTTCCAAATCAGAGACTGGAGCATGTTGGGAGTACCCCACTTCTCAACATTCTGAACGTCGAGAAGAGCTGAAAGACCGGAGAGGTTACCCGCTCTGACATCAACAACAAGTGTATAGCTGCCTCCTTCGACAATATCGAACGGCTGAGATCCGGACATTACGCCAGCACGCAGCATATCAAACATTGACGATGTGTAATTCGGGGTAATTTTGCAGTTAAGAGTTTTCTCAAGCTCTGCTTTTCTTTCAAGAAGCAAATCTGCATTTTTAGTGCCCGATACGAAGCCAAGTTCTGTATCCCCCGCGGTTCCGTCATAACCCCAAACACACTGAAATCCGCCGAGGTCTGATGTTGATTCAAGGCTGTACTCCGGGATTATTTCCTCGGCCGACTGAGCGCATGAGCACAAAATAATGACAAGTACAAGCAATAATGCAACAAATTTTACTGTTTTTCTCATATTTTTCTACCTTTCAGTTAAAATATTAAATACAAATCGAAATAAATTAGTGTCAAACATATTTGTTTTATTTTAAAAAAACAGCTATTCTTTTTTCCAGAGTTTGAACTTATTTTCCGTACCGTTGATAATTCTTTTTATATTCTCTCTATGTCGCAAAATAAGTATCAGCGCCATCAGACCGGTTATAGTCACAAGAACCCACCAATACGGTTTATCGTGATAAATAATCCATACAGAAATCGGCATTCCGAGTGAAGCAAGTATTGAACCGAGTGAAACCATTCTGCTGATAAAAAACGTAATTAAAAATATGGTCAGAAGAATCAGAAACAATCTGTAGTCCAGAATAGTCATTACGGCTGCGCATGTGGTTACGCCTTTTCCGCCCTTGAATCCGAAAAAACACGGATAAATATTACCTAGAAGAACACCAAAAACGCATACTGCCCCTGAAATTTCAGGTCCGATTATTCCAAGCGCCATGTGATCTGCGGGGAAAATATACTTAGCAAAAAGTCCAATCAATACACCTTTCAGAATGTCAAAAACAATTACCGCTATTCCCCATTTAGCGCCCATAGCTCTGGCAACATTTGTTCCTCCTGCGTTGCCGCTTCCTATAGAGCGAATATCTTTCTTCCCTATGTATTTAGTTACAAGAACAGACAAATTAATGCTGCCGACAAGATACCCGGCAACGAGAATTACAAGATACTGCCACATATGCAAAGATTCCTTTTTATTGATATGTTTATTTTATCATATAATGCATTACTTGTCAAGTTTTTTCAGTGTATTTTTAATATTGACATTATTTATATTTTATGTTATAATTCACACGATTGGAGAGATGAATTTTGAACATTGTAATTATCGGACAGGGAAAAGTCGGAAGCACTCTGACAGAGTACCTAATTAAAGAATCTCACAATATTACCGTTATTGATATCAGTGCAAAAGCAATAGAGAACATAACCAATACATATG
>CAMZEM010000131.1 GCA_947305805.1 uncultured Clostridia bacterium | reverse complement strand
AAGAAGACTGCAAAGATTGCGAAAAAGCGGGAGTGAATCTAAACGTATTCGAAGCTTTTACGAAGGGCTTTATATCAAAAACGTATAATACTCTCACCGAAAACGAACTTTCCACTCTCGCTCTCAGCTGCTTTACTCTCGCGTGCGAACAGGCGGTCCGCTTCCTCGACGATTACATAACCGGCGATAAATACTACAAAACCCTTTACCCCGAACACAACCTCATCCGCACAAAATGCCAGATCTCCCTCGCAAAAGATATGCTTAAAAAACTTGACAATATGCAGGAAATCGTAAACAAATACGCCGATCAATTTTCAATGGCTGAATAATTATCCTTTTAGTCAGGAAATCATTATGGAAAAACGAATTATTAAATTTAGCCCACCGGATATCAGCGAACTCGAAATAGCTGAGGTCTGTGAAGCCCTTAAATCGGGATGGATTACAACCGGTCCGCGAACAAAGCTCTTGGAGCGCAGACTCGCTGCGTATATTGATACAGGAAGAAACGACGTTGATTGCGATTCCGGGGAAAATTCGGAAAAATACAGTAACCGAGTCGTCTGTCTTAATTCAGCCACCGCTGCTGAAGAGCATAACTTAAGAATTCTCGGCATCGGCCCCGGCGATGAAGTAATTGTTCCTGCTTACACCTATACAGCAACCGCATCCGCCGCAATTCATTGCGGAGCAAAAGTTGTTTTTGTTGATATTCAGAAAGACGGCGATCCTGTTACGCACTGTCCCGAAATGGACTATGACGCTGTTGAAAAAGCCGTTAATGAGAACACGAAAGCAATCATTCCCGTCGATCTTGGCGGCATTGTATGTGATTATGAAAGACTTTTTGAAATCGCAGAGCATAAAAGGGATTTATTCAGACCGATAAAATCTGACGGTACGCCGCTTGGCGATTTAAACAGCCGTATTCAGCGTTCCCTTGGACGTATAGCTATTGTCGCAGACTGCGCGCACAGTCTCGGAGCCTCCCGTGATTTTCACGGTCAACGTCAATACTGCGGCGCCATTGCCGATTTTTCCAGTTTCAGTTTCCACGCAGTAAAAAACTTTACAACTGCGGAGGGCGGAGCATCAACGTGGCTTCCGCTTAAGGATGTTGAAGATTCCGAGATTTATAAGATGTTTCAGCTTCTCAGCCTGCACGGACAGAATAAAGACGCTCTGGCCAAAACAAAAATCGGCGCATGGGAATACGACATCATCGGGCCCTGGTACAAATGCAATATGACCGACATTATGGCCGCTATAGGACTTCGCCAGCTTGACAGATACCCGGGTATGCTTGAGCGGAGAAAATCTATAATAAAAAAATACGATGAAACGTGCGATGAGCTTGGTATTAACCATTTGAATCATCATGTTCCATGGATGGACAGTTCAAATCATCTTTACCTTGCCCGCTTTCCCGGAATCGGCGCGGAGGAACGCAACAGAATAATAGAAAAGCTGGCGGAACACGGTGTTGCTGCAAACGTTCACTACAAACCGTTGCCTATGATGACTGCATATAAGGCTTTCGGCTGGGATATAAAAGATTTTCCCAACAGTTATGATTATTATAAAAACCTTGTTTCCATGCCGTTACATACACTGTTGAGCGATGATGATACAGACTATATTTGCAGGGCTCTGCGTGATGTCTGTAAAGAGGTTGATTAATGCTGAAAAAGTGGGAAAACCTTCCGGACTTTATGCGTGTTGACGAGGTCAGACCATACTGGGAGATTCTTAACAAAAAACGCGTACAATTACTGTTAAAGAGATTTTTTGATTTTTCTGTTGCAATTATACTTCTTATTATTCTTGCTCTTCCCATGCTGATTGTATCAATTCTCATCAAATCGGAAGATCACGGACCTGTGCTTTACCGCCAGGAACGTGTAACAAGATACGGCAAACATTTTCGCATTCACAAGTTTCGCACAATGGTTGTTAATGCGGACAAACTTGGAACAACCGTAACAGTCGGAGAAGATTCAAGAATTACAAAAATCGGCAGAAAACTCAGAAAATACAGAATAGATGAATTCCCGCAGCTGCTTGATGTGATTAAGGGCGATATGAGTTTTGTCGGTACAAGACCGGAAGCCGTAAAATACGTTGAGAAATACAAACCCGAGTATAATGCAACGTTACTTATGCCGGCAGGAATTACAAGCGAAGCAAGCATCCGCTATAAGGATGAGGATAAGCTTTTGAATGCTGCAGATGACGTGGATCGTGTTTATGTCGAAGATGTCCTTCCCGAAAAAATGAAATGGAATCTGGCAAGTATCCTGAGATTCCGGCTTCTTGGAGATTTACAGACAATGGTCAGAACAGTTCTTGCGGTTCTCGGAAAAGAATATCTGAATGAGGTTGATTAAACGGTATGATAAGACAGGCTTCTGCGAGTGATTTGGACAGTATAGTCAATGTCCATAGAATATGTTTTCCGGATAGTTTTTCTACTGCTATTGGAAATATCCGGGGCGGAGCGCTGCTGAGGTCATATTATGAGACGTTTATGAAAACAACTCCCGAACTGTTCGTTGTTTCCGATGAAAACGAAGCAATCAACGGATTCTGTATGGGTTATTTATGCGAAAATGCCGTTTCAAAGGAATGGCAGAAAGCGAACTGTATAAAAATAGCTTTTGCAACATTATCACTGCTTTTTCGGGGAAATAAGGCTGCGGTTGCAAAGATTAAATCGACAATAAGAAAAAGTAAAGTGAATTACTTCGATAAACGGTATGACGTAGATCCGACAAAGAAAATTGACCTTCTTTCAATATGTGTTTTGCCGGAAAAACGAGGATCGGGTCTCGCAAAAGATTTGATTGAATCATACGAGAATATCGGTAAAATGATGAACAGGGAAGCGTGTGTTCTTACTGTCCGTGCCGAAAACGGTCGGGGAATCGGTTTTTATGAGAAGAACGGTTATGTAGTCCAAAAGAGAACCGACGATAATATTTCGTATATTAAGGTCATTAAGTGAGGTAACGGTATGGTTGACGGTTTAGTATCCATAATAATGCCTTCATGGAACACGGAAAGATTCATCGGCGAATCAGTACAGTGTGTGCTGAATCAGACATATTCAAACTGGGAGCTTCTTATAGTTGACGACTGCTCAACAGACAACACCGATACGGTTGTTTCATCGTTTAAAGACCCGCGGATAAAATATTTTAAGAATGAACGGAATTCCGGCGCCGCACTTACCCGAAATTATGCTTTGCGGGAAGCGCAGGGAGAGTGGATAGCTTTTTTGGATTCCGATGATCTTTGGATCCCGACCAAACTTGAGCATCAGGTCTCATTTATGACAGAACACGGCTATTTTCTTTCTTATCATGAGTATGAAAAGATCGATGAGGACGACAATCCTCTTAATATTTTTGTCACAGGCCCCGATGTGGTGAATAAGCGGAAAATGTATAACTATGATTACGTCGGACAGCTTACCATGATGTACAGCGCCAAACACTTTGGGCTGATTCAGATAAAGGACATAAAGAAAAACAACGACTATGCAATCAGGCTGCAGCTGTATAAGAAGCCGGAAACAGAAGCGCATCTTTTAAAAGAGAATCTGGCTAAGTACAGAGTCCGTAAGAAAAGCATCAGCCACGATAAGATCAGTAAAAAACTGAAGAGCCACTATGATCTGTTCCATATTTGCGATGAAAAACCGGCTCCTGTGGCGTTTTGGTATGCATCCTGGAATATGTGGTACGGATTTTGGAAAAAGCGAAACTACGAGAAACATACAAGTCAGTTGAAAGGTTAAGAATGGGTAATGAAATGAAACTCTATGGCAAGCTTGTTAATAATGTCGAATCTCTTGCATTAGTCGGTCTCGGCTATGTTGGTATGCCCATTGCACACGCTTTTGCGAAAAAAGGTCTGAATGTTATTGGCTTTGATTTGAATAAAGAAAAGATAGAGCTGTATAAATCCGGTATTGACCCCACAAAAGAGGTCGGCGACGACGAAATAAAGAACACCAAAATCCATTTTACATCAGATGAAACAGAGCTGAGAAAAGCAAAGTTCATCATCGTTGCCGTTCCGACACCCGTTAATACAGACCATACGCCCGATCTCACGCCCGTTATCGGTGCCTCTGAAATCGTAGGACGTAATCTCGTCCCCGGCTCAATCGTAGTTTACGAGTCTACCGTATACCCCGGCTGTACCGAAGATGTCTGTATTCCTATTCTGGAAAAACAGAGCGGACTGAAATGTGGTCCCGACTTTAAGATTGGTTATTCACCTGAACGCATCAATCCAGGCGATAAGATACATCGAGTTGAGAATATACATAAGATAGTATCTGGTA
>CAMZEM010000130.1 GCA_947305805.1 uncultured Clostridia bacterium | reverse complement strand
CTGATACCGTATTCCTTTATTCTGTTCTTGTAAAAATCATTATGCTCGGAAACATACTTGAGCATCTTTACAAGTTTTTCTTCACTGCTCATTGACAAATGTTCCTTTCTGAATTATGATTCAGCAATTAGCGTAGTAATCAATGGTAGTTATCATTTTCCGTATTTTTTTTTCAGTATTTCTATCAAACCAGAAAGATAGATCTTTTCCGATTCCATTATCTCATTCATTTCCTTGACAACAGGTTCAATGAGATCTGATTCTCCAGTGAAGCTCATCTTAAGACCCATCATATGTATAAGCCGTGCTTTTTCATAATTCGCGTTAGCCTGAATAATATAATCTGTTTTCTCGGAATCGCTCAAAAACAGCTCTGGAACCTGTGTCAGCATCCATTCGTGCTCTAACAGTACTCTTGAATATCTTCTGTCAATATATATCCGGTTTCTCTCTTTAATTTCATCAATAAAAAAGTCGCGCAGTTTCACCATTGCAGAAAGACCGTACGACGGACGATCATTTCCTTCGGGCTGCGTATTTCTTACATACCTTTCAAGTTCTGAGATCATCCACGGGATATTAGGATTCAGAATGAAATCGCTGTTAATGCTTATGAATTCGACCTGAACCATATCTCTTTCCGAATCATAAAGGCTTTGCAGAAAGTTTTGTACCGGTATCTCAAAGCGTCTGAATCTTCCGTTTTCGATATATCCCGCAGAATAGAAATAATCATCGTCGTATCCGATAATCAGAAAATCGTGTATATAATCATAACTGTCATATGCGTCTTTATGAGGGATATACTTTTCATTGAATATCCCGCGTATATAACAGTTATTATCTATGACAGTTCTAAGCATTGATAGAAGGTCGATTCCGAGCCTGCCCATCATATCGTTTTTCAGCTTAAATGTCTGTCTTTCTGTTATGCCCTCTATGTTTCCCCACTGATCGATGATATCAAGATCGAATTTGTCAGGACCTGCACTCGGATTAAAAATGCAGCCTACGCTTTTTGAGCAGAGCCATTTCATGAAATCACCGTTTGCGTTTGCCTGTATAATTCCGAAAGGAAACGCTTTGTTGTGATAACATATAAATACCGGCTCGTCAGGAAAAGGCAACAGCTTCATCTTTTTTCTCCTACAGCAGTTTAATGTGAGTTTATCTGTCTTTATTCGTTATCTTTCTTTTCTTTAATCTGTAGCAGTTCTTCAACAGCGGAATAAATCAGCGTATAGTTTTGAAACTTCTCCATAAGAAGCCAGTCGTCAGGGATCTGTATGTCAAATGTTGATTCAAGTTCTATTATCAGTGAAATGAAATTGATGGAATCCATACCGAGATCGTCTATTAGGTCGACATATTCAAGGATATCCCTGTCAACGCCGGCATCACTGAACAATCTATCAAGAATATCGATTATCTTTTCTTTGATATCATTTCGTTCCATAGTATTTACCGCTGTTCTCCCTGACAGTTATTTCGTATCTTCTTTCCGTTTTTGTTCATTGGTATTTCATTCACTCTTCTGAATGACCTGGGAACCTCATACGGAAGAAGTTTTGTGCGCATCGTCTTTATAATATCTGTTCCAAGTTCATTATCTGCTTTATATGAGCAAACAAGCTTATCATTTTCTTTAAATACAACACAGTCTTTAACTTCTGTGTTTTCTATGATAAGCTGCTCGACTGCTTCCGGATATATATTATGAGAATCGACAATTATCATATTGTCGGTTCTTCCTGTTATATGCAATTCTCCGTTCTCGTCCAGATATCCGGTGTCTCCGGTTCTGTGCCACTCTTCAACTGGGATTTCTCTGTTTGTATAGCCACTGAACAGAGCATTTGTCTTTACTATTATTTCGTTATTATCCTCTATTCGTATCTCCACGTTTTTTATTGGTTTTCCAACAGAATTTCCGTGGCAGTAATCATGCGTCTGAGCTGTTATTCTCGGTCCGCATTCTGTCTGTCCGTATACGTTGAATACGGGACATTTGAATACTGTTCTTGCTCTTTCGATCTCTTTTGCAGAGATCATATCTCCGCTTGTATAAACAGTCCTGACTGATTCCGGAAAAGAGCCTGTTCTTTCAGCTTCGTCAGAGTACATCTTAAGCAATGACGGATTACAGCATAGAATCGAAACATTGTGATCGATAATGTTTCTGAATGCTACTCTGGGAGGCACTGCAAGAGGAGATAACAGTATGCCCGACCCGGATTTCAACGCAACAAGAAGTTCTCCGACAAGAGTAGAGCTGTGCGTCAGTTTTTTATTCAGATAAAAGACATCTCTGTCTGACGAAGCCATATAATCAATAATGGAATCCGCATTATTGGAAATTGCTCTGTGAGATAAAGAAACGCCCTTGCATCTTCCGGTAGTACCTGAGCTGTATATTACAACGGCTTCAGATTCATCATAACGTGGTTCATACAATTCGCGTACTGATTCTGGTAAAGTGCAGGGCATTTGATGTTTTATTTGATAAGGAATAATTTCAAAAGAAGAAAGATTATCGCTTCTGGTCAACAGCGTATCCTCAATTAATAGCTTTTCAACATTTGATTCGTTGAGTATCGACGATACAACAGAGAACGGCATATCAGGATTCAGCAGGACAGCACTGTCGTTATTGTTCCATATCTGAAGCCACTTTTGTATATACTCAACAGAGTTGTGGCCTATGAGACCGATCCGCAACGATAATGACCTCCGAAAACAAATAATTAAGTCTAAACCTTTTATTTTGTATCATTATATCATATTCTTTTTTGTTTGTCAACAGAAAATTGGGAAAAAAAAGTTTATGTAGGTTGTATAATAAAAGCAAATTTCGACGTTTGACAAATAACTTATCGTTACGTATAATGCGTTTGTGACAACAGGCAAAACACTAATGATAGCAGGCTTAATTCGGAAGGGAGATGATAAGATTATGATTGAAATGAAAGAACGATAGAAAACGAACATGTTTCTGACTTATATCTTGACACTTTAATTCGAAAAAAGTGCCCGTTTCCGGACACTTTCCACTCAAGTCTGGCGGAGAGGATGGGATTCGAACCCACGTGGGCTTGCACCCAAACTGATTTCGAATCAGCCCCGTTATGACCGCTTCGATAACCCTCCGTGTTTATCTTCACATCTGACCCCCGAAAAACACCTCGGATTTTGGGGAGAACTGATGGGGAGAACATATTTGATTTTTGGCTTTCGACTCCTCCGAACACCCAATGAAATCAAGGGTTCCGGGGTTCGGAGGGTACATAAAGGCTATACGATTTCGAGTCATGTATGAAGAAAGTAATCTTGGGTAATCTTATGTACTTTTCAAGCATTCTTGTGAAAAATTTCGCGTTGGCAAAAGTGCTGACACCGGCGCACGAAATCCCGAAAACGCCCTATTTACAAAGGATTTCGGCGCTTTTCGATTTTGCAGAATTATATGCATAAAAGGGAGAACTCGGGGGGAAACGCGGGATTCGAACCGTTTTGTGTGAGTTTTTCGGGTTTCTGTCCTCAGACGGTTTCCGGAGAAGATTTTTGCAATCTGAAGTTGAGTTGTCGGTAAATACCGACAACTGACCCCGGAGACGAAAATTTGTTCGCTAACCCTATTGCAAAATGCGAAAAGTCGTGCTATAATACCCACACAACTGAATAATGATCTTTGTAACGCGTAAGCGGAGCAGCATTGAGTTGCACATCAGCCAAAGGGCTGCGAGTATCAGGCGTTTGTTCTGATTAGACTACCCAGGCACCGTATGAAGAATGAAACAGAGAAGGAATGCGGATGTTTTTTCTGCATTACAATCTACAGCCCAGAGGAAATAAACGAATGGGTTCCTGATTCGCACGGAAGAACCGCTCTTTGTCCGCCGTACTGCGGAATAGACTCTGTTCTTCCGGACAGTAGAATCAAATTAGACACCGATTTCCTCAAAGGAATGTATAAGCTGTGGTTCGAATAAAAATATAATCCCGGACTCCTTCGGGATAAGCACAACATATAGTTTAAAGCATCCAGTCTGAAAACTAAATATGGATACCCTGATTAGGTGTCGTTTACAAGCGACAGCAAAATTCAAAAAAGGTCTTGACAAATGAGTGTCGAGGCCTTATAATATTATCCGTAAACGGAATATTTAATTCTACATACGCCCGGGAGGCATATTATGAGACATAAGGATCCTGAAAGAATACAGAAGATCGTCGAGATAATTGAATACTGGAAGCTGAAAGAAGGACGCGAGCCGACTATCGCGGATATTGCCAAGGACGCTGGAATGCCGCAGAGCCGCGTTCACGCCTATCTGAGAGAGATGGATGAGAAAGGGATTATT
>CAMZEM010000129.1 GCA_947305805.1 uncultured Clostridia bacterium | reverse complement strand
TACAGCTCTGCGAAGGTCACCTTCGACTGTTACATGTTTATCTATATATTCACGGAGAGCGGAGAGATCTTCTTCGGTAAGATCTTTTACTCTTGTGTCGGGATTTACGCCTGTTGCGCTTAAGATGGTTCTGGATTTATTGATGCCGATGCCGTAGATATAAGTCAGTCCGACTTCTACACGCTTGTTGTTCGGCAGATCTATGCCAGCTATTCGTGCCATGCTTGTGAATACACCTCCGATTTAATTAACCCTGTTTTTGTTTATGCTTGGGGTCTGAGCATATTACCATTACTTTGCCTTTTCTTTTAATAACCTTGCACTTATCGCACATCGGTTTAACGGAAGGACGTACCTTCATTTGAATTACCTCCTTGGTTTGATTCAATCAATTGCGGTTTATTATATTACAGGTCACTTACAGAGTTTTTTTGCGAACTCCGCGGAATGTGATCCTGCCCTTGGTGAGGTCATACGGAGACATCTCTACCTCCACGCGGTCTCCGAGCATTATGCGGATGTTGTTTTCGCGCATTCTGCCGGATATATAAGCGTCTATCTTATGTCCGTTTGGAAGTTCGACTATGAATTTAGTGTTCGGAAGGGTTTCAACTACAACGCCTTCGACCACTATAAGATTTTCTTTTGCCAAGTTGTTTGCAGCCTCCTTCAAGAGCTTTCTTTACCGGAATTTACAAAAAGCGCCAACGCTTTACGTATTTCCGCATTGTCGGGCCTTATACCGGCCGCGATTTTCGAATAAACACGGATGTCCTCGCGTCTGGCAAGGAACCTGACGTGTTTAAGCTTTTTGTTTTTCGGGTTTTCGATCCTGCGGATTTTTCCGTCAATCAAAAGAGCATAGTCTCCGACGGTATCGAGAACAAAAAACACATGTCCTTTGTCCCGTCCAGCTACGGATTCTACGATACTCCCTTTGCTAATGTCGGTTGTATCCATATTGATCTCCTACAGAGATGTGAGTATTAACGGCTCGTCTTTTGTTATTGCTATCGTGTTCTCGTAATGAGCAGACAGCTTACCGTCTTTTGTAACTACAGTCCAGCCATCCGAAAGAGCTTTAACATCCGGAACGCCCAGATTAATCATAGGTTCGACCGCTATCGTCATATTTTCTTCAAGACGGCGGCCTTTGCCCTTCATTCCGTAGTTAGGAACATTCGGGTCTTCGTGCAGTTGTGTTCCGACGCCATGTCCGACATATTCGTAAACAACGGAGCAACCGTTTTTTACGGCGTGCGCGCTTATCGCATGACCTACATCTCCGAGTCTGTTTCCTGCGGTGGCATAATTCATGCCTTCCCAGAAAGACTGTCTCGTGACTTCGATCAGCTTTAAAGCCTCCTCGCTGACGTTTCCTGCGGGAAAGGTGTTTGCAGTGTCGCCATGGTAGCCGTTCAGCAGAACACCGACATCAATACTCACGATATCTCCATCCTGAATTATGCGCGTATCCGAAGGGATTCCGTGAATGACCTCGTCGTTTATCGAGATGCATGCAGTCGCGGGGAATCCGTTGTAATGCAAAAACGACGGGTACGCGTTTTTACTCCTGATGAATTTTTCCATAAGATCGTTTATGTGCTTGGTTGACACACCGGGTTTTACAGCTTCGCCTCCTCTTGCGAGGGCTTCGGCTGCGATTGCGCCTGCCTTGCGCATTAAATCGATCTCTCTGCGATTTTTTATTACAATCATTTATCCGATGACCTTACAGGTTTTTTAATGCTTCGTCTACTGCGGCGGATGTATCGGCAAGTTCTTCCCTGCCCTGCACCGTTACGAGCAGACCTTTTGCAGCGTAATAATCTTTAAGGGGAGCGGTTTGTTTGTGGTAAGCTTCAAGTCTTCCCATTACAACCTCTACCTTGTCGTCCTCTCTCGATACAAGTTCGGTACCGCAGTTATCGCAGAGATTGCCGTTTTTGGGACGTTTGTAAACTACGTGGTAGCTTGCTCCGCATTTTTTGCAGACACGGCGGCCGGACATGCGCGTTACTATATCTTCGTCTTTAACTTCGATAGACAGTACCGCATCAAGCGCCGTTCCGTTCTCGTCAAGCAGGCGGTCAAGCGCCTCTGCCTGAGGGATGGTACGGGGGAATCCGTCGAGAATAAAGCCGTTTTCACAGTCTTTTTCGGCTATTCTCTGCCCGACGATGGCAACAACGTCTTCATCGGGCACGAGTTTACCGTTCTCAATCAATTCCTTAACTTTTTTACCGAGATCGGTTCCTGCCTCGATCGCTGCGCGAAGAATAACTCCGGTAGAGATCTGAGGCACGGAATATTTCTCAGTAAGTCTTTCAGCCTGCGTACCTTTGCCTGCTCCGGGAGCACCGAGAAGAACGAGTCTGTATGTTTTATTCGTGTTCACAGTGCTTTCCCCCTTATTTTTATTCAAGGAAGCCCTTGTAGTGACGCATAAGCATCTGAGCTTCGAGCTGCTTAACGGTTTCAAGTGATACAGAAACAAGAATCAGTACAGAAGTTCCGCCGAGAGCAATTGTGCTTGCATTGGGGAGGAAAATCTGAACGATATACGGCAGGATAGCTATAACACCAAGGAAGAGCGCGCCGAAAAGGGTTACTTTGTTGACGGTCTTTATGATGAAATCGCTTGTCGGTTTGCCCGGACGGATACCGGGGATTGTGCCGCCGTTGTTTTTGATGTTGTTTGCTATTTCTACGGGATTATACTGAATTGAGATATAGAAATAGTTGAATGCGATGATAAGAATGAACGTTAGGATGATGTAAGCGGGAGAGGTCTGCGAGAAATACGTTTTAATAAACGTTTCGTAAGCAGAACCAGGGAAGAACTGAGCAATCGTTGCCGGAATGTTGATGATTGCAAAGGTGAAGATGATGGGCATAACGCCTGTCATAACAACCTTGATGGGCAAATGCGTGTTCTGTCCGCCGTACATCTTTCTGCCTATCTGGCGTTTCGCATACTGAATGGGGATTCTTCTTTCCGCGCTGTCCATGAAAACGATGAACGCGAGGATAACAAGAGCCATTAAGGTAACGATAACGGGAATGTACCACAGTCCCTGCATGAAATTTGCAACGAAAGACTGAACAACCGAAAGTCCTCTGGATACGATGGACGCAAAGAGAATCATTGAGATACCGTTGCCGATACCTTTTTCGGTAATGCTTTCGCCGAGCCACATAACAAGGAGAGAGCCCGCAACAAGAACAACAACTATCGCTATCTGTTCAAGAACGCCTACAAAACCTTCGGATGCTTTGAGAGCATTGCTGGTTCTGAGAGTTACGAGGTAGCCGTAGCCCTGCAGGAGAGCTATAACAACCGTAACGTAACGGGTAATCTGGTTTATCTTCTTCTGACCTTCTTCTCCGCCGTCTTTCTGCAAACGCTCAAGAGCGGGGATAGCGATGGTAAGAAGCTGAATAATAATGCTTGCGTTGATGTAAGGCTGAATTGTAAGAGCAAAAATTGTTCCTTCTGCCAATGCGTTACCGGAAAGCATATTCAGGTAGCCGAAGAGGCCGCCGCCCTGTGCTGTCGGGTCAAAAAACACATTGAGAGCATCAGCGCTGATAAAAGGCACGGGAATCGAGCTGCCGATCCTGAAAAGAACGATTATGAACAGGGTGTATAAAATCTTTTTCCTCAGGTCCGCTATTTTCCATGCGTTTCTTAAGGTTTCAAGTATTCCCACCCTTAAACCTCCTCAACTGTCCCGCCGGCTGCTTCTATCTTCTGCTTGGCTGACTCGGAAAATTTGTTAGCCTTTACAGTTAATTTCTTTTCAAGCTCTCCGTCGCCGAGAATCTTGACAGCGGTGTTAAGATCGCTGATAAATCCTTTGGAAAGAAGTTCTTCGGCAGTAACAACGGTTCCGTCCTCAAATTCGTTAAGGAAATCAACGTTTACTATCTGATATTCTTTTCTGAAAGGATAATTACGGAAGCCGCGCTTCGGAAGTCTTCTCTGGAGGGGCATCTGGCCGCCTTCAAAGCCGGGTCTTACTCCGCCGCCGGAACGGGCATTCTGGCCTTTATGACCTTTACCCGCGGTTTTACCGTTTCCGGAACCGGCGCCTCTGCCCTTTCTCTTAGGTTCTTTTACGGAACCGGGAGCAGGTACGAGATCGTAAATTTTCATGTTTGGCCTCCTATTCTTCTTCTACCTTGATAAGGTAAGAGATTTTCTTTATTTTTCCCATTGTAGCTTCGTTGTTGGGCTGAACGGAAACATCTCCGATCTTTCTGAGTCCCATTGATTTTGCGGTAGCTATATGGTCTTCATGTCTGCCGATAAGACTTTTCTGAAGAGTGATTTTAAGCATTGTTATTTCCTCCTCAACCTAAGATTTCGCTTATCGATTTGCCCCTGATCTCCGCAACCTGTTTAGCGTCTCTGAGGCG
>CAMZEM010000128.1 GCA_947305805.1 uncultured Clostridia bacterium | reverse complement strand
ACAAGTTGATGCCGTTTTCTGCACGATTCCCTGCTTCTCTTAACGCAAACGAGGCGTTTCACAACTGGAACACGGGCTATTACTACAACAGCGTTATCACAGGCAACGGACACGGCAAGGCGTCGGACTGCATAAAATGCGGAAAATGCGAAAAAGTCTGCCCGCAGCACCTTCCTATACGCGAACTTCTCGAAACCGCTGCAAAAACTTTTGAAAGATAAAAACGTTATTAAAAAAACACCCCGACGTGATAAACCGATTATGTCCGTCGGGGTTTTTTATTTTTTATACCGTTTTCAGCTGTTTTTTCCTATAAGACGGATAACAACCGCCGGAATGGCGTTTCCGCCGTCGATTTTGCCGATTTCTTCCATAAGTTCGCCCGAAACGGTCAGTCTATTTCCGCAAAGAGATACTCTGTCCGTAATTTTATGCGCATCGGAAGAAAGCATATTCTGCGCATATACGTCCATACCCTCCGTTTTGCCGTCAAAAACAACTGAAAGAGATTCAAATCTGCCGAAAATGCCTACGGGAGCGGATACGGAACCGCCTTTAACGCAGATTGACGCAAGCGGAGTAACGTCTATTCTGTCAAAGAAAGTCCGCGGCGTTACCGAAACGCAAAGCGCTCCCGAGTCGGGGTGAACGGAGCATAAAACATACGGTTTTTCGCCTTCCGCCTTTACCTGCGGCAGCGGCATATTTCTCGATACCGCTGCGGGCGCGGTTACGTAATAATCTCCTTCCGCCAGAGACGGCCAGAGATTTCTCGCCCTGTCGGGGCAGTGCCATATATCTTTCAGACGCTCGGAGGAAATATGAACTTTACCGATATTTGCGGGTACGGGAGGCGCAATTCTCTGCCAGCGGACGGCGCATTCCGTTTCCGCAATGCTTCTCGGGGGAAGCGGCACGTATTTGCGCTTATTTTCAAATTCGTGACGCATTATGCCTATCGCGCATCCGAGAGCCGCGCTTATAAGGGCGGTGTCCTCCCCGTTTAAAACGGCGCATTTCCCTTCGATATTCTGCGCTTCTTCAAGACAGATTGCGGCTCTGTCCACGGTGGAAGCGTATTTTACCTCGTGGCAAACGTCGTTTGTCCGCAAAAAATCGCTGACGGGAATAACTTTGCGGAGAAAATCCTTTACGTGTTCGGGCATTTCATGTCCGTCCTTTTCGGATTCAAAAAGCGGATGTCCGAAAAATGCGTGTTCGATTAAAAGATCGGGCGCATATCTGCGCATGCAGTCTGTCATCATTGCGCGGTATTCGGGATCGTTTGAGTGTTTGCCCCAGTCTGTTTTAAGATACATAACTCCCGCTTCGCCGCACCATTGCGCCCGCTCTTCCCAGTAATTCCGCTCTTCTTCGGGCGTATACGAAACTTCTTTTCCGTTTACAATTGTCGGCACCTGAGACGGTATCCAGAGTCCGAGTCCGCGATAGCCCATGGCGCGGACTTTATCTGAGAGCGCTCTCAGCTTTTTAGCGGGAGACAGTCCTTTAAGCGACGGAAAACGCTCGTCGTCGGGAATAAGAAGGCCGAAAAGTCTGCTGTCCTTCGCTCCGAACGGAACGTCCCAGCCGTCGTCCAGAACGGCGATAACATCGCCTCTTATTCCGTCAAAACTGTTCAGAAGCCCGCTTTTACCGAAAAGAAACTCTTCGCACATCGCATCGCGGCCTGAAAAATCACAGGAAGACGTGTCTCTGAAATAGACCTCGTCGCACTGCGAATCCCACGTGCAGAAATAATTGCCCGTTTTTTTGATTTCATCGGGTATAAAATTCATAATTCCACCTTCATTCGATAAAATATTCCTGTTTTGCGCCGAAACAGACGCGTGACTGCTTTTTAAATTCCGTTATTTAAATCGGATATCCACGCTGCCGAAACAATGCCGCAAAGAAAGTTATTGCCTGCCTTGTGAGGTGATACTTTTCCTGAAACGGATATAAACGACAAAGCACAGTATTATCTGCAATACCGTTGAACACGGCGTGGAAAGTCCTATAAGAAACAGAGAGCCGTTTCCTATATGCCGCATGAGAAATGCAACAGGTATTCTCACAAGAAACGCTCCGACAATGCCTTGAATCATTACGAATTTTGTCTTCTCAATACCGTTATAAAAGCCTATAAAGCAGAAAAGGAAGCAGGTGAGCAGACAGTCGATAGCGTATGCCTTCAGATAATCCCACGCATCGCTTACGGTATCGGGCTTATTGGAGAATATTCCCGCAAGAAGGTCACCGTGGAAGAAAGTGATGAAAAACATAACAATGCCAAAGAATACCGATACCGCAATACCCGTTTTAAGAGCTTTTATTGCACGGTCCGTGTAGCCCGCGCCGTAGTTCTGAGCAACAAATGCCGACATGGACTGCATAAAAGCAAGCGGAACAAGCATTATGAAAGCGCATACCTTTTCTGCAACACCTACTCCCGCAGAGGCGATAACTCCGAGCTGATTGACTATTGCAATCATTACAAGAAAAGATATTCCCACAAGAAAATCCTGTAAAGCTATGGGAGTTCCGATACGAATAATAACGGCGGCATATCTGCCCTTTATTTTAAGATTATTTCTGTGAAACTCAAACGGCAGTTTTGTTTTTCTGATGATAAAAAATGAGATTATAACGCTGATGAGCTGTGCAATCACCGTTGCAAGAGCTGCGCCCGTCGCTCCGAGATGGAATAACGAAACGAAAACCAGATCGCCTATGATATTGAATATGCAGGCGATACCGACGGCAATCAACGGTGTTTTTGAGTCGCCGAGTCCGCGGAAGATACTGCCCAGCAGATTGTATGCGGTAATTATAAGAAATCCGCCGCCGCATACCCTGATATAGCTTTTGGTGAGGTCAAAAGCTTCTTCGGGAGCCTGCATTATATCTGCCAGTGCACCTGCGACAAATACGCTGATTACAGTAAATACCGCTCCCGTTATCGCAAAAATGATAAGGCCCGTGCCTATGGTCTGAGCCGCATCTTCGGGGTGTTTTTGTCCGATTCGCTGCGCTACCGCAACGGTAATGCCCATAGAAAAGCTTACGATCAGATTTGTGAGCGTCATTATAATCTGAGAGCCGGTCGATACGGCGGAAACATCGGAATCGGTTCCGAATTGACCGACAACAAGCAAATCAACGGCGCCGTACATCGCTTGCAGAAACATCGCAAAAAGCACGGGCAACATAAATTTCAAAAGCTTAGGGAGAATAGCTCCCTCGGTAAAGATATTGTTTTTCATCTTTATACCTTCATAAAAAATCGGACAAAACAGCAGTCGTTTCGGTTTATACAACTCTTTTATACGCCTCAGCAAACAGGAGTTTGTCACTGAACGCTTCTTTCCGGCCTGTGGGAATAAAAAATCCGTTTCGGTTTGAAAGATAATATCTTTTCCCAGTCCGTTTTCAGTTTATTGTTCTCCCGATACGCTTCAATGTATTCGAACGGCTCAAGATCTCCCGCAAAACAGTCACCGTCATCCAATATTACTGAGATACTGTCCTCGCTGTGGCTTGTTGTACGGATTATTTCACCGAAGATGCCTATTCGCTTAAGAAAGTCTCTGCTTTCGGCGCAGGAAATGACCGTTGCGGCAGATTCATCTATTAAAGTGTATTCAATCCTGTCTTTTTTAAACAGTTCGTCCGAAAAATGCACGTGGTCTTTCTGCGCGTCTATAAGCAACAAATTGACCCCCTGTTTCATAAGATCGCCTATAAGTCCCATGTGATCCGGATGATAGTGTGTTGCCAGCACATATTTTATGTCTTTTACCGTAATGTTATTTTGCCCGAGGAGCTTATAAAATGCAGGAAGAGTCCCGGCATAATCCGTATCAATAAGCAAGCCGTTGCCGTTGCTCTGTATAAAAAAAGTATTTGTATTTCCGTATTTCAGTTTAATCATTGTATTTTCTCTGCAAATCGGATGTCATCTTCGTCAATTTTCTTCTGCGTAAAAACCTGCCGTATACAAATCGGCTTATTTCATACTTCATAAAGCATGTCCGAACGCTTTATATTATAGAACTCAGAGGGGAATTTGTCAAGTTAAAGGGACAAATTTAGCAAAATATTAATTCATTGTCCGCTTAACCGCATAATCTGACAACTTTTCTGACTACTTTTTGACTCCCTCTCGGTGTAATTCAATGTATTTTGATGTCTTGCTGTGTATAACGTGTTTTTATTTCGAAGCATAAAAAAAGCCCATAACCAAGCCGTTTTTTGGCCCAATTATGGGGTTTCAACTCTGGTGCACCTTCAGGGATTCGAACCCGGGACCCACTGATTAAGAGTCAGTTGCTCTACCAACTGAGCTAAAGGTGCATATTTAAAAGGGTAATAAAAAAGAGGAGAGTCGGCATCGACTTATCTTCCCGGGTCGTCGCCAACCAAGTA
>CAMZEM010000127.1 GCA_947305805.1 uncultured Clostridia bacterium | reverse complement strand
CGCTGAAAGTTGTTCAGCCCATAAACATTGAAGTTTCGAATTTCTACTGCGATTACATGGGATACACAAACGGGCAGACGTACGTTTCTTTCACTTACAGCAACAAGAGCCGTTCAAACCTGTATTTCATGAATATCGACGTTGAGGGAAACGGCTCGATTGCGGACGGAAAGATAGAGATCGGCTCGATTCCGTCGGGATACAGCGACAGCGTGGATTTCACTCTTATGCTCGGCGACGAACCCGGTCAGCAGGAATTTAACATTGTATTTAATTTCAAAGACAGTCTCAACCAGGAAACCACCATTAAATATCCGTTTACGATAATGGTGGAGGAAATGTCGTATATCGACCCGGGTTTTTACGAAGATGAGCCTTTCGACCCCGGCATGTATGAAGAACCGATGGAAGAGCAGAATATTTTCGAGCAGTATCCGTGGCTAATATACGCAATAATCGGCGGGGCTGCCGTAATTGTTGCGGTAATAATCGTGATAATCGTTGTTGCCGTAAAGAAGAAGAAAGCGAAGGCAGAGGAAGATGAGGATATTTGACGTTATAAAGCTGGCGTTCAAGAATCTCTTCCGAAGAAAAGCAAGAACGGTGCTTACCCTGCTGGGAATTACCGTAGGCGCGGTATCCGTTATAATAATGATTTCGATAGGTCTCGGGCTTGACGAGTCAAAAAAGGAACTTCTTTCACAGTTTACAAGCCTTGAAAAAATAGAGGTTTACCGACGCTGGGATTACGACGATTCAACGGGGCAAAGCTCGGTTGGAGCCGTATTAAACGATGCGGCGGTTGCGGCGTTCAAAAAGATAAAAAACGTTAAGGCGGTAACGCCTACGATGTATCTCGGTTCCGCAAGACTCGTTTCGGGCAAAAAGGTTCTGATGTGGTCGCAGATAAGGGCGATTGACCCCGAAGCGATGAAATACTTCGAGGAGTTTGAAAACCTTAAATTCGGCACACTGCTTCCAGTTGTTGACGAAGACGAAAAGACGTTTGACATCGTTTTGGGATACAACGTTCCCTACAGCTTCTACAACCCGAAAAAGAAAGGCGATCAGGAGTCTATATGGAACGAATGGTACAGCGGAGAAGGAGAAGACCCGAGAGAGCTTCGTATAGACCCGCAAAAAGATCAGATAAAGCTGACTTTCAATATGGAATACGGCGAAGCTCCGAATATAGACCTCTCGCTTGAATCTACGGAAGTAGTTCCGATGAAGCGGACGAAATTTTATAATCTTAACGTTGTGGGTTATCTTGATTTCGACCCCGATTACACTACGAACGACTATATTTATATTTCGATAGACGATTAAAAGTATCTGCAGGCGGAATACAACCTTTACCAGAAACAGAACGGCGGAGGCGGCGGATACTATGATGAAGAATCGTCCTCTTCAAACGGAGAAATGCAGTATTCCACCGTATACGTTAAGGCAAACACCATGAACGACGTTTCGGCGATACAGAAAGAGATTGAAGAGATGGGATATTCCACTTCAAGCTTTATGTCTTACGTTGAACCTCTTCAGAAAAAGATAGAAAACGACCAGTTTCTGTTTCTTGCAATTGGATGTATAGCGTTTCTCGTTGCGGCACTGAACATAATAAACACAATGCTTATGTCCACATACGAAAGAACGCGTGAAATAGGCATAATGAAGGTGTTGGGCTGCAAGATAAGCGATATACGCAATCTGTTTCTTCTTGAAGCGGGACTTATGGGCTTTTGCGGAGGCGTAATAGGCGTGCCGTTAAGCTATCTCGTATCGTTTATTATAAACTATATGCAGGCGGCGCAGTCAACGGGAAATACCGGATATTATTACGACCCTACCCTCGTTTCGCAGGGGTCTTCAATAATTCCGCTCTGGCTGTGTCTTGCGGCGATACTGTTTTCGTCGCTCGTCGGATTTGTGTCGGGACTTTATCCGTCAATCAGAGCAATGAAGCTTTCTGCGCTCGATGCGATAAAGAACGAATAGAAAAGGCATTCAAGCCATAAAAAATTCAAACTTTCCTACTTGAAATATTCTTTCGAGTATGCTATAATATCTATAATTGCAATCAAAGTCGAAAGGGAGGTTGAGGTCATGAAGGAAGGAATCCATCCCAAATATGAGGATACCGTTATAAAGTGCGTATGCGGAAACGAAATACCCACCCGTTCCACCAAAAAAGATATCCACGTTGAAATTTGTTCTAAATGTCATCCGTTCTTTACCGGCAAACAGAAGCTGGTTGACACGGGCGGACGTGTAGACAGATTCAAGAAGAAATTCAATCTTCAGTAATCAGATAACTTTTAGCGAATATATCGCCAACGTTTATGCGTTGGCGATTTTTTCCTTATACGGAAGGGAAATTTGCTTAAATCGGCAAATATTCAAACAATTGTCAAACACAAATCTTGACAAATCAAACAGAAAACTGTATTATATAAGTTAATATATTATCTAATAATTTGCATTCCGTTTTGCTCCAATTTTGTATAAGGAGCGCGATAAGGAGAGAACCAATGAAAAACCTGCTTGCCAACTTTAAAAAGAGCAATTTTAAATATCTTAACGTTAACGAAGACGACGACAGTTCGGTACTTTTCACCAAAGAAGACGGCGTCTCGCTGATTCCCGACGAGAAGTCGACTTTTTTCTGCGATCCCAACGGAAAAAAGAACCGCGCAAACGCCGTATTTATGTATTCGGAGCTCGAAGGCGATTTTATCGTAAGAGCTCACGTAGATCACGATTTTATATATACTGGCGACGCGGCGGGCATAATGATGCGCATTGACGACGAAAACTGGGCAAAGTTCGGCTTTGAAAAGTCCGAAACGGGTACCCATTCGCTTATAAGCTCGATAACTCATGACGGGTGGTCGGACCGCGCAATCGGTGAGACGTATCAGTGGGACAACGTGCGTTTGTATTTTGTAAGAAAAGGCAACACTTTCGGAATGTATTATTCCGCAGACGACAAGCATAAAAGGCTCGTGCGTTATTTCCGTTTCAACGCTCCCGAAAAAATACAGGTCGGAATGATGGCGCAGTCCCCCAACGGAGAGGGCGACGCCGTAATGAACTTTTATACGTTTGAAGTAGAACATATTTCGGTTGAAAGCATTGAAGCCGGCGCGCTTGACAATTACAGCTGACAAAAACACATTAAATTTTCAGGATAAGGATAAATAAAATGGACTATTCAAAGCTCGCGGATCTTCTTTTCCCGCACATTGACAAGACAGCGGATTATTACGAAGAAAAATATCCGCCGAGAAATCTGCCCGAAGGAGCGAAGGTAACGCGTATTGCTCCGAGCCCGACGGGATATCTTCATATCGGCGCGCTTTACGGCGCTGTTACGGACGAGAGATCGGCGCATCTTTCAAACGGAGTTTTCTATCTGAGGATTGAAGATACCGATTCAAAACGCGAAGTTTCCGGCGCGGCGGACCTTTTTATAACAATGTTTGAAAAATACGGTCTCAAATTTGACGAAGGCGCGGTCAGAAACGGCGACAGCGGAAATTACGGTCCGTACAGACAGAGCGAAAGAACCGAGATATATCAGACTTTCGCAAAAAAACTCGTGGCGGAAGGCAAGGCGTATCCGTGCTTCTGTACCGATGAAGAAATTGAAAATATAAGAAAAGAACAGGAAGCCGCGGGTGAAAATCCAGGCTATTACGGCAAATGGGCCGTGTGGAGAGATGCGGACGAAGAAAAGATCGAGGCAGCTCTCAAAGAGAAAAAACCGTTTGTAATCAGACTGCGTTCGCAGGGCGATTCGACAAAGCGGATAAAAATAACCGATGCGATAAAGGGTGACCTTGAATTTCCGAAAAACGATCAGGATTTTATAATTCTTAAATCGGACGGCACTCCACCCTATCATTTTGCACACGCGATTGACGACCACCTGATGAGAACGACGCACGTTGTACGCGGCGAAGAATGGCTTGCAACTCTTCCGTGGCACGTTGAGCTTTTTTCCGCGCTCGGCTTCAAACGTCCCGTTTACTGTCATACGGCAAACATAATGAAGCTTGACAACGGCTCAAAGAGAAAGATTTCAAAGAGAAAAGACCCCGAAGCGGACGTTGCGATGTTTTTGCGCGAAGGATATCCGCAAAACGGGCTTATAGAATACGTTCTCACGCTCCTTAATTCCAATTTTGAGGAATGGCGGAGAATGAATCCCACGGCGGACAAAAACGAATTTCCGTTTTCATTCAAAAAGATGGGCGTTGCGGGACCTCTGTTTGATTTTGAAAAGCTTTACGATATATGCAAAGACGTTGTATCTCGCATGGATGCGGAAACGGTATATGAAAACGCCGCTGCGTGGATGAAAGAATACGATCCCGAATTTTATGCGATATTCACGAAAGACCCCTCTTACGCAAAGAGCATTCTTTCAATAGGAAGAGGCGGAAACAAACCGAGAAAAGACTTCGGGCTC
>CAMZEM010000126.1 GCA_947305805.1 uncultured Clostridia bacterium | reverse complement strand
GCAGACACAATATATCATTGTCTGTTCGCGCCTTTTATTCCGCCGACTTTTCCGGCACAATCGCGCCCTGAGTTTTCAGATATTCTTTTACTTCGTTTACGTCAACCTTTCGGGTATCATATTCGCCGTTTCGGAAAGCTGCTGCAACGGCGGCACCTGCTGCCTGACCCATCGCCATGCACGATGCTTTTACCCTTATTGCAGACTGGCACTGTCTGTCTGCCGATACGCACCGCCCCGCAACGTAAACGTTTGTCAGCCCTTTCGGTCTCATAGCTCCGAGCGATATGCTCGGAGTTTTTTCGTCCTTCAGATATACTATTTCAGACGGACCGTTGTCACGGTGTATGTCTATAAACCAGTATGTGTAGCATACGGCATCGTCGTAAAGACGCTTTTGAAGATAATCATCTCCCGTCATTACCGTATCTCCGATAATCCGTCTGCTTTCTCTCGGCGCAGATTCGGGCGCGCTTCCCATAATGTCCATAGGAGCACCGTTTTCCTTCATAACCGACAGCAGTTTAACTATATCCCGCCTTGACCTTATTTCCGTTTCGCTTCTGCTTTCGCTGTCTGCGGTATTAAGGCCGCATATGTGATTTGTGTTGTCGCCCCGCGCGGCTAAAAGACTTTCAAAACGGCCCGAACACATCATTTCACGCAGCTCGGGGTAATTTTTTACTGTTTCCGACCACGCCTTATCTGCATTCTCAAACGCATTAGAGTCATTACCCGTTTCTGTCGGATAAAGACGCATTGTGCCGGGCTGCAGAGTATCGGATATCATGTATTCCGCACCCGCCCAAACACATATATCGCCGTCTCCCGTGCAGTCAATAAACATTTTCGCCCTATGACGCACAAGACCGCTTTTGGTGGTAACTATAACCGAATCAATGCGTATTCCGTCAGGCGTTTTTGCCGTTTCAACCGCTACAACGCCCTGCCTGTAATTGATACTGACGTTTGCCTGCAAAAGAAAGTCGTCCATGCACTGCGCCGCCGCGATCGGATTAACTTTTACTCCGTACTGCCAGTGAACACGGTACGGCGCATCCATATCGGGAATTTCAGCAAATCCGCGCTTTGCAAGCTCGTTTACAAATTCCCAACCTATGCCCCCGATTACCATTTTACTGCCTTTGGGACGGTGCGGATTGTTAAACTGATCTATTGAGTTGCTGCCCAATACCGTAAGAGACCCTCCGGGCATAGCAAAATGCTCGAAAAGACCGACTTTCAGTCCGCTTCTTCCTGCCTGAACGGCTGCGCAAAAACCTGCGCAGCCCGATCCTGCAACTATAACGTCAAATTCTCTGCCTTCAAGAATATTCATGGAAATAATTCCTTTTATTTCTTATTTATGCTTATAATACCACGCAATTATTAACAATATGTGTCTCTGGTTTGGGATTTTATCCGATTGTATAGTTTGTTTCGCTTATTCCGTCCGCCCAGATCCAACCGTAGGAAACAGCGTTTTTCAGTGCGAACGTATATGTGTTTCCGTTATAAGTGAAACTGTGCGTTCCTGTGGATACAGTTCCCGAGTAAACAACGTATCCGTCGGGAAGACTAGCGCTTCCGAAACCTCCTCCGGGACCTCCGAAACCGCCGCCGCCGAAGCCTCCTCCGGGGCCTCCGAAGCCGCCTCCGCCGTGACCGCCGCCGAATCCTCCTCTGCCGAAGCCGCCGCCCTGACCGCCTGGAACCGCTCCGAGCGCAACAAGTATTCCACCGGTAACGGATATCTCGTTGTCAACGTCCATTGCGGACATCATTCCCGCGGAATCCGAATTCGGATTGCTTACCAGTACAAATCCGCCTGTCTGCACGTAGCTGCCGTTGCTGTCTATTCCGTCAACGTCCCTGCCGGATACTTCCGCAACTATATATCCGCCCGATACGGTTACAAGACCGTCCGAGCCCCAGTTTGAAGTGCTTGTCGCGTTAATTGCGTCATCCGTGCCGTAAACATTTATATTACCGTCTTCAAACGTTATATTATGCCCTTCCAGACCCTCGCGGGAATAATCGATATTAACCGTGCCTCCCGTAAAAAGAAGCGTTCCGTCTGCATGTATACCGTCGTCACCGGTATATGCTATTGCAATTGTTCCGCCCGAAACGGTTACGTCGCCTTTGGGCGTTTCTCCGTTTTCAAGCGCATTGTCGCTGTTTGCGTGTATCGCATCGTCGGCGGACTTTATTACATTTACGCTTCCTCCGCCGATGTTTACGGTATTGTTTGCAACCAGCCCCTTACCGCCTGCATGTACAACGGTAATTTCTCCGTCCGTTACAACTATATCGTAAGCGGCGTCAATTCCGTCGTCGTAAGCCGTGAGATTCAAAGTGCCTCCAGATACGGTAACCGTTCCACGCTGATTGCCCTTGCTCGATATATCCGAGTTTACCGTTTTTATTGCGTCTCCGCCCGTTGATACGAGAGTAATATTGCCTGATTCAACCGTAACCGAGTCGTTGCCTTTAACGGCATTGTTCGGAGCGGTGACGGTGAGAGTGACATTTTTGATTTTAAGATCGTCTTTTGTGTGAATACCGTTGTTGTATGCTTTCGCCGTTACGTTCAGCGTGCCTTTTCCCACAATATTCAGATCGCAAAGCGCATATATTGCCGCAGATCCCGCAGTATCGTTTTCGCCCTGCGCATAATTTCTTGCGTCGGTAACGGAGTTTACGGTTCCCTCCGTTGCCTTTATTTTAACTTTATCCGCGTTAACGGCGTAAATAGGGGAGTCGGTCGAGCATGATATATCCGCGCCGTTAAGCTCAAGCTCAACTTCGTCGTCGTCCCCCGCATTTATTATAATCTGTCCGTCCGCAAGAGTACCCGTCAAAGTGTACGTTCCCGCCGCTGAAACAGTATAAACGTCTCCGTTTTTCGTTACGTTGCCGTCGGAAGTTGTAATTGTAAAATTGCCGTCTCCGACAGTCATTTCCGTTTCCGTTTCTGCCTGTTCTCTGGTTACGGAAACATCCTCTTTCTCTTCTTCTTTTGTTTCCTGGTCCTCGGTTACGGAATTATTCTCTGTCTGTTCTTCCTGTGATTCGTTCTCTTGCTCGGAAACCGTCTCTTCAACGGTTTCCTCTTCCGTTACTTGCGTAGATTCGGCAGGGCTTTGCCCGTTTTCTTCAATTTCTTCGGTTTCCGAATTATCCACGGTATTGCTTTCCGTTAAATCTTCTTCGGAATTCTGCATTTCTTCGTTTTCCGTGTTTTCATCGGTGCTGATATTATCTTCATCCGGTACGAATACCGTTTCGTTCTGGCTGATTATCTCTTCCGCAATAATGTGTTCGGCTGTTTTGCAGGCGCATAAGCCCGAAATTATCAATAAAGCCAGCAACGCGGCAGCAATCTTTTTTAAATGTTTCATATAATCAACCCACCTTCGTTTCTTTTGGGCGTATTATATCATAGAATTGTTGAATCAAGATTGAAGATTTTTAATTTTTTCTTTCAGAATCTTTTCCTTGACAATTTTCGAATTGTTTTGTATAATGTATAAAGAGGACTGTGCGGTTATACAATAAAATTCAATAAAAAAATATTATTAAGGAGTATTGTTATGGCAGTAAATCGTTTCGTATTAAACGGCATTTCCTATCACGGCCACGGAGCCATTAAGGAAATTCCCGCTATCCTGAAAGCACGCGGATTCAAAAAAGCATTCGTAGCTTCCGACCCCGACCTTCTTAAATTCGGAGTAACACAGAAAGTTACCGATCTTCTAAAAGAAAACGGAATTGACTTTTTTGTTTATTCCGATATTAAACCGAATCCGACAATAGAAAACGTTCAGCACGGTGTTGAAGCATACAAGGCATCAGGCGCAGACTGTATGATTACTATCGGCGGCGGCTCGTCAATGGATACCGGCAAAGGCATAGGCATTATAGTAAACAATCCCGAATTTGCAGACGTCCGCTCTCTTGAAGGCGTTGCTCCCACCGGAAACCGCACGGTATTTACAATCGCAGTTCCCACAACGGGCGGTACCGGCGCAGAATCAACAATCAACTATGTTATTACCGATGTTGAACGCAAGCGTAAATTTGTTTGCGTCGACCCCAACGACATTCCCGATATCGCAGTTGTAGACCCCGATATGATGTCTACAATGCCCAAAGGACTTACCGCTTCAACGGGTATGGATGCTCTTACCCACGCAATCGAGGGTTATACGACCGCAGCAGCATGGGAGCTTGCGGACGTCCTCAACCTCGAAGCCATTCAGCTTATTGCCAAAAATTTGAGAAAAGCGGTTCTTAACGACCCCGACGGACGCGAAGGAATGGCACTTGCACAGTATGTTACGGCGATGGCTTATTCCAATGTAGGTCTCGGAATTGCGCATTCAATGGCTCATACTCTCGGCGCAGTTTACGATACTCCCCACGGTGTTGCATGCGCAATGATGCTTCCTGTCGTTATGGAGTTCAATCAGGAGTATACAGGAGAAAAATTCAAGGCAATCGCCGAAGCATTCGGCGTTGATACGTCCTCGATGTCAAAGGAAGAATA
>CAMZEM010000125.1 GCA_947305805.1 uncultured Clostridia bacterium | reverse complement strand
CAACAATACTTTCAGAACTTACAATTATTTCGGTGCGCATATTGTTAACGGGGAATGCATATTCCGTGTTTGGGCTCCGAACATTAAAGATATATTTGTTTACGGCGACTTCAACGGTTGGGTTAAGGACGATCCCGAATTTCGAATGATGCCGAACGGTAACCCGGGTGAATTTGAACTGACGAAGAATAATATCGATTATTTTTCTTCATATAAGTACTTTATTGTGTCTGAATCGGAAAAATCCGAAAAAGTTGATCCGTATTCATTCTGTTCAAGCGATGCGGAGAGCTATTCCTCAAAGATTTACGACAATGACGCTTATGTGTGGAACGATGAACCGTGGATTAATTCCAGAAAACGCAAAGATGTAAAACGGTCTGCATTAAACATATACGAATGTCACCCGGGGTCATGGAAAAGAAATGAAGACGGATCTTTTCTAAGCTATCGTTTATTGGCAGAAAAAATCGTTCCGTACGTTAAGGAAAACGGATATACCCATATCGAGCTTATGCCTGTAATGGAACATCCGTTTTACGGATCCTGGGGTTATGAAATTTGCAGCTACTATGCCCCGTCTTCACGATATGGTTCCCCCGACGGTCTCAAATTTTTTATTGACTACTGCCACTGCCACGGAATAGGCGTTATTTTAGACTGGCAACCAGCACATTTCCCTAAAGACAAGCACGGTTTATACCGCTTTAACGGAGACTGGTGTTACGAATATTACGACGAATCAAAGCGTGAGCAGCCGACATGGAATACATGTACGTGTGATTTCGGGAAAAAGGAAGTTCAGAGTTTTCTTATATCAAATGCTCTTTTCTGGATAGATAAATACCATATTGACGGATTGCGCGTAGACGCTGTTTCATCAATGATTTTTCTGGATTTCGGACGTAAACCCGGACAATGGCACGAAAACGAATACGGTGGACGTGAAAACACCGAAGCCATTAGTTTTTTAAGACTTTTAAACAATGCGATTGCCGCTGATTACCCCGACGTTTTCACCGTTGCCGAAGAAAGCAATGCGTGGCAGATGGTAACACGTCCGTCGAACTCAGGAGGGCTCGGATTCACCTTTAAATGGAATATGGGTTGGTCGCATGATACGTTGGAATACGCTGAAACAGATCCTTTTTTCAGAAAAAACATGCAAAGAAATATAGTATTTCCGATATCATACGCATTTTCCGAAAATCATATACTACCCTACTCGCATGATGATGTTTCTTGCGGAAAGAAAAGTATGCTTGAAAAGATGTTCGGCGACAATTCCGAAAAATCAGCGGGATTGCGTCTTTTTATGGGTTATATGATATCACACCCCGGGAAAAAACTGTCGTTTATGGGAAACGAATTCGGGCAAAAAAACGAATGGAACCACGAAAAAGAGCTTGACTGGAATTTGCTTGACGATGAACTTCATGCAAAGATTCTTGGATATGTAAGGGAACTGAATTTCTTTTACCTTGAACATCCTGCCCTTTGGAAAAACGATTGCAGCAATAATAGTTTTAAA
This sequence comes from uncultured Clostridia bacterium, assembly GCA_947305805.1. Taxonomy (GTDB): domain Bacteria; phylum Bacillota; class Clostridia; order Oscillospirales; family UBA644; genus HGM12619. Next base: position 3,092 of record CAMZEM010000125.1, on the reverse strand, counting down.
TGGATTTCAAATAATGATGTAAATCAGAATATTATCGTATTTATGCGCGAATGTGACGAAGAATCACTTCTTTTTGTTCTGAACTTCGCTCCGGTTACAAGATATGATTACAGAATCGGAGTTCCGTATAACTGCAATTACATAGAAATATTCTCGTCTGATGATACAAGATTCGGAGGCGGAGGTATTTCGAACGGCACACCCGATGTTTTTCCGTTTCCGCAGCACGGATTCGAACAACAGATTGCTCTTACTCTCCCGCCTTTATCCGTGATATGTTTAAAAGCAGATAATAATTTGAAATAATAATTAAAATAAGGAGGAACCCTTTATGATTAAGAAAAACAGGTGCATAGCAATGCTTCTTGCAGGCGGACAAGGCAGCCGTCTTCACGTGCTTACAAAGAACATTGCAAAACCTGCAGTACCCTTTGGAGGGAAGTACAGAATAATTGACTTTACAATGTCAAACTGTATCAACTCGGGCATTGACGTTGTAGGCGTACTCACACAGTATCAGCCGTTAGTGCTTAACCGTTATATCAGAAACGGTCTGCCCTGGGACCTTGACAGACTTTACGGAGGTGTTTATATCCTTCCCCCGTACCAGCAAAGCAGCGGAATGGCATGGTATAAAGGTACGGCAAATGCAATTTTCCAGAATATAAGATTTATAGAACAGTATTCCCCCGATTATGTTCTGATTCTCTCCGGTGACCATATTTACTCGATGGATTACTCGAAAATGATAGAATATCATGAAGAAAAAGGCGCAGATGCGACTATTGCCGTAATTAAAGTTCCTATCGAAGAAGCTTCCAGGTTTGGCATTATGAATACCGCGCCGGACGGAAGAATCGTAAGTTTTGAGGAAAAACCGAAAGTTCCGAAAAACGACGAGGCTTCGATGGGTATTTATGTCTTCTCCTGGAGCAAACTCAAAAAATACTTAATTGAGGACGACGCGAATCCCGATTCTTCAAACGACTTCGGCAAAAATATTATTCCTCAGATGCTTAACAGCGGAGAAAAAATGTTTGCGTATCCTTTCAGCGGATACTGGAAAGACGTTGGAACGATAGACAGTCTATGGGAAGCAAATATGGACCTTCTGAATGAAGGCACCAGCGATATTATAAACAATCCCGAATGGAGGATATACGCAAGAAATCCCGTTTGTCCTCCGCAGTATATAGGAGAAGGCGCATCGCTTAAAGATACCATTGTTTCCGAGGGCAGTGAAATATACGGAACAATCGACCATTCCGTAGTTTTCTATAAAGTATTTGTAGATAAAGACGTTTATATTAAAGACTCAATCATAATGCAGGATGCGGTAATCAAAAAAGGTGCAAGAATTGTTAATGCGATTATCGGTGACCATACCGTAATAGGTGAAAATGCTATAATCGGCGGCGAAGAAGGTCCCGAGGGACGTAAGATTGCGGTTATAGGAAGCGGCGCAGTAATTTCAGACAATGAAACCGTTGCTCCGGGCGAAATGATTGACCGCTCAGATGAACCCATTATATAAGAAAGGATTGAATAACATGTCAGCTGTAGGTATTATATTTTCAGGAATACACGCTCACAATCTTCCGGAAATAACTAAAAAAAGGACTCTCGGCTCAGTTCCTTTCGGAGGACGTTACAGGTTAATAGATTTTGTTCTTTCAAATATGGTTAATTCCGGTATTACATCGGTTGGAGTTATTGCACGTAACAATTATCAGTCGCTTCTCAGCCATCTCGGTTCGGGCAAGGAATGGGACTTATCGAGAAAATTCGGTGGTCTTACAGTTTTTCCGCCATACAGTTTTTCGAGCGGTTCCGGTCTTTATTCGGGACGTCTCGACGCATTGAAAAGCATTATTTCCACTTTGGAAAAAATCAACGATGAGTATGTAGTGCTTGCAGATTGCGACACCGTTTGCAATATGGATTACAGCAAGATAATCAAGTATCACGAATCTGTTAATTCGGATATTACTGTAATATATCAGAACAAATGTGTTATAGATAAATCACTTAACAGCACTATTTACGATATTGACGATACCGGCAGAGTTACAACGGCCTATGTAGGAATAGCGCCTGACGGATGCGCAAACGTTTCACTTGGAATGTGGATTATTAAACGCACTCTTCTTGTATCGCTTGTAAACGAAGCGGTTGCCGTAGGTCAGCTCAGTTTTGAAAAGGACATTATCGCCAAACGCGCTCATTCTCTAAAAATATACGGTTATAAGTTTGAAGGATATGCGATAAAAATCGACTCTAACAGATCACTTTTTGAAGCAAACATGAATCTTTTAAACAAAGACATAAGAGATGAGCTTTTCAAAAACAACAATCCGATTTATACAAAAGTAAGAGATGAAGCACCTACGCGCTACGCATCGGACGTCACTGTTAAGAATTCGCTTATAGCAAACGGATCACTGATTCTCAGCGACGTTGAAAACAGCGTTGTATCACGAGGCGTTTATATCGGAAAAGGCGCGAAAGTTAAAAACTGTGTAATAATGCAGGGTGCAGTAATCGGCGATAATGCGGATATCAGCTATGCAATTATTGATAAACAGTGCGTTATTAAAAACGGCAGAGTACTTGCAGGGCAATCCACCTACCCCTTCGTTTTGGAAAAAAACAGTATAGTTTGATTTTTTCGAAATGATTATCTTGAGAATCATGGAGGTAAAAAAATGAAAATACTATTTGCCGCCTCGGAATGTTTTCCGTTTGTTGTTACGGGCGGGCTCGGAGACGTTATAGGAGCGTTGCCAAAAGCATTGAAAAAACTTAACCAGAATAACGACGTACGTGTAGTGTTACCGCTTTATTCCGATATTCCGCAGGAAATAAAAGACAAAATCAGCTTTGTCAAAAGTATTACGGTAAAGCTTTCATGGAGAAACCAATATTGCGGAATTAATATGATTGAAATTGACGGAATACGTTATTATCTGATTGATAACGAATATTATTTCAAGAGAAAAGGCATATACGGTCATTTTGATGATGCAGAAAGATTCGCTTTTTTCTGTAAAGCCGTATTTGAGATGCTTCCGCATATAGATTTTATCCCCGAT
>CAMZEM010000124.1 GCA_947305805.1 uncultured Clostridia bacterium | reverse complement strand
GTCGTGGGTGACTACTATTACGGTTGTGCCTTCCTTGTTTATCTCTTTGAAAAGATTCATTATGCTCTTTCCCGTCTCTTCGTCAAGCGCGCCCGTAGGCTCGTCGGCGAGAAGCAGTGACGGCTTATGCGCTATCGCTCTTGCTATCGCCACTCTCTGCGCCTGTCCGCCTGATAACTGTGATGGGTATTTCTTCAGCTTTTCGGATATCTCAAGTCTTTCGGCTATCTCTTTTACTCTCTTCTTTGTCGATACTCCCTTCAGCTTTCCGTATCTTAACGGCAACGCTATGTTCTGCTGTACGGAGTATTCGTCTATTAGGGCGAAATGCTGTACTACGAATCCTACGTCGTTCCTTCTGAACTTTGCCATCTTATTCTGATTTTTTGTGTTTATCTCTTTTCCGTTGTATATATACTCTCCGCTGTCGGGAACGTCAAGACCGGCGAGTAAGTTTAACAGCGTTGATTTGCCCGAGCCGGACTTTCCCATTATCGCTACCATCTCGCCTTTCTGTATATCGAGATTAATAGGATTAAGCGCCGTTACCAGTCCGTCGCCTTTGCCGTATGTTTTGCATATACCTTTTAGTGATATTATGTTTTCCATGTGTGCCTCCCGTAATTATGTTGTTGTTTATATGACGTGTATTGTTTTCCGAAATCATTATACATTAAAACCGTATGTATGTCAACCCCGTCTGAGGTCTCTCGCGGTGCCGCGGAATGAGCGGTAGATGGCAAGTAAAGAGAACAGGAAAGCTATTAACAGAAGCGCGCCGAGAGAGAATGAGAGAACCGGAAGATTTACGCTGAATACCGAAAACAGCGTTACGTCTTTGAGCGCTGTTTTTGAAAGCGCGAGCATTATTCCGTTGCCGAGTATATACGCTATTACCGAAAGAAGAATGAACTGCCCCGCGGTGTCGGCGAATATCATGCCCTTTGAGTAACCGAGGAACTTTTTGACGTTTAATATGTGCCTGATTTTATCAATGTAATAAACCGAGAATACTATGGCGGTAAGTATTATCAGTACGATAAATACGTTGAGCACATATTCGGAAATACCCAGTTCGATTGTCGGTTTGTATTGTCTTTTCATATACATGCTTATCGGAGAAAGCTGTTCTTCGAAAATGGACATCACATTATCAATTTCTTCCGCTGTGGGCGCGTCAACTATATATGATCCTCGCGCGCCGTATACCGACTGAACCGTCGGCATAGTGAATACAACCCAGTTGTCAACTGTTGTGTCGTGTCCTTCTCTGCCCATTATACCTATTACTTCATATTCGGAATCAAGATAAGAATATATAAGTTTTCCGTCTTTTTCAGTCACGAAGTCTTCTATTACGTTTTTGCCAACAACAACGAATTTGCTGAGGTTTTTTACTTCATCTTCAGAGAAATATCTTCCCCACGTCATTTCGGGAAGTTCGACGTCGCCCTTAAAATACGTTCCTCGCATCGCTGGGCCCATTATCGTGTCGTAAACATCCCTGATAATCATATCCACGACGTAATTATCTGCTTCAATATCATATTGAATTTTCAGTTCAGGAGCGTTTTCCTGAGCCAGAGGCTGTATTTGGAATATATAGGCGTCTTTTCCGTAAAAATGTCGCTGATATTTATCGATATGATTTACCTGCCAGTTATAGCTTGTTAAAAACGTTACGCATACGCTTACAAATGCAAGCATGATAAACGTTATTAGTTTGTATGCGGAGACACGGCTGTTTTTTTTGACTTCATTGCCTCTGATAAGCAACGAGATACTGTAACCGCGTATTTTTATGAATACGAAAAGCAGAGAAAGCATACATGCAGCGATAGTGAATATTCCGCTTAAGACAAGAGAGTTCGTTATGCCTGTCGAGAACGCCGGCGACATTTCTGCCTGAACGCCCGAGAACATCGCTCTGAACCACAGATATCCCGCCGCGAATCCAAGGACGCAGTAAACAAATACTTCTGAAACGGAATAAATAATTATTCTTCTTTGTGTAGCGCCGAGCAGCTCATGAACGGCATATGTCTTTATATTCCCCGATATTTTGTTTACAGAGGCAAATATTATACTCATCAGAGAAAGAACAAGCATAACGGCTAAAAGATATCCCTGAAGATTCGTTCGTTCCTCATATTGATCGGCAAGCTGGGAAGTGCCTATAACTTTCGCCATTTTATACTCTTCGTTCAGACCGGCTTCTTTAAGATACTCCTCCATTTCCGCGAGCGCCGCCGCTTCGTGAAGCTCGTCTGTAACATACTGCTTTGTAGTAAATACACCTATGCCCGTTCCTATGGTGTACTGGTTTACACAGTAATATGTGGTCGTGTAGGTATTATATTCATCTCTGAAAGCCAACCATTCGTCTAAACTTTTGTAAATATACGGTATGATGATGTATGTGTCGAAAGGTACTGGTTTATCACTGGCAATCTTATAAAAAAAGGCGTCTTCTTTTACAAAACCTATTATCTCAAACGTCATATAATCAAAAGTCTTTCCGTTAGGCTGAGTTCCCATCTGCTCAAGATAACTTGCCTTGAATGTGTCTCCCACAGAGAAAAACTGGGAATAATCGTGGCCGAGTATTACTGGAACGTGATCGGGATCTAGTTCTGTAAAATCATCGTCATCAAACAAACGTCCGTCCTCTATCTGCAACCCGAATATTTCTATATAGTTTTTATCGATCTGTATAGCGTTCAATCGGGTGACAGAATCATTTATGTTTTCGCGAATATAAGAATAATCGCCCGTTGATTTATCGCGTATGCCAAGCTTGGATACAGGGTAGTCAATCGTAAACATTGTTGATTCTATTTGCTGAACAGCAGTCCTTACCGTTTCGGAGGCGCTTATTTTTTCAACAAAAAGCTCATAATTGGAATAATCTGTGTCCTCTCTGTATGCCACGCCATGACTTTTATTCATTTCGGTAATTGAAAGATTATTCGGCCCGGTATAGAACAGTTTATTTGTTGAATACGCATTTTGCACATAGCTGTTATCAAATTCTATATCCGCCTGCTGATAAACGGAAAAAAAGAGAAAAAAGGCGGTGAGAACAAGCTGGAGAAATACAATAATTGTAATTATAGGCGATTTTTTAATGTTTGACCATAGATTTGAAACGAAAAGAGAAATCATAAGACAGTCTCCTTAAAAAAATATGAGGGGTGTGTGGAGGATTGCCCACCCCTAAAAAAGATACAGTTGAATACTTTACTGATATACGGCATCTCCGCCATAACTAACAACGATAGGTATGCTTAATCCGTATGGCCGATCATTCCCCTTAAATGTTGCAGATAATGCTGTGGACATAGTATTGATTATTGACATGTAACCGAGATTTGTTGTTGCATAAGCGGAACAGATAACCGTATTCCCGTTGCCTCCACTGTATGACAGTGTTGCCCATGCATATCTGTAGGTTGGTCTGTCAGACGCTTCCCATCCGGCTGTAGATGTCAGTGCATTCATGCCCGCAAGTGCAGGAATGGCGAACGCAGAAACGATTACCGCAACAACAAGGACCGCAATAATACTTTTAATTTTATTGTTCATTTTAATTGTCACTCCTATATACTTTATTTATTGAAACATCATCAAGCCCAAACGCAAATCACCGGATCCTTCACCGTTATTCTGTATCAGAATGGCCAATTCTGGAATAACGGCTGTTAATAATCCGCATCGGTGGTTGATGTCTGTCTCTGTCTCTTATTATAACCGATAAAACGTGAATAGTCAAGCGACACTATTGCGTGAGTGTCGATAATATGCCGTCACTTTAATCTCGGTGTCGAAAAATACGGGATTATATTGACTTGGTATTTGTTTTGTGATATAATACGTTAATAATAATTTGATTGACAAGAAAAACATTACGGTTTGTTAAACTATTAAAGGAGCCAATGATGAACAGGAACGAGAAAAAAGAGGTGCAAAAACAATTATTGAAAGAGGCCGCCGTCGAGCTCATTCATGAAAACGGCGCAAAAATAAATGTGAAGCGCATATGCGAAAAAGCAGGGATAAAGAGAACTAATTTTTACACTCACTATCACTATATGAAGGATCTGATTGATGACATAATTACCGATGATTCATATGAAAACCGTCTTCTGTTTCAAAAGGAGGATCTGGAGGAATTTGCTCCGTCCTCATTTGTAAGCATGCTTAAGAATATCAAAAACGAACGTAATATATTCAATACAATGACAAAAGATTTAAAGTATTATTACACTGCACCCAACTCAGAAAGCTTTTTTTCAGAAATAATACGGAACCTCTGTATCAACAAAGGGATCACCGAAGAAACTGAACAGCAATGTCAGTTTTTATATTTTCGCAGCGGAGTCCAAAGTATAATTCAGTATTTGGTGAGCAAAGATTTCAGTATTTCTGAAGAAAATCTGTCTGAAATGATATATAACTGTATTTCAGAAAAACTCAAAAGATGATTCCGAAAAGAAATCACTAAATAACAGCTGTCCCGAATCAGAAGAGGAAATCGCCGGTATCATAGTTGAATGCATCCCCGAAAAGCTGCGTGCACCCGCGCTCGAGGGGAATAACGCCGAACAGATTTAAAACCTCAATATTACAGCTGCACCCGCCGGGGATTAAGGTCCTTCGGCGGGTGGGTTATTTA
>CAMZEM010000123.1 GCA_947305805.1 uncultured Clostridia bacterium | reverse complement strand
GGTATTTGAAGCTTACTATCGCGGACGGCAGCGAAACGAGAATTATAAGTAAGGGAGCGTACCACATAAGAGAACCGAGTATGGCGATAAAATCGACAAGGCTTATTAAGGTACTTACTATGCTGAACGATGCGGACATAATTGAGAGCGGTCTGTTGCCCGCTTCTCTGTTGGCATTTTCGAGTTTGGAATAGAATTCCGGAAGGTCGAAATCGGCAAGGTCAATCGTTTTTGCCTTATTCATTATTTTCAGCTTTATGCTGTAAACGATTATTTCGTTTGAAAGGCGGTTGACCATACTGTTAAGAGAATTGACAAGCGATACGAAAAACTGATAGGCAATCTGAAAAATAAGAAGTCCTCCGAGCGCCCAGAAGTTTTCGCCGAGCTCGCCGGTTGCCGCTTTTGCGAGCGCATCGAGAAGAAGTTTAGAAATATATGCGCTTATTACCGGGGAAACGCCGTTGAAAACCGTCATGAAAATCATTGTTATGAATATCCACGGACGGGCATCCCAAACAAGTCCGTATATGTAAAACAGACGGCGGAACAGTTTTTTTGCATTGCGCAATATATAAGACGGCCAGTCTTTCAGATGCTCCGGTTTCGGTTCTTTGAGCTGAGCGTTTTCATCTCTGCCGTGCGGGAACATGGGACCGAACATAAGAGAAGATTCCTTTCAGTGTATTATTATTAAATATTATACTGTTATTTTACATCTTTTTGCGCGTTCCGTCAACAATGCGGGCGATATTGTCAATTTAATTTCGTTTTTTTCGGGAAAGGGGCTCTGTCCGGTTCAAAAACGGAGCGCAGCGAAAATAAATCTTGACAAACGCATAAAACTGTGATAGTATTTTGTATTATGACAGTATTGCGGAGGATCGAAATGACACCCAAAGAGAGAGCGATTGCGGCGCTGACGTTGCGTCAGCCGGACGAAGTTCCCACTTTTGAACTTGAATTTCAGCTTGAAGAGGAAATGTTTGGGAAATCGCCTATTGTTTACGAAGAATACAGGCGTGCCGAGCTTGACAAGCTTTCGGAACTGGAAGCTGAGAAAAAGCTGAGAAAATGGGCGCTTCACCATGCAGAAATGTATAAGAAACTGGAGTATGCAATCTGGCCGATGATATATCTTCCGGATATGTGGAACGAAGACGGAACGCTCGGCAAATATCAGAAAACCGTGCTGAAAGCATTGCGCGAGTATGCCGAAGACAAATATATGATTCACTGCCACGGAGACGGAACGTTCGCTCTGCCCGACGGCAACGGAATGTATGAATTTGCATACAGACTTGCCGACGACTTTGACGGAATACTCGAAGAGGCGGAAAGATACTGCGTAGGCGCAATAGAAAGAAACAAGCAGATTGTGGACGCAGGCGTTGAAGTGCTTATTCTCTGCTCGGACTACTGCTACAATATGGGTCCGTTCGTTTCACCCTCCACTTTTGCCGATATCATCACTCCGTATCTTGCCCGTATATGCGCCAGCGGACGCGAAAACGGAGCTTACGTTATAAAACACACGGACGGCGATATAATGCCGATAATAGATCAGCTTGTTTCGTGCAAACCGCACGCGCTTCACTCTCTTGACCCGATGGCAAGAGTAGATATTAAGCAGGTAAAAGAGAAATGGGGCGATAAGGTTGCGCTCTGCGGCAACGTTAACTGCGCACTTATGCAGACGGGAACCGAGCAGGAGGTAATTGAAAGCGCGGAATACTGCCTGAAATACGCGAAGCCTGGCGGCGGATATATTTACTGCACGTCAAACGTGCCGTTTAAGGGACTGCCGGCAGAAAGATATCAGCTCGTTCTGGACGTATGGAAAAAACACAGAAAGTACTAAAAAGCGGAACGCCGTTTTTACGGCGTTCCTTCGGTTTAAATTTCAATATTGTCGCTTCTGAATTTCGGCATATGACCCGTTAAGGTGTAAACCGTCCTTTCAATGGCGTCTTTGCTGTTTTTCCAGTCTTCCTTGGCGAAGCGGTAATCGAATTTGCGGCAGAACCAGTCGATATCGCCGTGGAGAATTTCAAGATATTTCATTTCGATTGAGTTTGCAATCTCGAAAAAAGCGGCAAACTCCTTTTTGGGCAATATCTTTGCTCCGTATTCGATAAGTTCCCTGTAATGCGGCAGACAGAAGAATTTCTGCTTTGCAAAAAGATCTCTGAAATTGGCGTCGTTTCTGTAAAGATAGAAAAGATTTGAAAAAACGCTGTCCATATTTCCGTTTATTCTGCGGCACACGTAGCAGTCGTCTTCAAGCGTTTTAAGCCTTTTTGCCTGCACGTCGCCTTTTTTGCGGTTGATATCCTTATATATTTCGTTTATATGGCTTTCAAGAATGAGCGCTACGGGAAGCTTCTTTCCTACAAGAAGCATCTGTGAAAAATGACGTTCGCAAAAGCCGTGTTCGTTTGTTTTTATGCGGACGTCCGGCTCCATCATGGAAGCGCCGGTAACTGTTTCTATTTCGTTTCTTTCCATCATGTCGAAAAGACCGCACAGAGGACAGCCCTCAAGCTTTGAAAAATGTTCGTTAAGCGGAATAGTATAGATGTGTTCCTTCATAAAACCGACTCCTCAAACGTCAATAAATTCTCTGTATCTCGGCATAATACCGATACCGTCCTTATAGAAAGCGGAAAACTGCGGAACCGCGTGCGACGGGAACGAATTGCCCTCGATAAACACGGGGCCGTCGGGAGTTATAGCAACGTCCCATGCGATATACCGCATCTGCGGAACCTTTTTCGCCGCTTCGAGGCACATCTCTTTTGCTTCGCTGAAATACGGTATTGTAAAGCCCTCAAGCTTTACTCCGCTTTCGGGATGACACTCGTAAACGTTGCCCTGCTTGTCCGCGCCGGGCGTGCAGATTATTCCGCTGTCAAGATCTATGCGGCATGCCATTCCGCCGCAGTCAACGTTATCCATATCGGTACCGTTCTGCCCTATTCTGATGCAGGCATAGACTATTCCGTTTTTCTTCGGACCGTTTAAAGTTACTATTCTTACAGTGTTTACGGACGACGGATTGATTTTGTTTATATCACCGTGCTGAATTACGCATTCTTCTACGATTCCCGTTCCGTCAGCCTTTAATTCATCGTAAAAATCGGGGCTTTCGCGGTATTTTTCGGGGCGTATCTTTTTTACTCCCCTGCCGGAAGAACCGTCGAGCGGTTTTGCAACGATAACGTCTTTATCTTCAAGCCACTTTGAAAACTCTTCTTTTGTGCCGTTTTTAAGGTCGAACCAGCTGCGTTTGACGTATTCGGCGAAAAGTTCGTTAAATTCGGTTTTATTGTCAAAAAAGTGCCAGTATTCCTTAGGATTCATCTCGGCAACTATCCTGTTTGATATGCCCCGTGTGATGACGGTCTTTCTCTGTGAAGCCGAAAGCCTGTACATCTCGGCAATCCGATAGTCCACGTACCCTGCTCCGTACCTGATTGCGCAGCCCGCCATATCGAAGAGAATTGCGATCTTTGCCTTGCCCGTTTTTTCGCTTATCTGTTTTGCGGTTGCGAAAAACTTATCGTAGTGCATGTATCTTATGCGGCGAAAAAGAAATGAAAGTTTTCCCATACGTTTGTCCTTAAATTATGTTGATATACACATTATATACTATTTTTGCGCAAAAATAAAGGGGGTATTTGAAATTTTTCCCGACATTAAAGAAATTTCGGATAAATATTATAAAATTTCTCCGACCGACATATCGCTGAAAGACACGTTTGAGTGCGGTCAGTGCTTCCGTTTTAACGACGACGGCAACGGATACGTAGGCGTTGCGCGCAAAAAAGCCGTCCGTTTTATTCAGGGAGACGGATGTATTTATATAAAAGGCGCAGACAGAGCCGCTATCGAAAGCATCTGGCTTGAATATCTGTCGCTCGACAAGGACTATTCCGACACTATAAAACGGTTTGAGGGAGACGGATATATAAAAACAGCCGCGGAATTCGGAAAAGGAATAAGAATACTGCGTCAGGAGCCGTGTGAAACCACTCTTTCGTTTATTATTTCGTCAAACAACAACATAAAGCGCATAAAAAAGATAATCGAGCATTTCTGCCGTCTTTTCGGAAAAGAAATCTCTTTTGAAGGCAAAATATTATATACTTTCCCCACAGGTGACGAGCTGGCAGACATGACCGTTGAGACGCTGGCGCCGATAAAAGCGGGATTTCGGGACATATATATTTACGATGCCGCGCAAAAAATCGTTTCGGGCGAGATCGATTTTGAAAAAATCGCGCTTTTGCCGACCGATGAGGCGAGAAAAGAACTTATGCGAATTAAAGGCGTAGGCGAAAAAGTTGCGGACTGCGTATTGCTTTTCGGGTTTGACAGAGGCGAGGCTTTTCCGAAAGACGTATGGATAAAACGTGTTATGACAAATATTTACGGAGAAGATTTTGACGAAAAGCGATTTGGCAAAGACGCAGGCATAATTCAGCAGTGGATGTTTAACTACGCAAGACTTAATCCCGATAAATTTACGAATACGGAAAAATAAATAATAAGAGGGAATTATGGAATACTTTTTTATTGCAATTGCGGTGATTGCGGGTCTTTTTCTGATTTACACAATCGTTGGCACCGCACTGGGAACCAAGATGTCGATTGTGCGCGTTCCCGAAGAGAAAAACCGTAAAAAAGAGGAAAATC
>CAMZEM010000122.1 GCA_947305805.1 uncultured Clostridia bacterium | reverse complement strand
GGATAAGCGATATTGGTTGCTATCGGAGCTCCGAGGACATTCACATCAGGAATACTTACAAGAATGAGTGTGCTGACTGTTTTTATAAGCGCGCCGACGGCGACTGATATAACGGGAAGATAAGTTTTACCTACAGCCTGGAGAATCGATGCGGTAATATTGGTAAGTCCTACGGCAATGAGCGCAAAAGAGATTATCTGCAAAAGCGGTGTTGCAACCTCAACCCCGGAGGGATCTCGCGGAAAGAACAGATTAAGGACAGGCTGAGAGACGGCATTGAGTCCGAATGCGCTGCCGAACGCGAGAATTGCAGAAAAACGCAAAGTGTCGTTTGAAGTTTTTATTATCTGTTCCTTGTCTTTCTTTGCATGCGCCGCAGCAATTGCGGGAATAAGGCTCATGCCGATTGCAGTTACAAGAAACGACGGAAGATTGAATATTGTAAGAGCCATATTTCCGTATGCGCCCCAAAGAAGCTTTGCTTCGTCAACGGGGATATAGGTTTTAAGTCTGTTCATGACTACGAAAGCATCAACAAGACTCATAAGGTTTGCGGTAACGGAACTTACTATAAGCGGTAAAGATATAATAAGAAAATCACGGCTCAGCTTCTTCCATGCGGTTTCGGTTTCGGGAAGCAATTCTTTGGGCGGCAACCTGTATTCTTTTCCGCGCAGAAGGAAGCGTACGGACATGAAAGTCATTGCGACGAAAGTGCTGATAGATACGCCGAGAACTGCGCCGCCGACAACGATTTCAAGTTTGTCGGAGTATCCGTTATTATAAAGATAATACGCTATGCCGTAACCGGCAAGAAGCTTTACAATTGCTTCTATGAGGTTTGAAACGGCTGTTGGGGTCATATTTCTGTAACCCTGGAAAAAGCCTTTAAAAACAGAAACGATGCAGATACAGACTATTGCGGGCATAATAGCCGCAACGGACCAGTACGCCTCGCGGCTGTTCATCGCCTCCGCAAGAGGCATTGCGAAAATAAAACCGAGTAACGCAAGACAAACGCCGAGAGGAATAAAAATCATCGCGGCGATTTTCAGTATTTTAGGAACGTCTTTATACTTTTCAAGAGCAAGAGAACGGGAAACCATGGTAGCGATGCCGGTAGGCAGTCCCGAAGTAGCAATTGCAAGAAGAAAGACATATATACTGTATGCTGAGGTAAAATAGCTCATTGCCGCGGCGCCGACAAGATTTGTAAGCGGAATTCTGAATACGGCGCCGACAAGCTTAACGAGGAAGCCGGATACGGAAAGCACCAGCGCTCCGTATGCCACGCTATGTTTTCTGTCTGACATTACTTATTTTCTGTTTCTTCATGAAGAGGGCTGGCGCATTCCGAGCAATATTTTGCTTTTTCGGGATTGAGCGTACCGCACTTGGGACAAACTGCCGCACCGCGAAGCTCGTTGAGTTCGCGCATAAGGAGTTTAACGGTATAGTTTGCGGTATCAATCTCGGATTCTGCGCTCTGCAAACGCTCATCGGGCTTAATATCGCCTGATTTGATCTGTTCATACGCGATTTTGCCGAGTTCCAGATATGCACGTCTCTGATGGGTTTTTGCTTCCTGAAGTTTGAATCTGATTTTTGTTCTTTCTATTACTTCGAGACTTTTCTGATAAGCGGCATCGGTAACTTCCTTGCCTTTTGAGATAAGTTCGTCCTTGTTTATGCTGCTGAAATCCATAAATAGGCTCCTTTCAGTATATTCATATTTGAGTATATTATATCATCAATATGTGGAAATATCAATAGTTTTCTTTGTAAATTTTTTGTACCAAACAACGTTTAAAGAGAATCGCTGTTTTTATTCGGAACAGATTGAACCTGATTTTGCTTTTGTACCTTTTTCTTTCAACAAATTTCTTAAAAATGTCACATAAGAAAAAAGAAATAAAGATATAATAACGTTAGATTAGTATATTTTTATACAGGCAAAAAACAGGAGATATTTATGAAAGTGCCTTTTTATCCGGCAGACATACTTATACCGAAAACGGGACTTGAAAAATGGAGCGTTATAGCGTGCGATCAGTATACGTCGGACCCGAATTACTGGGAAGACGTTGAAAATACCGTGGGAGACGCTCCGAGTACGCTGAGAATAACGCTTCCCGAAATATACCTTGAAAAAGACGACGTTGAGAAACGTGTTGAAAAAATAAACGAGACTATGGCAGGATATCTTGAAGAAGGTATCTTTAATGAATATAAAAACACATATATTTACGTTGAAAGAACATTGCGCTCCGATAACGTAAGACAGGGAATAATCGGGGTTATAGACCTTGAAGATTATGATTTTGCTCCGGACTCGAAAGATTTGATAAGGGCAACGGAAAAAACCGTAACGGAAAGAATTCCTCCGAGAGTTAAAATCCGTAAAAACGCGCCGCTCGAACTGCCGCACATAATGATTCTGTTTGACGACCCCGGAAACGTTATTTTTTCCAATATAGAAAAGTTCAAGCCTCTTATGGAGAAAATTTACAGTTTCAAGCTGATGAAAAACAGCGGTTACATTTCGGGATGGGACGTTGGAGAGGCCGCCAGAGAATGCATAGACAGAGGATTTGAAGAACTGCTTGCCAGAAGCATTGAGCATGCGGGAGACAGAGCGCCGATATTCTTTGCCGTCGGAGACGGAAACCATTCTCTTGCTACCGCAAAAACGTGCTGGGAATATATAAAACCGGGGCTTTCGGAAGAAGAAAGGAAGACCCACCCTGCCCGCTTTGCTCTTGCGGAAGTTGTAAACATTCACGATAAATCGCTTGATTTCGAGCCGGTCCACAGAGTAATATTCGGTACAGATACGGAGCTTTTCAGAGAAGAACTTTTAAAATATTTTAAAGACGTCATTAAAGAAGACGTATGCGACGTTAACGAATTCAATGATTTTGTTACCGTTACCGAAGATATAAATCACGTTTACGAGCTTGAGACGGTAGAAGAAAAGCTGCCGATAGCGTGTGTGCAGGAATTTCTTGACTATTATCTCAAAAACATAGACACCGGCGCAAAAATCGATTATATTCACGGTGACGGCGTGGCAATTGAACTTGGAAGAAAACAGGGCAACGTTGCGGTGCTTATGCCGTCCATATCAAAAGGAGATCTTTTTGACATGGTAATGCTTGCGGGCGTTTTGCCGAGAAAAACGTTTTCAATGGGCGAAGCGGATGACAAGCGGTTTTACATTGAAGCAAAGAAAATAAAATAAATTTAGAAACGGAGAAGCAAACAATGAAAAAGTTTTTCGGCGAATTCAAGGAATTTATTTCAAAAGGCAGCGTAATGGACCTTGCAATAGGCATGGTTATCGGCGGAATGTTTACTAAAATAGTAAACAGCGTTGTAAACGATATACTTATGCCGATAGTAAGTCTTCTTACAGGCAAAACAAACTTCCAGGAAATGTTCATTCTTCTTAAAGGAGAAGGAGCTACTCTTGAAGAAGCAACCGCAAACGGTGCAACGATAATCGCATACGGAAATCTTATTGAACTGATTATTAACTTCCTTCTTACAGCAATATTCCTTTTCCTTGTTGTAAAAGCAATAAACAAGGCAAGATCTTTAAAGAAAAAGGATGAGCCCAAAGAAGAAGAAAAAGAAGAGGAAAAAGCTGAATAATTTAACAGCATAAAAAATCACGGTGAGATGAAAACATCTCACCGTTTTTATTTGATATAAAATCCGGATTACAGAGCGAAACGCTTGCTGAACTCGTTGAATTTTTTCTCGAAATCCTCGTTGTTCTGATTTTTTACGGAGTTCAGATATTCGTGAGTGCCGAACGTACCGTGGAAAGACTCGATAACGGCAACGGCTACGTTTGAACAGTGGTCGGAAACTCTTCCGTAATTGGTTATCATATCGTTAAGCACAAAACCGTGGTTTATTGTGCAGACACCTGTCTGAAGACGGTTGATATGGTTTTTCTTTATGAGGAGTTTCAGACCGTCTATAACCTGTTCGAGAGGTTCAACATATGAGGCAAGGTCTGTATCGTTGGTTTTGAAGCATCTTTGAGTAAGATCGACAATTTCTCGCATTGCGGCGGTAATAGTGTCAATTTCTTTTTTGGCGTCAGGCGAAAACTCAACTTTATTCTCTTGAATTTCTCGGGCGACGTCTACAAGATTTACCGCATGGTCCCCTATTCGTTCAAAATCGTCTATGGTGTGAAGAATCTTGGTTACGTTTTTGGTATCGGAATCGGACAGACTGATTTTTGAAAGCTTCATCATGAATGTGCCGAGATAGTCTTCGTATTTATCTATCTGCTCTTCCATTGCAAGTATCTCTTCGGCTTTATCGTCGTTGTAATCAAAGAGAATTTCGACAGATTCCAGAAAAGATTTCATGGAAAGATCCGACATATCGATAAGAGTTTCGAGCGATCTTTCAACCGCGACGGACGGCATGGCAAGAAGTCTGTCGTCAAGAACAATGCGGAAGCCCTCGCTTTTATCTCCGCCGGGAACAAGCTTGTTGGTAAGAGCAACGAGCTGTTTTGTAAAGGGAAGAAGGACAACGGTGTTTGCGATGTTGAATACACTGTGTATTACAGCTATCATGACGGGATTTATTGCGGTGTCAACAAAAGCAAAGTTGAAAATGGCATCGAGAACATAAAACGGAATTAAGAATATCAGAGTGCCGATTATCTTGATTGTAAAATGTGTTACGGCAACCTTTTTTGCGTTTTTACTTACGCCTATGCTTGAAATAAGCGCTGTTAC
>CAMZEM010000121.1 GCA_947305805.1 uncultured Clostridia bacterium | reverse complement strand
CGGATCCTAAAATATTAATACTTGACGAAGCAACCTCATCTATTGATACACGTACTGAAATGAACATTCAAAAGGCCATGATAAGACTTATGAAAGGCAAAACAAGTTTTATTATTGCGCACAGACTATCAACAATCAGAGATGCAGACGATATTCTTGTTATTGACGGCGGAAGAATTGTTGAGAAGGGTGATCATATGTCACTTCTTGAACAGAAAGGTCATTATTGGCAACTTTATCAGTCTCAGTTTACAAGAAGCGATGCTGTTTAATACAGTGTTTTTTGCTATGACAAATCTGTGAATATTTCTTTTGGGGATTGACAAATTATCCCTGTTGTGATATTATTATTTAAAGAAAAGTTGAATCTCATGAATACCGAGGTGAAGTGGATTGAACGGAAAATCTCTAAGCGAACCGATAACAATCGGAATTATAGCGATTGTTTGCGTTGCGTTAGTGCTTTCTGTTTTCTGCTTCGCCTCGATGTTTGTTATTAACAAAAACGATAATCCTTCAATTGACGGTGAAATCAATACTAATAAGCCGCAGAATGATAATGAATATTCCGGAGCAGACCCTGAAACTGTTGCTAGGATCGAATCGCTTAAAAGCGAAATTGCGGTTTACGATAAAATATTTGCATCGGACTATATGCTTCTTGTAAATAAGGACCATCCGCTTCCGGAAGGGTACAGTCCTTCAAGTTTGATTGATACCGAATCAAATCCGGCTTTAAAACTCGAAACCGTTGCCGCTATCAAAATTCAGGAATTTATTAACGCCGCAAAAGAGGCGGGGTATTCCTGCAAAGTGGTTACCGGTTACAGATCCAATACGGAACAGGAAGCTGTTTATAATTTTGCATATCAAAGCGAAATTAACGCTGGATATACATCTGAGGAGGCGGAAGCCCGCATCGGTCTTTCCGTTGCAAAACCCGGATACAGTGAGTTCGAAACCGGATACACCGTTTGTATCGCAGAAAATTCATCTGTTACAAAAGAGGAAATGCTCGAGTCCGACCTTTATAAATATATATCTGAAAATATATATAAATACGGCTTTATTCAGCGATATCCTGAAGGCAAACAGGATATAACGGGTTATGAATTTGATCCGTTCTGTTACCGTTATATCGGTGACGAAGGCGTTGCGGACGGTATTTTGTCAATGAGTCATGCGCAGTATATCTACGAAAAGAATTTTTCTTTTGAAGAATATATTGATTATCTTACCGCAAAGCGTGCATATGCAGTACAGAATTTAAATGTATCCTCTGCCGAAACTGATCGGCATTGAGATTATAAAGTAAAAAAACTATTTAAAAAGAGGTGCTTATATGGCAATTAAACTCGGTATCATTGGATACGGCGGAATGGCTCACTGGCATAGAGAAAGCGGACTTAAAAACGTTCCCGGTTTTGAAGTAATCGGCGTTTACGATGTTGATCCCGCTAAAATTGAAGAGGCTCGCTCGCAGGGAATGATAGGATACAGCAAGCTGGAAGATATGCTCGCAAATCCCGATATCAATCTTTGCCTTGTTGCTACGCCCAATCAGGTACATAAGGAACTCACAATTGCAGCTCTCAATGCAGGTAAAAACGTTGTCTGCGAAAAACCCGTAACCCTTACGGTTAAAGACCTCGATGAAATGATAGCAGCTTCCGAAAGAAATCATAAATTATTCACCGTTCATCAAAACAGACGTTGGGATGCCGATTATCTTGTAGCAAAACAGGTTTTTGACAGCGGTGTTTTAGGTGACGTATTTACCATTCAGTCAAGACTTCACGGTACCGGCGGTATTATGCACGGCTGGCGCGCTCTTCCCGAATGCGGCGGCGGAATGGTATACGACTGGGGCGTTCATTTTATCGATCAGATATGCAATATGGTCCCCGGTAAGATTACAGATATCAGCGCAGATCTCCATAGCGTTAAAAATCTTCTCGTAGACGACTACTTTATGACTCAGCTTAAGTTTGATACAGGCGTTCAGGTAATGATTGAAATAGGCACATTCCTTCTTAAACCCACTCCGCGTTGGTATTTGGCTGGTAATGCAGGAACATGTCAGCTCGACGACTTCAGCGGTGTTAAAGGCGGAATAACAAAAGTATCCAAACTTGCAGAGCTTATTCCTCCCGTTATTGTCAATACTCCTGCAGGTCCGACAAGAACATTTGCCCCTCAGCCTCCCGAAACGCTTGAACAGCTTCCGCTTCCTTCTTTCTCAGGCGGTTGGTCTGATTTCTATAAGAATGTTGATGCCGCAATCGAAGGCAAAGAAGAGCTTATTGTTAAACCCTGGCAGGTAAGACGTGTTCTCGGTGTTCTCGAAAAGATTTTTGAATCCGCAAAAACAGGTCATTCTGTTAAATACGAATAAAATACCGATATCAATACTGCTTTCTTTCTATATTGAATTTAAAAGGCGCATGGGCAATATTTCTTTTGCCCACGCGCCATTTTGTTAATTATGAAAATACTATTATTATTTTTTGCTTTGTCTTTTGATTATAATATTTACATTGCAATCGGCCAACGAACAACGGGTTCATTCGGATCTGTCTCGTCTCTTATCATTAAGCAGTAACACTGTTTTTAAAACTGCCGCTTGAGTTTTCGCATCGGGGATCGTTCCTTCCATAATCTGCGAAGCAAAATCGTTAATATTCATTTTACAGACTTCAACGAATTCATCTTCGTCGGGGTCTTGTTTTTCAAAGGAAAGATCCGTTGCAAGATACATATGAATAACTTCATCAATTATAGCGGGGGAGGTGTATAGAGGACCGAGATATTCATATTTTCCCGCAACTATTCCGGTCTCTTCTCTGAGCTCCCGTATTGCACCCTGAAGAGGAGATTCGCCGGCATCCAGTTTTCCCGCAGGAATTTCGGTAATAACAGATGAAAAAGGATAGCGATACTGTCTTACAAGATAAATATTGTTATCTTTATCAAGTGCAACAACACAAACAGCACCCTGGTGCCTGATTACTTCTCTGACAGCTTTTTTTCCGTCGGGAAGTAAAACATCGTCTTTATATAAGTGAACGATTATCCCGTCATAAATAAGTTCGCCTGAAATGCGCTTTTCTACCATATCCATTTTATTTGTTTTCCTTATTATCTTCTTTTCTTACAGGAAACACCTTGCCTAGTATCCAGATTATAAGCATAATAATTCCTATAACCATAAAAATACCGAGCATTCCCCAGCCCATTGTCGGAAGGGATTTCAACAATGCATCAACGTCAAAGTTCATCATCAATTACCCCCTTATTATATCTGAACAAGTGTAAGAATAAGTCCGCCTGCAACAACAGAAGCTATCTGTCCGGCAACATTGGCGGCAGCTGCGTGCATAAGCAGGAAATTTTGCGGATCTTCTTCAAGCCCCATTTTATGAACAACTCTTGACGACATCGGAAAAGCCGATATACCTGCAGCGCCGACCATGGGGTTGATTTTTTCTTTCAAGAATATGTTGAGTATCTTTGCAAATATTACACCGCCTGCAGTATCAAAAATGAAAGCAATCAGTCCAAGCCCCATTATCATCAGCGTTTCAAGGCTGAGAAATGCTTCTGCCTGCATTTTTGTCGATACGGTAAGTCCGAGTAAAAGTGTTACAAGATTTGCAAGCTCGTGCTGCGCGGATTCTGATAGGGAGTTAAGCACACCGCATTCACGGATAAGATTTCCGAACATCAAAAATCCGACAAGTGCAACAGATTTCGGAGCGAAAATACCTGCAACAACAGTTATTACTATCGGGAATATTATTTTAGTGGTTTTCGATACAGACTTCGGTCTGTACGGCATGCGTATAAGACGTTCCTTTTTAGTTGTACAAATTTTAATAACAGCTGGCTGAATAATCGGAACAAGCGCCATATAAGAGTATGCGGCAATTATTATCGGTCCTACATAGTTTGATTTGAAAAACTGAGATACAAAAATAGATGTCGGACCGTCTGCGGCGCCGATTATCGCTATCGAAGCAGCATCTTTTGGCTCAAAACCCAAAAATGACGCAAGACTTAACGTGAAAAATATTCCGAATTGGGCAGCTGCTCCGAAAAGCATCATTTTCGGATTTGAAAGCAGCGGACCGAAGTCTATCATCGCACCGATTCCGATAAAAAGCAACAGAGGAAAGAGTTCATTCGCTATTCCGGCATTAAAAAGAACATCAATAGGTCCTTCTTCAACGCCCTGTGTTACTGCTCCCGAAAACGGAAGGTTAACAAGTATAGCCCCGAATCCCATAGGCAATAGCAGGGCCGGTTCCATATCTTTTTTTATTGCAAGATAAATCAGTACGCCCCCGATTATCCACATTACAACCATTTTCCATTGTGTAGACCAATCTATTGCAAGCAGATTGGAAAAAAGCTGTTCCAAATCAATTCACTCCTAATAAAAGATTGATGAATATCAAAATGATTTACTTATTCAAGACAATTAAAAAATCCATTCCGTTGATAGAATTTCCGGGCGAATAATCCTTTTTTGAATATAAATCCGTTCCTTTATTAAAAACATCAGGCAGAGTTTTTGAAGAATCGGTTATGTTTACTGCAAAAACACATTTTTCATCTGTATCAATACGGGCAAAAACCAATAGTCCGTATTCGGCCCATAAAGGAACAAATTTTCCTTCTTTTAAACAGTTTATTCCGTGCCTTATTCGGTTTATTTCTGAAATAAAGCTAATCATTTCTTTGTCTTCATTTCCCCACGGATAACAAAGCCTGTTTAGAGGATCTTTTCCGCCCTCC
>CAMZEM010000120.1 GCA_947305805.1 uncultured Clostridia bacterium | reverse complement strand
TTTTCTCTTTATATTTTACCACATATTTATTGATTTTTCAATCTAAATTAGTGAACATTTTTCTAAAAAAATAAAAATAATAATAAAAGTGTTGAAATTTATATTAAAATATGATAAAATATAATATATAAGGTTTGAAAGGGGCTATCGGATTGGAATTTATTATTTTAATATTAGTAATTATCGCCTTTATTGTTTTTCTGCTCGTTTTGGGCGAAAAAATACTCGTAAAATCTATTGTCAAACCTAAAAAAAATGCAGTTTCACTACCTGAAAATCAGATACATTTCCCTGACGAAAACCGTTTTACCGTAAACACCTCTTCCGAGATTCAGTTGTCGTTTCTATATATTCCTGCAGACAGCTCAAATTTAACACCCAAAAAAATCGTTTTTCTTTTTCACGGATATAATTCATCGGGAGATTCCGTTAAAAAATATGCCGGAGTTTTTCTTGAAAACGGTTATTCCGTAATTATTCCGGACAACAGATTCTGCGGCAAAAGCGGGGGAGAGTATCTCGGACTTTCCTATCTTGACGCGAAGGATACGATTGCAATTTTCAAGTGGATTAAAGACTATTTTCCGGGCGATATCTCTATCGGACTTTTCGGAGAGTCCTTTGGCGCTGCACAGGCGATTTTACTTGCTGCTTCAAAAGAAATCGACAATATTTCATTTATTATTTCCGACAGCTCGTTCTCCGATCTCCAAACTCTTCTGAAAGAAAGAGTCCGCGCCGAATACAGAATAAAAGCATTTCCTCTTCTGACGGTTGCATTCATGATAATCAAAAAGAAATACGGAATCGATGTTAAAAAGGTCAGTCCGATCAAAGCATTGGAAAAATGCGGAAATATACCTATGTTTTTCATTCACGGTGAAAACGATACCTTTATACTTCCGCAAATGTCGATTGATCTGTATAATTCAAAACATTCGGGATATAAGAAGTTTTATCTTGCCGAAGGAGCTTCTCACTGTTCGGCGTTTGAATCCGATCCCGATGTTTATACGGAAAAAATTGAAGAATTTCTTGATAAAATAAACGCTTAACAGGTGCTTTCATGATATTTGATTTAATTGCTACAATGGCTTTCGGAATTGAAGCCGTAACAGCAAGAGAACTTGAAAATTTAGGTTTTTCCGATCTCAAAGTGGAAAACGGGAGAATTACTTTTAAAGGCAACGAGCGAGATATCGCAAGATGCAATATCTATCTTAGAACCGCAGACCGTATTCTGATAAAAGCCGCCGAATTCAATGCGGTTACTTTTGAAGAACTGTTTCAGGGTGTAAAGTCTGTACCCTGGGGTGACTATCTTTCGGAAGACGCGGAAATGCACGTTATCGGAAGGTCCGTCCGTTCAGGACTTTACAGCGTTCCAGATTGTCAGTCGATAACCAAAAAAGCGATAATCGAGAAAATGAAAGAAAAGTATAAGCGATCGTTTTTTGATGAAACCGGTCCGAAATACAGAATTGAAGTAGCTATTCTTAAAGATATTGTTTCTATCACCGTTGATACAACCGGTGCTGGGCTGAATAAGAGGGGATACCGAAAAATCGTCGGCGAAGCGCCCTTGAAGGAAACAATGGCATGCGCGCTGATTCTTTTATCATACTGGAAACCGGGAAGAATCCTTGTCGATCCAATGTGCGGGTCAGGTACAATCCCGATTGAAGCAGCTATGATAGCTAAAAAAATAGCGCCCGGAGTAAACAGATCGTTTGTAAGCGAATCATGGAGAGATTTCGACCCTAAAATCTGGAACGATGTTCGCAGCGAAGCAAAAGCATCGGAAATTTTAGATGTTCCTAAAACTGTATTCGGAAGCGATCTTGATCCGAAATCTATTGATCTTGCCGTTCATCATGCAAATGAAGCCGGAGTAGGAGACACAGTCACGTTCAAACAGATGAACGTACTTGACTTTTATTCAAAAGAAAAATACGGATTTATCATCACAAACCCTCCTTACGGTGAAAGAATAGGCGAAATGAAAGCTGTTGAATCTCTCTACAAAGATTTAGGCAAAGTCTATAAACGTCTTGACACGTGGTCTATGTATCTTATTACGTCACATCCGTCATTTGAAAAACTGTTCGGAAAAACTGCAGACAAACGCAGAAAATTCTACAACGGCCAGTTGCTTTGTCAGTATTACCAGTTTTACGGACCAAAGCCTCCTAAAATTACATCAGATGCACAACCTGTCGGGTGATAAAAACAAATGTTTGTCAATTCTCGTTCAATATTATAACATTTTACAAAATCACTTGCTTTTTTTATATAAAGTTGTTATAATACAATAGATATAGTGTCGAATTATATCCTTTTTATTATTTATTGATTAATTCTTCCTATATTTTGATTGGACAAATTACAATGAGTAATATAAAAACAGACTGCGTTGTTGTCGGCGCCGGAGCATCGGGAATGATGGCTGCCGGATTCTTTTCAGATAATGCAAAAAGCAGAAATATCATTTTGCTCGAAAAGAATAATACTTTCGGAAAAAAGCTCCTGATTACAGGAAAAGGTAGATGCAATGTAACAAATAACTGCGACATAAACACATTTATGAGTAATGTTGTTCATAACGGAAGATTTCTGTATTCAGCTGTTTCGTCTTTTTCCCCCTATGACACAATTTCTTTTTTTGAATCGCTCGGCGTAGCGATGAAAACCGAAAGAGGCAACCGCGTTTTTCCCGTTTCAGATCATTCTTCCGACATTCTTTCTGCATTAAAAAGCCATTGTAATAAGAAAAACATTTCCTTTTATCACGGTGAACTGTCTGATATCCGTATTGTAGACGGACATGTTGCATCATGCATTCTGAAAGACGGAACCGAAATTGAATGTTCATCCGTCATTCTTGCAACCGGCGGAAAATCATATCCTCAAACTGGTTCTTCCGGTGACGGTTACCGTATTGCCGCAAAGCTCGGTCATACAGTAACACATCTTAAACCTTCTCTTGTCCCCATTGATGTTGAAGAATCGGGCATTTGTGCGGTACTTGAAGGACTGTCACTGAAAAACACCGCATTGGATCTTGTACGAAACCGCAAATCGGTCTATTCCGATTTCGGCGAAATGGTTTTTACGTCATCCGGACTTTCCGGACCGGTAGTTCTTTCGTCAAGTGCTCACGCAATGGCAGGCGACACAATAATTCTCGATCTTAAACCCGCTCTTGATGAAAAAACGTTAAATACAAGAATACTATCAGACTTTTCAAAATATTCAAATAAGATTTTTATTAATTCTTTGGACGATCTTTTACCCAAAAAACTCATTCCTGTTATCGTTTCACTTTCCGGAATTGATGCGCAGAAAAAGGTCAATTCGATAACTAAATCGGAACGGGCATCGCTTATTAACTGTTTAAAAAACTTTTCATTTACAATTAAAAAATTAAGACCGATTGAAGAGGCGATAGTTACTTCAGGCGGTGTTTCCGTTAAAGAAATAGACCCAAAAACAATGCATTCAAAAATAGTTGAAGGTTTATTTTTTGCAGGAGAACTTATTGACTGCGACGCATATACCGGAGGATTCAATCTTCAGATTGCTTTTTCAACAGGAAGACTTGCGGGAATTTCAGCAGCAAAAAAATACGAGGTATTATAATGCAGGAAAAAGGTAGCAGGGACGTTGCCCAGGCTGCGGTAAGAATGGCCGCAACTTCAACAAGAGAAGAAGAGATGATTCTTAAATCGTCATTGACTCTCACGGATATTAAAATCTGTGCCATTGATTTCGGAGGAGATTTCGTTTCTTCTATAAACAAAATCATAGACCGTACGGTTTTTCTGGCAAAGCGCGAAAAGATTATCGGCGAGTCTCACGAAGAAGAAGGTTCCGTTGCAGGTGCAGCTCATGAAGCCGTTATTCAGATAATGCAAAAAGCCATGGGTATGAATATCGGAGGCAAAATTGCAGTTGCCAGAAGCGGCGAGCATGTTGCGGTTGCGGTGTTTTTCGGCATTGGTATGATGCATCTTAACGAAGTTGCAATCGGGCTCGGGCATCGCGCCATTAAAGGTTACAGCGAATAACATTAATTGGGATAACATTCATGAAAACAATCAATATAGCAATAGACGGTCCTGCCGGAGCAGGGAAAAGCAGCCTTGCAAAAGCATTGGCAGCTAAGCTGTCTTACACTTATATCGATACCGGTGCATTATACAGGGCAGTTGCCTATAAGGCACTAAGTCTCGGAATATCGGTTCGTGATAACGAAAGCATCATCAATATGCTTGAAGAAACTGATATTTATTTCAAACATATAAACGGCGTTCAGCGCGTATTTGTTGACGGAGAAGACGTCAGCGGGAAAATCAGGACAAATGAAATATCTTCTGCCGCATCTACTGTTTCCGCAATCCCCGAAGTACGCACATTCCTCCTTGGTCTGCAAAGAGAAATAGCATCAAAAGAAAACATCGTTATGGATGGCAGAGATATTGGCACGGTTGTGCTTCCATCCGCCGATATCAAAATTTTTCTTACAGCTTCTTCCGAAGACCGTGCTTCTAGACGTTACGAAGAACAGAAAAACACCGCATCTTCTGTTTCTTACGAAGAAATTCTTTCCACAATGATTCAACGCGATAAAAACGATTCCGAACGATCGGTTGCCCCTCTGAAACCTGCAGATGATGCAGTTATTCTTGATAACAGCGGTTTCGAGCCTCAGCAAACAATCGATGCGGCGTTAAAAATAATAGAGAATAAAATCAATGTTATATAAATTTGCAAAAATTATTTTTTCTTTTTACTGCTATGTTTTTAACCGTATACATATTTACGGACGTGAAAATGAGCCTAAAGAAGGGCCGGTAATTCTTTACAGTAATCACC
>CAMZEM010000119.1 GCA_947305805.1 uncultured Clostridia bacterium | reverse complement strand
GTCTGTAACGAACATATGCTGCGGTGTATATTCATTATAATGCCTGTCACTAAAGGGGAGTACGACTACTCTGTTATAGCTGTATAGAGTATGGCCATGTATGTCGACATAGTTTTCGCCTTCAGCAACAAAGCCGATGACCTCAATCCTGACAGGAGCTTCTACTTCTGCGATTATTTGAGCATCATAAGTATCGCCGATTTTACAATACTTTTTAAAATCATATCCTAACAGGACAGGTACAACGGTGCCCTCATCGTAAGTCAATTTAAAATCGTCCTCTTTAAAAAAATGTCCGGAATCCAATCTCGGAACACCGAATACATCAAAGAACAATCTGTCAACGAATATTTTGTGCCAAAAAGTTCTTATTCCGTCGGGAGATCTCTGAACAAGGCTGAATTCGGATTCGCTGCAGCCTTCTTCATCCCATGAGTCCAGAGTATCATAAACATTCAGACTCGAAGTATCAATGTTGATTGCGAGATGAAGTCCGTCTATTTCTTTAAAATCATCAATTACGGAATCCATTTTTTCAACGAATCCGTTTTTATTTGATCCGCTGTATGGCTCGCCAATATGAAACATAGAGCCGAAATTGAAATCAAAACGGTAAAAATAATAGTTTGTATACGCGGTATTTACAGAAGTATATTTATCATAAGAATATTTGACTTCAAAAGCAGCGGTAAATAATACAAAGGCGCTGACAGCAAGCTGAAAGATAAAAAGAAATGTGATGAACGGCTCTTTTTTTATACCATTCCAAATATTAAGAAAAATATTTCTCATAATTATTATTCCAAATAATAAAAAATACGCCGATTACAGTAAAAATCGGTGCAACAGCTGATTTGCGTTGCACCGTAATAAATTACCTCAATTTCCGTCTTGAATACAGTATGCATTCCAATAAGACAATAAGGGCAAAGAGCCGGAAATATCACAAATTCGGTACGGAGACCTCGAAGAACCAATGCCGATTATTTCAGCATTTATATCGTCATCAGCATTCGTCTGACCAACTATAATAGCATGCGGAGTATTTCCGCTATATGAGAATATCTCAACATATCCGCATACTTCGTATTCTTTTCTCCACTGAGAATATCCGGTCCATGAAACATTGTTGACAGCAAGCGCGGAGACGAGCGGGAATATCAGAGCGGAGACTACCAGAAAGGCCGCAAGTATGAGCGAAAATATCCTTTTCATTTTGATTTCCCCTTTATTGGTTGATTAAGAGTAATTCTCTTTGTAATTATTCTACAATAAAATAAATACACTGTCAATATAACATCTTGAACAAATATCTGTTATAATCTATTTAGGATTTTGTAAAAAAAAACGAAACATACAATGGAAATACCCGATCCTTCATATATAATAATAAGCCGATACCATACGATAACGGCCTATTAATTAAAAAATATTAAGTTTATGCAAAAAAGCATGTCGGTTAGTTATACGGGATGAACCATATCTTTTTTATCGGAATGCGTGTTATCAACGCCGTATTTCGCGCTCTGACGGGCTTTGAAAAATTTTGTGGCGACCTGGTCGAAAAGCGCATAGCTGAGGACGTCTTCTTCCTGCTCGTAATACTCTTTCATTTCTTCGCGGAGTTTATCGAGTTCGGGAGGAATAAGGTCTGCGGGACGGCAGGTTATCTGAGGTTCGTCCCCTATTATCTGTTTTACGAATTCGGGCTTTATGGGAACTGGCGTTTTGCCGTATTCTCCTCGAACGAGCGCTTTAAACTCTTTGGAAACGTTTTTGTACCGTCCGAAAAGAACGTTGAAAACCGCCTGTGTGCCGACGATCTGTGAAGAAGGCGTAACAAGAGGCGGGAATCCGGCGTCTTCTCTTACTCTGGGAACTTCGCGGAGAACTTCTTCGAATTTATCCTCTTTGCCTGCCTGTTTAAGCTGAGAAACAAGGTTTGAAAGCATTCCGCCGGGGACCTGATAAAGAAGAGTGTTTACGTCAACGGCAAGAACCTTTGTGTTGAGAAGCCCTGTGGAAAGATATTTTTCGCGTAAAGGCATAAAATACTTTCGAACGGCGTTGAGTTTATCAAGATCGAGTCCCGTAGATCTTTCGCTTTCGTTAAGAGTTGCGACTATGGACTCTGTGGAGGGCTGTGACGTTCCGCCCGAAAGAGGCGAAATAGCGGTGTCTATGATGTCAACGCCCGCTTCGACGGATTTGAGGACCGTCATTTCCGCAATACCGGCGGTGCAGTGAGTATGAAGCTCTATGGGGATTTTTACATTTTCTTTCAGCGCGCTTACGAGTTCGAATGCGCTGTAAGGGGTAAGAAGACCAGCCATATCCTTTATGCAGATCGAGTTTGCGCCGCGCTCTTCCATATTTTTTGCAAAGTCAACAAATGTCTGGGTATTGTGAACGGGGCTGATTGTATAGGAAAATGCCGCCTGAACATGGCCGCCCTCTTTGATTGTTGCCTTAACTGCTGTGTCAAGGTTGCGGGGATCGTTTAAAGCATCGAATATTCTGATTATGTCTATTCCGTTTGCAAGAGATTTCTGAACGAAATACTCGACTACGTCGTCGGAATAATGTCTGTAACCGAGAATGTTCTGTCCGCGGAAGAGCATTTGAAGTTTAGTGTTTTTTGCGCCGTCGCGGATTTTGCGAAGTCTTTCCCACGGGTCTTCGTTTAGGAAGCGCAGGCATGCGTCGAACGTAGCGCCGCCCCAGACTTCAAGCGCGTGATATCCGACAGCGTCGAGCAGAGAAAGTGACGGGAGGATATCTTCTATGGGCATTCTTGTGGCGATAAGAGACTGATGCGCATCGCGAAGAACGGTTTCTGTAATCTTTACGGGATTATTGTTTATCATTTTATGAATATCTCCTTATTTGAACAGTGTAAGGAATACGCCTGCCGCGACTGCGGAGCCGATAACGCCTGCGACGTTCGGACCCATGGCGTGCATAAGCAGGAAGTTGCCGGGAACCTCTTTCTGTCCTACGGTGTTGGCTACGCGCGCTGCCATAGGTACTGCGGAAACGCCAGCGGCGCCGATAAGAGGATTGACTTTGCCGCCCGTAAACAGATACATGAGTTTTCCGAACAGAACACCCCCTGCGGTAGCAATGCAGAATGCGATAAGGCCGAGAAGAATTATTGAAAGCGTTTCGATACGAAGGAAGTTGTTTGCGCTTGCGGTTGCGCCTACGGTAAGACCGAGGCAGATAGTTACGAGATTGCACATTTCGTTCTGCGCAGTTTTACTTAAACGTTCGGTAACGCCGCATTCACGCAAAAGGTTACCGAGCATAAGCATACCGATAAGCGGAGCGGAATCGGGAAGAATAAGAATAATGACCGCAGCGGTAACTATCGGGAACAGTATTTTTTCTTTCTTTGATACGGGACGGAGCTGTTCCATAACGACGGAGCGCTCTTTCTTTGTGGTGAGCGCCTTCATAATCGGAGGCTGAATAATGGGGACAAGCGCCATATAGGAATACGCGGCAACTGCTATTGCCGCAAGAAGGTGCGGAGCGAGTGTTTTTGTTACAAGTATTGCCGTAGGACCGTCTGCGCCACCGATAATGGCGATTGACGACGCTTCAAGAGCGTTGAAGCCGAGGAAAAGGGAGGCAATAAACGTAAAGAAAATTCCGAGCTGTGCTGCGGCGCCGAGAAGTATGCTTTTCGGGTTGGCGATAAGCGGTCCGAAGTCCGTCATAGCGCCTACACCGAGGAATATAAGCGGCGGATAAACACCGCATTTTACGCCTAGGTAAAGAATATCAAAAAGACCGCCGTGCGAGAGTATTTCGGCAATATCGAGATTACCCTTCGGATCGGAGAAGAATTCGGGATTCATAAGTCCCGACAACGGGAGGTTAGCAAGAAGCATACCGAACGATATGGGTAAAAGCAGAAGGGGTTCAAACCCTTTGCCGATTGCGAGATATATAAGCACGCACGACACGGCAATCATTATGATTTCACCGTTTTCAATTCCGTTTTCGGTTATTCTGATATCGAATAAGTGAGCAAAGCCGGAATTGACGATGAAATCCCAAAATACCTGAAATATATTCATGTCGTTTCAGCTTTTCCTTTCGTTATCCGATTGTTACAAGCGGTGCGCCCGTATCGACGGAAGCGCCTTTTGAGGTCTGAACGGCAACAACCGTGCCGTCAACGGGAGACTGAATATCGTTTTCCATTTTCATTGCTTCGAGAACGAGGAGAACGTCGCCTTTTTTGACTGCCGCGCCCTTCTCAACGTTTACTTTAAGTATTGTTCCGGGCATAGGAGCGGAAATGGTTGTGCCGTCCGCGGGAACGGATACAGGAGCGGGTGTTTCCGCTTTTGCGGGTTCGGGTGAAGGAGTCTGAACGGGAGCGGAAGGAGCCGCTGCGGGAGAAGAAGAAACGCCTGTTTCCTCAACTACAACTTCATATGTTTTACCGTTAACGGTTATGTTGAATTTTCTCATGTATATTTTCTCCTTTTATATTCTTTTGAAAGAACGGATTCTGTATTTTGAGTGCGGAGCCGTGTTTTCCATATAAGCCGCAACAGCGGCAGCAATTACAACCGGAATAAGCTCGTCTTCGCTGTCGCCGGCGGGAGAAGACGAAGAAATCGCGGCGGTTTTGACTGGTTCCGCAGGTTTTTGAGTTTTGGCGTCCGAATTTTTAGCAAATGCAAACTTAAACAAGTAAAGAACTGCCATTAATATAAGAAGAACTGCAAAAACCGTGCCGAGACCGATAAGCGCAATGTTGAGACCGTACATAAGTTTGCCGAATACGTCTTCGGGAACTGCGGAAATATCGTTTGCGGCTGCTTCAACGCTTTCGGTTAAAGGAAGGATAAAACGCATTGATTCCCCTCCCCTTATTTATCCGCAAGCATACCGAAAGAGG
>CAMZEM010000118.1 GCA_947305805.1 uncultured Clostridia bacterium | reverse complement strand
TTCAAGACAGCATAAACGCCGCAGATCATATATAAAAACGATAGAATAAAGAAACACCGGAATCTCTGATGATTCCGGTGTTATTCTATGATACAGTCTTTCTATCAGTTGCCGAAAAGTCTCTTTGCTTCTTTAAGACTTTCCACCGGGGGCATTAACGGGCCGTATTCAAGTCCGCAGCAGCCTTTGTATCCGGCTTTGTCAACGGCGTCAAAAATAAACTTATAATTGTTTTCGCCGTTCTGAAGCTCGTGTCTGCCGGGATGTCCCGCAGAATGAAGATGAGCGATTTTATCGATGTTATTGACGATATTCGGTATAATATTTCCTTCGCTGACCTGCTGATGATAGATATCGTATACAACTTTAACGAATTCGCAGTCTACTTCTTTTATTATTTCGAATGCTTCGACTGCGGACCAGAGGTAGTATCCGGGGTGGTTTACGAGAGTGTTAAGCGGCTCTATCATAACGGTAACGCCGCTTTCTTCGAGAATCGGGCGTGCGAGGTGCAGAGTGGTAACGATATTTTCGTGCTGTTTTTCTCTTTCGGCGCCAGTATCCTGACCGACCTGTGTGATAAGTCTTTTTACCCCTGCTTTGTTTGCTCCCTCGCAGCTTTCTTTAAGTCCGTTAAGCCATGCCTGTCTGAATTCACTGTCCGTAAGACGGAATTCGGTTGTGCACATGCTGATAAACTCAACGCCGTTTTCTTCGCAGGCGTTTTTAACCGCTGCAAGGTTGAGAGACTTCCAGCCGTATGTTTCGATAGCGTCAAAGCCGAGACTGTGAATTTCTTTTATCGCATCCGTGAACGGAATATCTCCGAAAAAGCACGGAACGGGAACGCATAAACGCATAATTCAGTCCTCCGTATTATTTAAAATAAATTACCTGACCCGATTCCATCGACTCGTTTGCCGCAAAGACAAGTTCGTGTGTTTTGAGAGCGTCGGCATAATCAGAACGGATAAGAGATCTGTCGCCCGTTTTTACCGCGTGAATAAACGCTTCGTCAAGATAGAAAGTATGGTCCAGGCCTTCCCTCTTTACGTCGTAAGTATAATCCGGTGTTTCGATAATAAGATTGTTTCTCAGTCTGTAATCGATGACCATGTCTTCAAGGGTTATAACGAGACCGCAGTGAGCTCTTCCGGCGCGGTGATAGCATGCGCTTACAAGAGTTGCCGTATAGTTGTTTTCAAAGCGGATGACGGCGGTTGAATGGTCGTCGGTATCGTATTCGGAAGAAGCGTTTACGCCTGGCTGAACTATACCTCTCGAACAGGTTGCGTAAACGGAAAGAGGTTCTCCGAAGAGGAAGCGAAGTTCGTCGGCAAGGTGAATATTCTGTTCAACGAGCTGTCCGCCGCAGGTGCTTTTTTTCTGCCACCACCATACGCCGGGAATACCGCCTATCCACGAGCCGTATACAAGTCCGCCCTGTTTATGTTTTTTAAGCTCGTCCCTGACCATATCGGTAAGTTTAAGATATCTGTCCTGAAAACCGACGGAAGTGATAAGACCGGTTTCGGTTACTCTTTTTGATATCTCTCTTGCCTGATTGAGATCCATAGTTACCGGCTTTTCAACGAGGAACGGAATACCCATTTCCACCGCTCTCGTTTCGGAGGAATCATGCGCGGTAGGTTCGATGCAGATTACAACCGCATCAAGAGTATCCTTTGATTCATTGTTGTAAAGCTCGGTATAGTCGTGATAAATTCTTGTGCATCCGAACTGGTTTGCCGCAGCGAGGCGTCTTTCCTCAATCGGATCGGCAACGGCAACGACCTTTACGTCGTCCATTTTAAGAAAAGACTGTCTGTGGGCATTTGAACGGCCTCCGCAGCCGATAAGTCCTACTCTTACCTGATTCATAATAATTCTCCTATCGGTTTTTATTTAAATTTAGCGGCAAATTCCGCTATTTTTGCGTAATTGATGCTCGGCATTTCTCCGCCTGCTTTTTTAATTTTCTTAGCCGCGACCTTTGCTACGAATCTGTCGATGCCTTTCATTTCGTCCGCATTCATTTTTGCGCCGAAACCGGCGCAGCAAACGGCCTTTTTAACGATTACGGGCGGAAAGTTTTTTTCGATATAATCCACGCTGTGGGGGTAATCGGAACAGCAGACGAATATGCCGATATTCTTTTTCTGAATTTCAAGTTCGTTTGCGGAAACGTATTTTTTCAGCTTGGACGGAATCATTCCGGCTCTTATGCCGCCGCCGAGAATGATATTGTCAAATTTCGCGATGTCGCACGTGTCGATTGCGAGATTAACGAGAGTTGCTTCGGGTATTAATCTGTAAAGTTCTCTGGCGCATTCTGCGGCAGCGCCTGTTTTGGAAAAATAGATTATTGCCGTTTTCATTTTATCACTCTTTCTTTTTTATCCTGACACAGGCATTATAGCATACTTTTTCCTTAATTTCAAGGAGTAAAAAACAATTATTTCGATATACGCCGGGCAAATATGATTTTCCGGATAAAAATACGGTTTATATTAAATTTTTCAAATTGCCTGACCGAAAAAGTATTGACACGGACGGGATTTACTGTTATAATTTAATGTAATGAATTCGAAAACGGAGAATAACAGTGAGAAATATTGATTACGTTAAATCTTTTGACCCCGAACTCGGCAACGCAATACAGGCGGAGCTTGACAGACAGCAAAGGAACATTGAGCTTATTGCTTCGGAAAACATAGTGTCGGAAACCGTTATGGCGGCTATGGGAACGATACTTACAAATAAATATGCCGAAGGTTATCCCGGAAAAAGATATTACGGCGGATGCGAATGCGTGGACGTTGTTGAAAACATTGCAAGAGACCGCGCATGCAAACTTTTCGGCGCGGAGCACGCAAACGTTCAGCCTCACAGCGGCGCGCAGGCGAATATGGCGGTATATTTCGCATTTCTCAAACCGGGCGATACGATAATGGGAATGAATCTCGCATGCGGAGGACATCTTACGCACGGCTCTCCCGTTAATATGTCGGGTTCTTACTTTAATATAGTCCCCTACGGTGTTGACGAAAAAACGCATTATATAGATTATGACGAAGTTGAACGCCTTGCAAAGGAAAACAAACCGAAGATAATCGTTGCGGGCGCGTCGGCGTATCCGAGAATTATAGATTTTGAAAGATTTGCGCAGATTGCCCACTCCGTGGGAGCGCTTCTGATGGTGGATATGGCTCATATTGCCGGACTTGTTGCGGCAGGACTGCATCCGTCTCCGTTCCCCCATGCGGACATTGTTACAACAACCACTCACAAAACCCTTCGCGGCCCGAGAGGCGGTATGGTTTTATGCAAGGAAGAATTTGCAAAAGCGATAGACAAGGCGATTTTTCCCGGAACGCAGGGAGGACCGCTTTTGCACGTTATTGCCGCAAAAGCCGCATGTTTCGGAGAGGCGCTGAAGCCCGAATTTAAAGATTATCAGGCGCAGATAATAAAAAATGCGAAGGTTCTTGCCGACGCACTGACGGAAAAGGGCTTTGACCTTGTTTCGGGAGGTACGGACAATCATCTTATGCTTGTTGACCTGAGAAAATTCAACATAACGGGCAAAGAGCTTGAGCATAATCTCGACGAAGTCCGCATAACGGCGAACAAAAACACGATTCCCAACGACCCGCAGTCTCCGTTTATAACGTCCGGAGTACGCCTCGGAACTCCTGCGGTTACCTCGAGAGGATTTGTTGAGGAAGATATGAAGGTTGTTGCGGAATGCATATACAACACTGCGGCGCATTTTGAAAAAGCGAACGAAATCAGGCAGACGGTAGCTTCTCTCTGCGAAAAACACCCGATTTACAGCGATATACTCTAACTGTTTTATTAAAGAAAGGGGATTTGCAAAAATGTCCGAGCGTGACAACATCCGTGAGCTTATTAAGTATTATGCGGATAACCTTGCTTTTGCGGAACGAAGCAGAAAAATCGAAGAAAGATACAAAGATCTTAACGATCTTAAAATAGTGCGTCCCCCTGTTCTTATTTTCGAGATTCCGTGGGGCGAGATAAAGTCTGACGAACTGAAAGTTGAAAACGAATCGTTCAGAGGAACGGAATATTCGCTGCGCTCTCAGATTTTTCAGCATAAATATTTCGGCGGAGACCACTGTTACGCTCCGTACTGGTCGGTAGGAGTGCGCATAAACAATACGGGAAACGGATTTTCGGTTAAAGAAAAGCAGATACCGTCCACAACGGGCGCATATATTGCCGCGCATGAATATATTGACCAGATACAGTCCGAAGAAGACGTTGAAAAAATGAAGATGCCCGAAATCTCGTATGACAAAGAAGCGACTGATAAAGCGGTATACGATACTCGGGAGCTTTTGGGCGACATAATGCCCGTGAGAAAAACGGGTGTCGGGCTTTATTTCACTTCGTGGGACGACTTTATGCGGCTTCACGGAATAGAAAACTGCTATGAGGACCTTGTGGAGCGTCCCGAATTCATTCATGCGGTAATGCAAAAATACACAGACATTCACAATCATGCTATTGATGAATACGAGAGGCTGAACGTTCTTGAAACGGAGATATACTATCTTCACTGCACCCCTGCCCTGTGCCACGATATGCCGCATAAGGATCTTGACACGGAAACGGTAAAAGCATCGGACGTATGGTGCAGAACTTCCGCTCAGGTGCTCGCGGTGGTTTCACCCGCAATGCAGCGGGAATTTGATATTGACTACTCAAAAACTTACGCAAACAGATGCAAGCGGACGTATTACGGCTGCTGCGAACCCCTTCACAATAAAATAGATCAGCTTAAAGACATAACCAATTTAAGAAGAGTTTCCATAACACCGTGGGCGAACGTTGACGAAGCCGCCGAAAAGATGGGCAAAGACTTTATCATGTCTTACAAGCCGAACCCCGCATTCGTTTCGGGCAAGACGTTTGAGCCCGAACAGGTGGAAAAAGAGATAACGCACGTGCTTGAAGCGTGCAAACGCAATTCCACGCCATGCGAATTCGTGCTGAAAGATATAAGCACCATAGCGAACCGCTGGGAAAACCTTATGGAATGGAATAAAACGGTTAATAAAGTAATAGACAGATATTTCGGATAAAGCGGAGGAAGAAATGGCATCACCTCTTGCCGCAAGAATAAGACCGACGGAGCTTTCGGACTTTGTA
>CAMZEM010000117.1 GCA_947305805.1 uncultured Clostridia bacterium | reverse complement strand
GATATTCTGCGGTCCGTCCGGCGTCGGCAAAACGACGCTGGCTTCCATTATTGCCGCAAAAACGCAGAAAACGCTTCACAGACTCAATGCAACTACGGCATCCACGGGCGATATAAAAACCATAATATCGTCTCTCGGAACGCTTGAAGGGACAAAAGGAATTCTTCTTTATCTTGACGAAATACAGTATTTCAACAAAAGACAGCAACAGATTCTTCTTGAATTCATAGAAGACGGGTCGATAACTCTGATTGCGTCCACAACGGAAAACCCGTATTTTTACGTTTACAACGCCATTTTAAGCCGTTCAACGGTTTTTGAATTCAGACCCGTTGAAAGCAAAGACGTATTAAAAGCGGTTAAAAGGGCTTTTGATACGGTCAGGGAAGACACGGGACTGAAAATAGATACGGAAGACGGAGTTGAAGAATACATTTCGGGTACCTGCTGCGGAGACGTAAGAAAAGCGATAAATGCGGTAGAGCTGCTTACTTCCGTAAAAGTCGGCCAAAAAGAGGTTTTTGTAACTCTCGAAGACGCAAAACTCGTTTCGCAGCGTTCAAATATGAAATATGACAGAGACGGAGACGCGCATTACGATATTCTTTCCGCTTTTCAGAAATCGATACGCGGTTCAGACGAAAACGCCGCGCTGCACTACCTTGCAAGACTGATAGAAAGCGACGATTTGCCGTCGATATGCAGAAGGCTGCTTGTTATTGCGGCGGAAGACGTCGGTCTTGCGTATCCGAATGCGATAGCCATTACGAAAGCGTGTGTTGACAGCGCTTTGCAGCTCGGTTTTCCCGAAGCGAGAATACCGCTTGCGGATGCGGTGATTCTGCTTGCAACGGCGCCGAAATCAAACAGCGGTATCTGCGCGGTTGATACGGCGCTTGACAGAATAAGAACAGGCGAATACGGAGACGTGCCGGACAATCTGAAAGACTCGCACTATTCGGGCGCGGAAAAACTCGGACACGGATCGGGTTACAAATATGCACATACGTTCCCCGGCCACTGGGTAAAGCAGCAGTATCTTCCGGACAAAATAAAAAACGACGTTTATTACGAATACGGCGACAACAAAACCGAGCAGGCGGCAAAAGCATATTGGGATAAAATAAAGAAAAAATAAAGACGAAGGTTTACGCCTTCGTCTTTGTTTTTGTTAATGTTATTCTTCGATTGCGGCTTTTTTGGAGTTGATTGCGCAGATTCTTTCGGTATCGAATTTTGCTTTACGCCGGAAAGAATAAATACCGTTGCACTCCTGCATTACGTCTGTAAGCTGGGTATAGCAGAATGCGCACATTTTCGGGTTTGAAAGAAGCGCGTTGACAAGTCCTTCATATCTCGAATAGAATTCCTCGACATTTTCGGGAGCTTTGCCGTAGCCCCAGCCTGCAGATTCGGTATCGTCGCATTTCCACCACGTGCCTCCGAACTCGGAAACGAAGAACGGCTGATCGGCATACTGAGACATATCCTTCGGATTTTTGAAGCGTTCTCCGTTGCCGTTTACAAGCGTTTCGTAATGCTCGGCAAATTTAACGGGATCCTGCTCGTAATCGTGAACGTCGTATATATCGGTTTTTTTCGAGTGTATGTATCCGCTCGTGTCTATCATCGGTCTGAACGGGTCAATCGCTTTTGTAACGTCGTATACGGTTTCGAGGATATCTGCAAGACGGTGCGCGGAACCGAGCTCGTTAAACGGACACCAACCTATGATTGCTGGCGAGTTGTAGTCTCTTTCGAGCTCCTCAACCCATTCGGAGAGCATTCCGAGGAGCGCGGCGGGCCGGTCGGTATCAAGACCCCAATTGGGATATTCTCCCCAGAGGAGGTAGCCGAGCCTGTCTGCCCAGTATATAAGGCGCGGCTCGAAAATCTTCATATGAAGTCTTGCGCCGTTAAAGCCGGCTTTCTTTGAAAGGATTATATCGTTTTTAAGATCGTCATCCGTCGGCGCGGTGTAGATACCGTCGGGATAAAAGCCCTGGTCGAGAACGAGACGCTGGAAAACGGGTTTGTCGTTTATTTCTATCGCATAGCCGTTTATTGCAACTTTTCTCATGCCGAAATAAGCGAGCGCTTCATCATCGCCTATTTTGAGCTTTAAATCGTAAAGGACGGGGGTTTCCAAAGACCAGAGTGACGGATTTTTAATATCAAGATAAGTTTCCGTTGCTTTGCCGTTTACTTTGAATTCTGTAAAGGCAACAGGCTTGCCATCAAGAAGAGCTTCCGCCGAAAACGTCTCTTTGCATTCCTTGTTGAATGTGGCAACGATATGAAGTCTTTCGTTATCGACGTCGGGGGTGAGCTTCAGCTTTTTGAGGTAGACATCGGGGACGAATTCGAGCCAGACCGTCTGCCAGATACCTGTTGTACGCGTGTAGCAGCAGCCGTTGTTTGCGTATTGCAGACACTGTTTGCCTGTGGGCTGAAAAGGATTTTTCGTATCGTCAAAAGCGTTTACGACAACCGTGTTTTCGCCTTCGCGGCAAAGAGAAGTGATATCGAATGAAAACGGCGTATATCCGCCTTTATGACTGCCTGCGGACACTCCGTTTATCCATACTTCGGAAAGATAGTCTACTGCGCCGAAATGAAGGATTATTCTTCCGGAAAAATCGTTTTTTGAAAGAGAAAACGTTCTTTTATACCAGACGCTTTTCATGAAATCGGTATTTTCTATTCCGGAAAGCTTTGATTCGGGAGCGAAAGGAACGTTGATTTTCATATTGAAATCTGCGTTTTCGTAAAATCTGCGTTCTTTGCCCGAACAGCCGTTGTCGATAAGAAAATCCCATTCTCCGTTAAGATTGCGCCACTTTTCGCGAACAAGCGAAGGCCGTGGGTATTCAGGTCTCATCATAACAATATCCTCCTAAAATGGTTTTTATGCTTTATTGAAGTGAATCGGCGAGTTTGTCGAGCCAGTCGCCGACAAAGAGCTCTATAAGTCCGTCGTCGCAAAGTTTTGCAACTGCGGGATCTACGGGAATGCGCGCGGTGTTCTCAACACCGTACTGTTTTACAACCTCGGGAAGTTTGCTTTCGCCGAAAACGTTTATTTTCTTTCCGCAGTCGGGACAGAGAAGATAGCTGTAATTTTCAACTACCGCTTTTATGGGAATATTCATAGGTTTTGCCATATTTACCGCTTTGCCCACAATCATGGTAACAAGGTCCTGCGGAGAGGTGACAACAACAGTGCCGTCTACGGGAATGGACTGGAAAACGGTTAAGGGCACGTCTCCCGTTCCCGGAGGCATATCGATAAACATATAGTCTATATCGCCCCAGATAACGTCTGTCCAGAACTGTTTTACGGCGCCTGCAATGACTGGTCCTCTCCAGATTACGGGAGAATCGGGATTGTCGACAAGTAAATTCAGCGACATTATCTTGATGCCCGTTTTTGTTTCAACGGGGAAAAGGCCTGTTTCGTCGCCCGTTGCGCGCTCTTTTATGCCGAAGATTTTTGGTATGGACGGACCTGTTATATCCGCGTCGAGAATTGCGGTTTTAAATCCCCTTCTCTGCATCGTTACGGCAAGAAGCGAGGTTACGAGGCTTTTGCCTACCCCTCCTTTGCCTGAAACAACGCCTATCACATTTTTTATGCTGCTCATTGCGTGGGGCGCTTCAAGGAAATCGGTTTTATCCTTTTTTGCGCAGTCTGAACCGCACGTTTTGCAGTTATGAGTGCATTCTTCTGCCATTTTATCTGTCTCCTTTTGGAATAATTTCAATTATCGCATAAATTATATCACATAAGGAAAGGTATATCAAGGGAAAAATTGCGAATAAAGTGTTAAATCGGCTTATATAAATTATATAAAGCATTGACAAAGGGTTGATAATAGTTTAATATTATAGATATAATAAATGTGGGAGGCCGCAAATGAAGAAGATAAACCTGGCAGTCTGTCTGATACTTCTGATAGCATTAATTTCGGGCTGTACCTCTGCGGAATTGCCCGAAGAAGAGCACAATCTGACGGAAATAACGCTTGAAGGCAATCCGGGAAAAGCATACAACGCAGTTTGTGAATTTCTTCCTTTTCGCTTGACAAACCGCGATGTAAATACGGTTTACCGTCCGCAATACGTAACTTTTGACGGGCTTGACGCAGAATATGTTTTGAGTCTTGCGTTTGCAACACTTCCCGAAAAAGAAAGAGAAACGGTTACTGCAGACGCGGGCGTTTATTCTCCGTACGGATATGTAAACGGAGAAGTAATTACGGAAAATATAGAATATACCGTTTATACGCTCGAAGAAATCGACTGTGCGGTAGAAGCTCTGTTCGGCAACGGTGCGAAAGTTGAATATAAAGACTTTTATCCTGTTGACGGCACTGCATTTAAATTTGACGGCGACAGATTTCTGCGCTGGAATGCTATCGGCGACGGTGACTTCGGAATTTCGGGATACAGTGTTTTTCTGAAAGCAGAGACGGAAAGCGACGGAAGCTTTGTATACGTTTACGACAAATTCATTTCCTTTGAATATGAAACCGCAGAAACATATTATATGTATATCAGTGCTGCATACTCGGACGGTGCAAGGACGGATCTGCTCTGCAAAGGTGACGGAATACCATATGAATACACAGCTGACGCGACAAAGAATTTCAGTGACAGTTTTACGGGAAAGCGCGGGGAGGATCTGTTTTCTGGACGGTTTGACTATGATGTTTTCGGAAATCTGATGAAGACATACAAACATACATTTGCGCTTGCGGAAAACGGGACATATTACTGGGTTTCGAGCGAACCCGTTGATAACGGATAAAAACGGTGCATTAAAGGCGTAACTGTTTGAAAAAAATCGTAAAAATTTTGCGAAATCTGACAGTTTTTTATTGACAGAACGGCAGTACGTATGATAAAATATACAGTTGTGATATTTATAAACCGAAAGGACAGATAAACACTTATGATCTGCGAAAATCTCAGGAACGTTGCCATAATCGCCCACGTTGACCACGGCAAAACGACGCTTGTAAACGAAATGCTCAAGCAGGGCGGCGTTTTCAGAGAAAATCAGGTAGTAGTCGACAGAGTAATGGACTCAAACGATCTTGAACGCGAGCGCGGAATTACTATTCTCGCTAAAAACACCGCGGTCCATTACAAGGATACAAAAATAAACATTGTGGATACTCCGGGCCATGCGGACTTCGGAGGCGAGGTTGAGCGCATACTTAAAATGGTAAACGGCGTTCTTTTGCTTGTAGACGCGTTTGAAGGACCGATGCCGCAGACGAGGTTTGTGCTGCAGAAGGCGCTTGATCTCGGACATAAAATAATAATTGTTGTAAACAAGAT
>CAMZEM010000116.1 GCA_947305805.1 uncultured Clostridia bacterium | reverse complement strand
AAAACGCAGAAAATAAAAGATATTCATATTATTTCCGCAAAGTAAAATCCTTTGCGGTTTTATTTTTGGTGAACAATACTGTCTTTTATTCTCATATTTTATCTGATTTTGAATTTTTATTTATATTTACGCCACATTTATAATGTATATTTACATAGTATACATTAAAAGGAGATAATTACAATGCTGATGTGTCCTGTATGCGGCAAAATATTAACCGATAAAACAGCCTTTTGCGATCAGTGCGGCTGGACATTCGGTAACGATATTACCGCTCTTGCCGATCCTCTTTGCGTAAAAGCGGACGATATCCGCGCATACGATCTGCGTGTTTACGAAGCAAGAATGAAATATCAAAATCATATAAACGACAATATGATTGCCGTTTTTGCACGTAAATTCAGTGACGAAGAGTTGGAAACTGCTCCAAACGAACTTATTGCGGAAATATTCAACAATGTCTCTCCCATGCTAGGAGATTTTCTCCTGAAAAGACTGAGCGACAATAAAAAGCTCTCATTTCTTTCCGATAATGATACCCGTTTCATTTCAATACAAAACGAAATCAACAATTATTTCTCAGAGACATCCGCCGTTTTAAACGGAATGAACGGTAATACCGTTAATGACGGGCTGTTTTTCAGCGATGATGACCTTATTTTTTTTGCAAACGGCAACGACGCAGGATGTCTTTACAAAATGTATCCAGATTCCGGTGCTGTTAAACGTATATGTTATGACGAGTGCTTTTCCGTTTATGCATACGGAAATTATATTTATTACTGCAATCTCGCCGATAACTGCCGGATTTACAGAATCAGGAGAGACGGTACCGCAAGAAAAGCGTTAAATAACGATATTTCGTGTTTTATTACCGTAAGGGACAATTATGTCTATTACTCAAGTCGCAGCGACCGATACGGCCTATACAGAATGTCGGTAGACGGAAGCGGAAGAAAACGTCTTATCGCAGACGGCGCCCGTGATATTTATATCGTCGGAAATACCGTATATTTCAGGAATTACAGCAAAAAGGACAGAGTTTATTCTGTCAATATCGACGGTACGGACTTAAAACAACTTAACAACGACGATTCATCATTCCTCTGTTTCAGCGACGGAAAGCTTTATTACTGTAACGGTTCCGACGGAAACTCGGTTTACGTTATGAATACCGACGGTTCAAATAAAAAAAAGCTCTGCACAGACAGTTGCTATTATTTAAATGTTTTGGGCGATTATATCTTTTACAGCAATCACTCAGACCGAAACAGACTTTACAGAATGAATAAAGACGGATCCGGGAAAACCGTTCTTAACAATGACGACACCTCCTACATTAACGTTGCGGGCGGATGGATATACTATAAAAACCGCAAGGATAAAAACCGTATTTATAAAATACGTCCCGACGGCTCCGAGTGGCAGCGAATGGAATAATAATCTGATATTATTTTGCGAAATATTATAAAAATAGCAAAATATTTCAAATGATGACAAAATATTGCCTTGACATTCAAGGCAATTTTCTGTATAATTCAGTCAGATTTAAAAAAAGAGGTATATATTATGAGCATTCTTGACGATATCAAGGAAAATTTGATAAAAGGTAAAGCAAAAATCGTTGTTGAGCTTGTAACCCAGGCTTTAAACGACGGCGTAAGTGCAAAGCAGATTCTTGAAGAAGGTCTTCTTGCAGGTATGAACGTTGTAGGCGAAAGATTCCAGAAAAACGAAGTTTACGTTCCCGAAGTTCTCGTTGCCGCAAGAGCTATGAATAAGGGTACTGAGATATTAAAACCGCTTCTTGCCGCTTCGGGCGTTGAACCGATAGGCAAGGCTTGCATCGGCACAGTAAGGGGCGACCTTCACGATATAGGTAAAAACCTCGTTAAGATGATGCTTGAAGGCAAAGGTTTTGAAGTTATAGACCTCGGTACGGACGTTGCGCCGGAAACCTTTGTTGAAACAGCAAAGAACGAAGGCTGCCAGATAATCTGCTGCTCAGCTCTTCTTACCACTACAATGGGAGCCATGAAGGAAGTTGTAGACTGCGCTGTTGCCGCAGGTATACGCGATCAGGTTAAA
Source organism: uncultured Clostridia bacterium (assembly GCA_947305805.1). Taxonomy (GTDB): domain Bacteria; phylum Bacillota; class Clostridia; order Oscillospirales; family UBA644; genus HGM12619. The sequence continues at coordinate 3,263 of CAMZEM010000116.1, read as the reverse complement.
ATAATGGTAGGCGGCGCACCCCTTACGGATTCTTTCTGCAAACAGATAGGCGCCGATGCCTATACCCCCGATGCCGCAACCGCAGCAGATGTTGCCGCAAGCTTTGTAGGCAAATAACTTATTTTAAAAAACAGAAACACCGATTACTCGGTGTTTCATTTTTTTATATTGACAAAATACATTCGTTATGGTAAAATACTGTTCGGAAATATACGCATTTCGGAGGCGAAATATGTCTCGTTTTGAGATACGCAAAGAAGGATTCTTTTTCGATAATAATAAAATAACAATTCTGTCCGGAGCAATGCATTATTTCCGTATTCTTCCGGACTACTGGGAAGACAGACTTAAAAAACTCAAAGCCTGCGGACTTAATACCGTTGAAACGTATATTCCCTGGAATATACACGAAAAAAGGGAAGGGGAGTTCGATTTTTCAGGTATAGCCGATGTCGAGCGGTATATCTCAATTGCCGCATCTCTCGGATTGCATGTAATTCTGCGTCCGAGCCCCTATATCTGTTCCGAATGGGATTTCGGAGGGCTTCCCGCATGGCTTCTTGCAAACAGAAACGTCAATGTCCGCTGCTCATGTCCCGAATATCTCAAAAAAGTAACCGATTATTATAAAGTCCTTATACCTAAGCTCGCAAAATATCAGTGCGATAACGGCGGACCCGTAATAATGATTCAGATAGAAAACGAATACGGCAGCTACGGTAACGACAAATCGTATCTTCGTTTTCTTAAAGACCTTATGACCGATTTAGGCGTAACCGTTCCGATGTTTACGTCAGACGGCGGAACTTTTACCCATCTTAACGGCGGTACGCTTCCCGATGTCTTTAAAGTGGCCAATTTCGGCGGATGGCCCGATGAGGATCTTAACTGCCTTAAAGAATTTCAGCCCGATATGCCTCTTATGTGCGGCGAATTCTGGAACGGCTGGTTTGATCATTTCGGTGAAGAACATCACGTCCGCGATTTGTCTGACTACGAAAAATGCCTTGACCGGCTGTTTGATTTAGGCGCAAGCGTAAATATATATATGTTCCACGGAGGAACGTCTTTCGGCTGGATGGCGGGCGCAAATCACGGAGGAAAATACGAGCCCGATGTTTCCAGTTACGATTACGATGCTCTTCTTGACGAGGCGGGCAATATTACCGAAAAATACCGTATAACTCAAAAGATAATAAGAAAACACTTCGGCGATTTCCCGTCTGCCGGTTTCCCGAAAGCACCCGCTGTTGCATACCCCGATATTAAATTTACGTCACAGGTTTCTCTGTTCGACTGTCTTGACGACATTTCAAAAAAACACAGTTCATCATCCGCTCTTCCCATGGAAATGTACGGGCAGAATTACGGATTTATTCTCTATAAAACCACGGTTCCATTCTATAAAGAGGCAACGCTTACAATAGATGCACCTCACGACCGCGCACATATTTTTGTCAACGGAAAAAGACAGGGTATTATATACAGAAACGATGCCGATAAAACCGTAAAAGTCTCTTTCCCCGAAAAAGAAAACACTCTTGAAATCTTTATCGATACTTTCGGCAGAGTAAATTTCGGTCATCCTCTTATGGACAGAAAAGGCCTTGACTGTCCTGTAATTCTTAATTCATTTCAGGAGCTTTTCGGGTGGGATGTGTATTGCATTGAACCGCAAAACGTATCATCTCTTCCGTTTAAAGAATCCTCTCAAAACGTATGCGGCCCCACGTTTCTTCGTTCGGTTTTTGAAATTAACGGCGCTATCTGCGATACGTATCTTCGCCCGGACGGTTTTTCGCGCGGTCAGATCTGGGTAAACGGATTTAACCTTGCAAGATACTGGGTCACCGCAGGACCGCAGAAAACGTTCTTCATTCCGTCTAAGCTCCTTCGCGCAGGCAAAAACGAAATAATACTTTTCGAAACCGATTCTTCAGAAACTTTAACGGCGCACTTTACCGATACGCCTGAAATATAAAATAATTTTAAGGAGATTATTATGAAAAGATTTGCTTTAACTTTATTCCTGGTTGTTTTGTCCGTAATTATCCTGGCATCCTGTTCGTCATCTTCCGAAAAACTCGGCGCTCTCGACATAACGGTTGAAAAGGCATGCGCCGCAGCCGATTTTTCCAATCTTGAATTCAATTATAAAAGCGATGAATACTCCGAAGAAATTCTAATGTATATGTACGGAGTCGAAGACGACGAACTGATAGACAGTATCGAAGATTTTGTTCTTTCTGAGCGTTCCGGAATGTCCGCTTCCACGTTTTCCGTAATCAGATTTAAAAACGGTACCGAAAATTCGGTTATCGAATCCGTTAAAAAGGCCGTTGAAGAGGTCTACGTTCAGTCTCTCATGAACGCTCTTATGCCGTATGATCCCACCGAATATGAAATATCCAAAAACTATAAATTCAAAACAATCGGAAACGATCTCGTCCTTGTCATCAGCAAAGACGCAGATGCGGTTTTAGCGGCAATAGCCGAATAGCCGAATCAAATAAAAATATCCGTTAATAAGGAACAGAAATGTACAGATTTGAAAAAACAGATGTCAGCGTAACCGACTCTTTGGCGATAGAAAACGGCATTTTTCAGCAGACCTCATACTGGGCGTCATTCCGCTCTTTTATGAAACCTCATGCTTTTGCGGGATATGATGATAACGGCAGTATAGTTCTCAGTTGTCTTATGCTGTGTCTGCCTGTCTACTTAACTCCGTATTCGGTCGGATATATAACAAGGGGATTTGTCTGCGATTATTCAAACAGAACTCTTGTTTCCGAGTTTACCGCATATTTAACCGAATACTGCAAAAAACATCATATAGCGTACGTTATATTCGATCCGTTCTGCGATTACAGAGTTGATTTTGAAGATGTTAAGGCTGACAATATCGTTTCATTTTTTGAATCTCTCGGTTATGAAAAGAATACAACAGGCGTTTTGCAGCCCAGAACAAACTACCGTCTTCTTTTTTCTCCCGAAAACGGTATAGATGAAGTACGCAAAAAAATGTATTCCGATTTCACCGTTCATTTGAAAAACGATATTAAGTTTTCTCACGACAGAGGTGTAACTCTTGAGCTTTGCAAGGACGAAAAACTCGAATACGGTGTCCGTATTTTTTACGATCTTCTTGTCGAAACAACCGAAAAGAAGGGGTTCGGAAGAAGAAAACTCGGTTATTATATAAAGTTTGCACAGTCTTTAAAGGATTATGTTTCCATTTATCTTTATAAATACGATTACGA
>CAMZEM010000115.1 GCA_947305805.1 uncultured Clostridia bacterium | reverse complement strand
CAAGTATGTATCTATACGACTTTCCCGATCCGGAACCAGTCTTTCATAATTTCGGCAATGCCTTCGTCCATGATATCAAAGCCATTTATTTCAAATACGACAAACTGACAAGTGCGGATGGAATCGACAAACAAGTCGCTATAAGCAGAGAGGATTTCGATTCTTTCATAAACGCTGTTATTGAAGCCGGATATACAGACAACAGCGAGAGAACGGAAAAAACATATTACTGCGAAAAATACGGAGTGGGCATAACGATCGCTCTCGCAGACGTTTTTCCGTTTGCGGACGACGATGATAGGCTGCGTGCTTATCCAACGGAAGTTGACTGCTGTTATGTGAAGCTGCAGCTCATAGACCCGGATTATGTGATGGATCTTGAACAAATCAAGGCGGAAGAATATCAGAAATGGCTTGAAAAACGATAAGACTTTAAAACTTATACAGAGGGCGAGACGGCGTCCTCTGTTTTTATAATATGACAGGATGTGATTAAGTGACAGCATTTGATGAGTTTTTAAGATGCATGAAACGGAATGTTTCAACAACCGTCCTTACGGTGCTGCTGATCGTCTGCTGCATTTTGTTTTTTTGTTATATTCTTTATTATTACAACGTTGACGACGGATCCGTTACAATAAAGGAAAACGAAATGTATCTGGATCATACGATATTCAGATTCGGGACAGCAGATTACAGTCTGTTTGAGATTGAATCTGGAGGAAGGACACAAGGGTACGATCCGTTTATTACGAATAAAACGGATGACGAGCTTTACGAATACGGGCTCAAACTTGAACAGATGATCGAAGAGATAAGGGAAAACGGTTATCTTGATTACTGTTTTTCCAACACAAGCGAAAAAATACCTTTTTCGGATGTAAACAATGAACCGTATGTGCTGCGAGGATATGCTGAGCAGGGTGAACGTGCGCTGGAGATGTGGCCGTCTTTTTATAAAGACGCAGGATTTGTAATCGTAGAAGCAGCGGAAGTTGACATAAATTTTATAAGGAACTCGAATTTGATTCTGTCTGAGGGCAGGCTTTTGACTGAGGAAGACTACGTTAATTATAAAACCGGAGACCCCGTCCCGGTTATTTTAGGGCATAAATACGGGGATTATTACAGCGTTGGCGATTTGATTTATACATACGATTCCGTATATGAGAAAGGCAGAGGAGGCCTTGGCGGAGGCGTTCCTCTGAAAGTTATAGGCATACTTGAAAAAGATACAATTGTTTTTAATTCATTCGTGTCAGCGGGCACATACATGCTTGAAAATCTTGATTATACGATAGTAAAACCGATTCTTACGCCAACGATTGCAAACGTTCCTCAAGACAACGTTTCGGCGGTTGCCTCTGCAACAATTATGCAGCACAACAGATTTTTTTATTCTACTGCGTTCTACTATGACAGAAGCAAACTTGAATACGGAAGGGATAAACTGACGGAAATACTTGACAAATACGGCTTTACCGGATATTATACCGTGCAAAACAGCGATTACAGCGTTGAGCTTTCGGAATCGATAATGAAAGAACGGGTAACGGGGCTTTCGGTAATGTCTGCGCTTGTGGGCGTATTTACTTTTTTTGCGATAGTAATAACTCAGCTGAACAAATACAACCGCAGCAAAAAAGCATACGCGATATATATGCTTACCGGACGGACGGTAAAAGATATAGTTTTGATGGCTGTTTTTGATATAACTCTTCATTTTGCCACCGCGCTCTGTTTAAGCCATATTCCGCTGATCATTCTACTTTTCCCGGACAGTTACGGGGGAACGAGACTCTTTAACATAATAAAATCGGTATACAATCCCGGGCTTTACGTCTATTTGCTTATTTTAGGCATCGCGCTTGCAATCGTATGCGCGGCTCTCTGTTATTTTACCGTCAGAAAAACGGATATAGTTTCCATAATAAAGGACGGTGAGTAATGAAGTTATGAAGAGAATAAGAGTTGAAACCGTTCTGCTTGTTTTTATGTTTGCAGTAATGACGTTTTTCTTTATAGTTATGATAAACCAGGCGAAGAAAAACGACATAAACAATCTTTATTTCAATAATTATTACTCGCAGAATGCAGTAAGACTTAAAATAACGAAAAGTCAGGCAAATTACAAAGAAAATGCGGAACTGCATCCGGAAGAGTATTCGGGAGATTTCGTTTTTTACAACGCCCTTGACGACAAGCTCGACGCCGCATATAAAGACGACAAGGTTCGCGTGGTTTTTACAAAAGGAGACAATTATCCGAAACCGTATATAATTGCCGGCAGGTTTTTTACGGAAGAAGACATAAAATCCGAAGAGCCGTTGTGCGTTCTGGGTATGACATCGTTTAATGAAAATGTAACTTCGGAAGGTTATTACTACTATCACTACGCAATAAACGGCAGAATTATAAAATGCAGACTCATAGGCGTTATGGGAATGAAAGACGGGGCGGCAAGCGACGTTGACGCCACGGTTATGATAAACTGGAACGGATATTATAACGGAATTGATAATGCGACCGGGACTTTTTATATAGATTCAGGTTCGAAGCACGTTTCGGACAGAGTTTTTGAGGAGTTGAAAAATCAGCTTGAAAATATGTCCTCGGAGGAAAACACATATACTGCCGCAGAGCTGCTGACTGTTGGAAATATAAGAAGTTTTTCGTATTTTACATACTATCTTTTTATTCTCGGCTCAGCGATACTGACAATATGTATAATAATGCTGTCTTTGCGCTACTGCGACTCGCAAAGCAGAAAAACGGCGATAAAAAAGCTTTGCGGTTATTCGGGTATCACGGTTTACTTTGAAACAACAGCGCTGATTGTAGCGATTTCTCTGGCGGGGCTTATAGCGGGGATCGCGGCAACGGCTCTTTTGCGTATTTCGGTTGAGTTCAGATATTCAGAAACGGGATATTATACCGATTTGTCGCCCGAGCTTATTCTGACTGTCTGCGCGGCTGTAATCGTTTACTCTTTTGCCGTGGCGGTATTCCCGTCACTGAAAGCATATTCGACGGACACATCCGAACCGATAAAATGATTTTGCGCCGTGTTAACGAAAAAGTATTGACAAATACGGTAACGGGGTATATAATCATTTTAAAAACCCGAAAAGGAGAAACTTTATGAAACTCAGACTGCCCGATCATATTTCGGTTTTTACCGATAAAGAAGCATTAAAAACGCCGTATAACGGCACTTTTACAAAGGACGATATTACCCTTACGGCAAACCTTGCCGACGGTGAACTTAAAGTTAAGATTTCCGCAGATAAAACACCTCTGAAATATATCCGTCTCCGCTGGAATTTTAATCGGGAAGAAAAAAGAAAAGAACCCGTTAAAATTCTCGGGGACACGTATGAACGCGGTTACGCAGAATTAAGATGGGCGGGAATTGAGCCCGAAAGGATGATGCCGTGGTATATTCTCGTATCGAACGGCACGGATTCCGTAAAAGACGTTAAAGGAAGATATACGGAAGGGTTCGGTGTTAAAGTTCAGTGTTTCTCCGTTGTAACATGGCAGTATGACGGAGCGGGAGTATCGATGTGGGCAGATATACGCAACGGCGGAGAAGGAGTTATTCTTTCGGGAAAGACGCTTGACGTCTGCACGGTTGTATTCGGCGATTACCGCAATATGTCCGCATTTGACGCGGGAAAAGAATTCTGCAGACTGATGTGTCCCACCTCAAAGCTGCCCGACCATAAAGTTTACGGTTCAAACAACTGGTATTACGCATACGGCAGAAGTTCGAGAGAAGATATTCTCAACGACACGAGAATCGTTGCTGAGCAGTGCAAGGGACTTGCGAATATTCCGTATATGGTAATTGACGACGGCTGGCAGAAATACAATACCGAAGCTCCGTGGATCGGCAACGATAAATTCGGAGATATGAAAACGCTTGCGGATGAAATGCGCAAAATGGGCGTCCGCCCCGGAATATGGGTTCGCTATCTGGCAAACACAAAGCACGAAATACCCGAAGCGACGGACGAATGGATGATAGACCGCGGAGGAAACAAGGTTCAGCTTGACCCCTCCCACCCCGGTGTTATCGAATACGTAAAAAACGTAACGAGAAATATCCGCGAATGGGGATATGACCTGATAAAGCACGACTATTCCGCATTTGATACTTTCGGCGGATTTGCGCCGCTGGAATTCTGTAAATATCAGTATGCGAAAGACGGATGGCATTTTTACGACAGAAGCAAGACAACGGCTCAGATAACGGTAGAGTTTTACCGTGCGATAAAGGAAGCCGCGGGTGACGACTGCGTTATTATCGGATGCAACACGATTTCGCATCTTTGCGCAGGCATGTATGAGCTTAACAGAACGGGCGACGACACGAGCGGTTCGGACTGGAACAGAACGCGTAATTTCGGTGTTAACACGCTTGGATTCAGACTTATTCAGAACGGTATTTTCTATATGGCTGACGCCGACTGCGTAGGAATTATGGGCCCCATTCCGTGGAAGCTTAACCGCCTGTGGCTCGACGTGCTTTCAAAGAGCGGATCCCCGCTGTTTGTATCGTGCAAACCGGGCGTCTTAAGCGAAGACGAGCTTGCGGAGCTGAGAGAGGCGTGGGCGATAAACTCGGTGCAGGAAAACGACGCAAGACCGCTTGACTGGATGGAAAATCAGTATCCGGCGCGCTGGCTTATCGACGGAAAAGAAGTATATTACAACTGGTATGACGAAGAGGGCATCAGTTCTTTCCGTCCGACACGGTAATAATGAATACGGTTATAAAAGAGTTTGACGGACTTTCCGCAAAAGAGCTTTACGCGATAATCCGGGCAAGAACGGAAGTATTTGTAGTTGAGCAAAACTGTCCTTATCAGGAGCTTGACGGGCTTGATTTTTTCAGTAACCACCTCTATTTCGATGAAAACGGCGAGATTGCGGCGTATATGCGAATTGTTCCGCCGGGTAAAAGGTTTGAAGAAGTGTCTTTCGGAAGAATTTTCACCTCACTGCCCTTCCGGGGAAAAGGGCTCGGCGCAAAGCTTATGGAAGAAGGCATTAAGGCCGCTGAAAAGTTTTACGGAAAGTGCCCGATTCGCATAAGCGCGCAGAAATACGCATGTGGGTTTTACGAAAAGTTCGGGTTTGTAAAAGATTCCGAAGAATATGACGAGGACGGGATAGTCCACATAGAAATGATCAGAAAATAACAATTGACCTGCTTACGCAAAAGCGTTTGCAGGTTTTTTGTTTTACATCACTTGACGAACAGGATATTGTATGATATAATATAATAGATAAAATATGCGGAGGAGATGAGGGAAACGCAGTATTTCATAGCATTTCTGGAAGGAATAGTCACGTTCATCTCTCCGTGTCTTCTGCCGATGATTC
>CAMZEM010000114.1 GCA_947305805.1 uncultured Clostridia bacterium | reverse complement strand
CGATAAAAAGCATCCTTTCGGACACGGAAGAATTGAATATTTAAGCGCAATGATTGTATCGGCCATCGTTTTATATGCCGGTATTACTTCGCTTATTGAATCCATAAAAAAGATAATTACCCCCGAGGAAGCCGACTATTCGACCGTATCTCTTATTATAATCGGAGTCGCAGTTGCAGTAAAGATAATACTTGGACTTTTTGTAAAAAATCAGGGCAAGAAAGCATCTTCCGGAGCACTTTCCGCATCAGGGTCGGACGCTCTTTTTGACGCCATAATATCGTCATCCGTACTTGCGTCTGCGCTGATCTTCAAGATTTTCGGGATTTCACTCGAAGCGTACGTCGGCGTGCTGATTTCTGTAATGATTATCAAGTCAGGCTTTGAAATGATAACTGACACGCTTGCCGATATACTCGGAAGAAGAGCCGACGGGGAACTGACGAAAGAGATAAAAAGAATAATCAATGACGAGCCGGAAGTCCGCGGAGCATACGATCTGATTATAAACAATTACGGTCCCGACAAAAACTACGCTTCCGTGCATATTGAACTCCCGGATACAATGACGGTTGAGGAAGTAGACAAACTGACGAGAAAAATAGAGTCAACCGTTTACAGAGGAACAGGCGTTATACTTACGGGAGTCGGTGTTTATTCATTCAACACCAGCGACGATGAAGCGGCGCTGATGAGAAACAATATACAGAAAATCGTCCTTTCTCACGACTGGGCGCTTCAGCTGCACGGGTTTTACGTTGATACGGCAGAAAAAACCGCAAGGTTTGACGTTGTTATAAGCTTTGATATTGCAAGAAAAGAAGCGCTGAAGGTATTAACGGAAGACGTTCAAAAGGAATATCCCGATTTCTCTTTCCACATTCAGACAGACTCGGACATGTCGGATTAATAAATGTCGCTTTAAAAGCGACCACAAGGAAAAGAATAAAGTGTATAATATAGCTGCAAGGTAAAAAAACCGAGCAGCTATATTATATTTTACGGAGGATATTAAAATGAAGAAAAACTTAACGGAGATTGTATTTATTCTTGACAGGAGCGGCTCAATGAGCGGACTTGAGAGCGATACGATCGGCGGATTCAACTCGATGATTGAAAAGCAAAAGAAAGAGGAAGGAGAAGCGCTTGTGTCGACTGTGCTTTTCGACAACACAAGCGAAGTATTGTACGACAGAGTTGATATAAGGAAAATCGAACCGATGACAGACAGGGATTATACGGTCGGAGGATGCACCGCGCTGATTGACGCTATCGGAGGTGCGATACATCATATAGCAAACGTACATAAGTACGTAAGAAAAGAAGACGTTCCTGAGCACACGATATTTATTATCACCACAGACGGAATGGAAAACGCAAGCAGAGAATACGACAGCAAAACAGTTAAGACTATGATTGAAAAACAAAAAGAAAAATACGGCTGGGAGTTTTTATTCCTCGGCGCAAATATCGACGCTGTTGAAACCGCGAGAAATTTCGGTATCGGAGCGGACCGTGCCGTAAACTACAGGGCGGATAAACGGGGAACAAGACTTAATTTTGAAGTACTGAGCGATGCAATAGGAAAAAAGAAATAGAGGACGATTACGAAAAAAGAAAAAAGAAAAAATAGAACATAAAAAATCAAAAGCCCCGAAAGCAGTTTACGCTTTCGGGGTTAGTTTTATTATTTGTTTTTTTGTATCAGCCCCAGAGTTTTTTATTCGGGGAGTTTGCCTTAATGGAAGACAAGTCGCTGACAAGTTCAAGTGCAGCGCCCGTTCCTTTTGCAACGCATGATACCGCATCGTCGGCAACCGCAACACGTATTCCGACATATTCGGCAATCATTTTATCGAATCCGTATAAAAGACTTCCGCCTCCGGTCATAATAATACCGTCAAGCGAAATATCACCTATAAGCTCGGGAGGAGTTCTGGAAAGAACGTCGTGAGTAGCTTCGGCGACACTTCTTCCGGGCTCCTGATACGCTTCCATAGTATCTTCGGATGTAATTGTGAATTCACGCGGAAGTCCTGAGGAGAGGTCTCTGCCGCGAACGGTCATAGAGAGTTTTTCGGGACGGGGAGATACGCAGCCGATTCTTATTTTTATATCTTCGGCAGTACGTTCACCGATGAGAATTCCCCATTCTTTTCTGATGAATTTTACGAGCGCTTCGTCAAACCTGTCACCGGCGACTTTAACGCTTTCGGAAACGACGACATCGCCGAGAGAAATAACGGCAATATCTGCGGTACCGCCGCCGATATCTATTACCATTACACCGCGCGGTTTGGAAATATCTATGCCCGCACCTATCGCTGCTGCCATAGGTTCTTCGATAAGTTCTACGGATTTTGCGCCTGCGTTAAGAGCGGCGTCACGTACGGCACGCTCTTCTACTTCGTTAATCCTTGAAGGAATGCATACTACGATATTCGGTCTGAAAATCGAATGACCGTTAACGCGTTTTATAAAGTATTTGAGCATGCGCTCGGTGGTTTCGTAATCGGATATTACGCCGTCGCGCAACGGACGGATAGCAAGGATGTTTCCCGGAGTTCTTCCGAGCATTTCCTGCGCCTCTACCCCTACTTTGAGGATTTTTCCCGTCGTTCTGTCAATAGCAACTACCGAGGGTTCGCGCAAAACTATACCCTTACCTTTAACATATATCAGAACCGAAGCGGTTCCGAGGTCTATACCGATATTTTTTTCGAACATATCACGTTTCCTTTACTGTTTGCTCCGTTTCCGGAAGTGAGTTTTCCTCTGCGGAATGTTGTGTGGTTGTGGTTTGTGTTTGTTGTTTGGTGAAAACAAGGTCATAAATATTTTTCAACGCGCATACCGTAATGCAGAATGCGGCGGCGTATTCAAAAAAGAATTCAAAGACATAAGTACCGATCCACCCGATAAACACCAGGGCAAAAACGGTAAAATCCTCGACAGAACTGTCAATCAGGGATAATAATCCGTTACCGAGCGGTTTTTCCGCATCGGATACTGAGTCTGCCGTAAACAGAAGCAGCGCTATAAAAACAATCAGAGTAAGCGAAATGGGAATTATTATCCACGTTTCGGGACGGAATGAAGCATAGTCTATTTCCGAGATGAGCATTAACGATGAATAGTATATGTAATACAGATTAATCAGTGTAAAAAGTACGGAAACAACGATTTGAAGAGGTTTTTTAGCGTTTTTAAATAAATCTGAAAATGCCTTAAAGAGCATAAAAGTGCCGGAAACGATAAAAACAAAGAATGAGCCGAAAATACCGGTAATAATCTGAACGATACCGAGAGCGAGATATACGGCTGGCCTTTTATTCATAATTCGCCTCCAAAAATGCATTTTTAACTGTTTAAAATATCACAAATATCATTATACAACATAAAACAGATATTGTCAAGCGGTAAATTTATTAATTTTACCACTTGACTAATGTGACAAAATATATTATAATATCAATGTATAATGTTAATTAGCTAAACTGCCGAATTAAAGACAGTACGGATATTATGACAGGAGACGATTATTAAATGCACAGACAGATATTTAAACTGCTTTGCGCAATGACTGTAATTGCGATGTTTTTATCAATAATTCCCGTCGGCGTATCTGCGCTTCCGGAAGGAATTACCGCAGGGGCATATGTTTTGATGGACGCGACTACGGGACAGGTTCTTGTTGAAAAGAACATGGATCAGCAGTTATATCCAGCAAGTATTACGAAAATCATGACAGTTCTTCTTGCCGTTGAAAACGCCAACCCCGATACGGTTGTAACTGTTTCTGCAGATGCGACAATTATGGATAAGCCGGATTACTCGGACAGTATGCATATAGCTCTGACTGCAGGTGAAAACATACGCATGGAAGACCTGATGTATGCAACAATGATTGAGTCCGCAAACGACGCAGCAAACTGCATTGCGGAGTCTGTTTCGGGATCTGTTGATGCTTTTGCCGAACTTATGAACGAAAGAGCCGCGCAGCTCGGTGCAAAAAACACTCATTTTACAAACCCTCATGGACTGCCTGACGAAAATCACGTAACAACTGCTTACGATATGGCTCAGATTACGAGATTTGCAATTACGAACGAAAAATTCCTTAAAATATTCACCACAATCATATACGATATTCCACCTGACAACAAAAAGAGTGAAGTTTTAACGATTTCGACCGGATTTGCCATGATAAAAGGCGCAGATCCGCAGCATTACGAAGGAATTATAGGAGGTAAAACCGGCTACACCGCTCCTGCGGGATACACCGGTGTTGCCGTTGCCAAAAGAGGAGACAAAACTCTTGTTGCCGTTGTTTTAGGCTCGACAAGCGGTGCAAACAGATTCAGCGATCTTAGGACGTTGCTCGATTACGGATACGACAATTTTGCAAAAACCCCGATAACCGTAAACGAAGTTAAACCCACCGTTTCCAAAATAGTTGAAAACGACAGTGTTGTTGCAACTGTAGCGGTTAGTCCTTCAAGCGATATGTATTATCTGAGGCATACTTCCGTTTCCGAGGAAGACGTTGTTTTTCAGATTAATATAAATGAAACTTACAGCTGGTATGATATAAATCCGTCTGTTACGCTTTCGATTGCGGACGGTTCATATATGTATCCGAATATAGGCACTTTTGCGTTGGCACACACGGAAAAACAACTCACAAATCCGATTCCCGTAACCGCAAGCACAACACCCGCAAGCAGCGGCAGCGAAACGTCTTCAGAAGAGAACATACCCGAAAAGCAGGGACTGTCGACAGGGTTGAAAGTATTTCTTATAATTCTTGCGGTTATTCTGATACTGATAGGCGCGATTGTGCTTCTGTTCTTTATTTCCAACGCGCGGAGAAGAAGACGTGACAGGCTCAGAAGACAGAGAAGACAGGAAATGTATGAACAGTCAAGACGTGAAAACGTTCCTGTGCGGAGAAGAATTGAAAAATAACTGATATTATACAGGGAAATCGCCATGATAGATAAACTCAGAAACGAACAAATGGATATACTCGTTCGGGGCATCCTTTCTCTTCAGACTCCCGATGACTGTTACGCTTTTCTTGAAGATCTGTGTACTGTTTCGGAATTAAAGAGCATGGAACAGAGGTTTACCGTTGCAAGAATGCTTCTTGACGGTATGCAGTATTCGGAGATTGTAGGAAAAACGGGAGCTTCCACAGCAACAATATCACGCGTAAACCGCGCGCTGATGTACGGGGCTGACGGGTATGAAAAAGTAATCCGTAAATTAAAAGAGGAACAGGATTTATAAATTTACAGCATTGCAATTCTATTGTATTTTGTATATAACAACGCTTACCGGAGATTAAATGGAGATTCTTTTACAGATTATTTACACTGTTATCGTTCTCGGTGTATTGATTCTCATTCATGAACTCGGACATTTTATCACAGCTAAACTGTCCGGAGTAAAAGTTAACG
>CAMZEM010000113.1 GCA_947305805.1 uncultured Clostridia bacterium | reverse complement strand
TTTATCTTTATAAATACGATTACGAAAAAGATAAAGCATATACCGACGAAGTATTAAAACAGGCAGCATTCCGTCTTAAAACTCTTACCGACGAATTCGAAAATCCCGATACTACCGAGCAAAAACGGGGCAGACTCGAGCCGAAAATAAGGGAAGCCAAAAAACAGATAGACGCAACAATTAAACGTGCCGGAATCGCTGAAAAATATAAAAACTGTCCGTATCTCAGCGCATCTTTTTTCATTAAAATGGGCAATAAAGCATACAATTTTTACGGCGCGAATTCCGCTGCGCTCAGAGAGCTCAAGCTTACGGCAAATTATGCAGATATGCTCGAAGATTCGCTTGACGGGAAAGTATCGTCTTTCAATATGGGCGGCACCCTCCGTCTCGATACCGAGAATATAAAAGACGATAAAATGTACGAGCTTTATCAGTATAAAAAACAGTACGGGGGCGAATTTGTCGAAATGCCCGGCGAGTTTTTCCTCGTAATTAACCGTAAAGCCTTTAATATCCTTAACGGAAAACTCAATTATTTCAGAAGAATAATATACAGGAGATAACCAATGCAAAAATCGGTCAAGGAACATGCGGTATACGCCCTTAAGGGTTTTACCATCGGTTCTCTGATGACAGTTCCCGGCGTCAGCGGCGGAACACTTGCAATAATTCTCAATATTTACGATAAACTTGTTTCTGCGGTTGCAAATCTGTTTTCAAACTTCAAAAGAAACTTCATATTTCTTTTAACCGTCGGAATATCTCTCCTTCTCGGAATGGTTACTCTTTCAAAGCTTATCCTTCTTGCTTTAAATTATGTTCCCATACCCGTCAGTTGGTTTTTTATCGGTTCAATTGCAGGCAGCATCCCAATGCTTTTCAGAAAAACAGGACTCAGGAAATTCAGTTTTTCCGCACTGCTATGCGCACTGGGCGGAATTGTCTGCGTCTTTCTGCTCGATTTTATCCCCGAAGGCATTCTTGAGCTTTCGGGCGGTTTCAGTCCCGTGCAAATTCCCGCCTTCTGCATTTGCGGTATCGCTCTCGCAATAGCCGTAATAGTTCCGGGCGTAAGCTTCTCCCATATGCTCGTAATATTCGGCATTTATGAGAGGTTTTACACCGCGCTCTCCTCTCTTGACATCGTTTTTTTGCTTTGCGTCGGCATTCCTACCGCAATAGCGCTTCTTGCTTTGATCCGTCTTTTTGATTTTCTTTTAAAAAAGTATCCCGCGCAGTCTTATTCTGCAATTCTGGGTTTTGTAATTGCCTCTGTAAAAGATATTTATGTCGGTATCCCCTCCGATACCATTATGATAATCGCATCCGTTGCAGCTCTTCTTTGCGGTATCGCCGCAGTATTTGCCGTGACGGGCATTTTCACTAAAAAACAGGAATCAAAATGAGCATTCTTACCGTTTCGGGACTTACCAAGTCCTTCGCTTCCAGAACGATTTTTTCGGACGTTTCGTTCCGTGTTGAGAATAATGACAAAATAGGCGTCGTCGGCGTTAACGGATGCGGAAAAACAACTCTTTTCCGTGTGCTTATGGGACTTGAGGATTTTGAATCAGGCTCCGTTAACAAAGAACGCCGTATTTTAGTGTCTTATATGGCTCAGCACAGCGATTATACGTCTCAAAAAACACCTATGGAAGAAGTGCTGTCTCTGTTCTCCCATTTTGAAGCAATGGAAAACGAGCTTAACGAGCTTAACAAAAAACTTGAACTCTTCCCCGATAAAACATGGCTCGAAACACAGCATAAACTTACCGAACGCTATATCGCCGAGGGTGGAATGACTTACAAAAGCCGCTGCCGTGCCACTCTTCTCGGCCTCGGCTTTCTCGAAAGCGAGCTTACTCTTCCTCTTGAAAGGCTTTCGGGAGGACAGCGAACAAGAGTTTTGCTTGCAAAAATACTTCTTTCGGGTTCCGATCTTCTGTTACTCGATGAACCTACAAACCATCTCGATATACGCGCAATTCAGTGGCTTGAAGATTTTCTCGCTTCTTATAAAGGAGCTGTAATGGTCATTTCACACGACCGTTATTTCCTCGATAAAATCTGCAATAAAACGTTTGAAATCGAAAACGAAACTCTGCGCGAATACAAAGGCAATTATACAAAATTCAAAGAGCAGAAAGCTCTGGACAGACTTACCGCTCAGAGAGATTACGACAGAAAACAGAAAGAGATAGAGCGCATAGAGGGTATAATCGAACAGCAGAAGCGTTTCGGTCAGGAAAGAAATTTTGTAACCATTAAATCAAAGCAAAAACAGATAGAGCATATAAAAGCTACCGTAACAGAGCCCGAAAAAGATCCCGACGAAGTATCGTTTTCCTTCAAAGCATGTTCTGAAACGGGGCAGGATGCTCTTATCGTGGAAAACGTAACACAGCGCTTCGGAGAAAGAACGCTTTTTTCCGGTGTCAATATGCTGATTAAAGCAAAAGAACGTGCCTTTATTGTCGGGCCGAACGGTTGCGGAAAAACAACGCTCTTTCGCATAATTATGGGAGAATTAACCCCAACCGAAGGCAGATGCTTAAAGGGCGCGCGCGTAGTTTACGGGTATTACGATCAGAATATCAGCGGTCTCGATATGTCAAAAACGATTTTTGATGAAATATCCGATTCTTTCCCGTCAATGACAAACGGACAGATACGCTCTGCGCTCGGCACTTTTCTTTTCAGAGGCGATGAGGTTTTCAAGGAAATATCAAAACTCACGTGTGGAGCTTGCGAAATTAATGCTTTGCAAAACAAATTTCCTTATACTTGACGAGCCCACAAACCACCTTGACATCGCTTCAAAAGAAGCACTTGAAGATGCATTGCTCGAATATGACGGCACAATGCTCGTTGTATCTCACGACCGTTATTTTATTAACAAACTTGCAACTCAGATTTTCGCAATGGAAGATACCGAATCCGTCGCGGGAAGCAACATGATTCACTATCCCGGCGGTTACGGCAATTATCTTAACGAGCTTGAAAGAAAAAAACAGACTGTTCCGGCCGAACAGTCAAAACCCACGAAAGAAAACGATTATTTCAAAAAGAAAGCGGAAGATTCGGAGCGCAGAAAGAGACAAAGAAGAATAGCATTGCTTGAAGCCGAACTTGAAAAGACCGATTTTCAAAAACGCTCACTCGAAGCAAAACTGTCAGACGGCAGTCTCTCGGACGATTACGAAAAAATGCTTGAAATATCCGAACAGATAGCGACTCTTACAGAAAACTACAACAATCTTTACGCAGAATGGGAAACGATTGTGGAGGAGGACTTATAACGTGTCTTTTTCTGCATATATTCATATTCCGTTCTGTAAAAGAAAATGCAGCTACTGCGCTTTTTATTCCGCCTCTGCAAATGATTCGGAAATCGATGAATATGTTTCCGCGCTCGTAAATCAGATAAAAGCTACCGAAACTTACGGCGAAAAACTGAAATCGGTTTTTTTCGGAGGCGGAACCCCGTCTGTTTTATCGGCATTTCAATTTACACGCATTCTCGACGCACTGAATGCCGTTTTTGACGTTTCAGATGCAGAGGTGACAACCGAGCTTAATCCCGAAAGCGTTCGAAATCTGCTTGATTACGCGCTTATAAAGCGCTTTACACGTTTCAGTATGGGGGTCCAGTCTTTTGACGACGAAGAACTGTCACTTCTCGGCAGACTACACAATGCTGTTCAGGCAAAAGATGCTTTTTACGCTCTTCGCGGTTTCGGAGCAGACAATATCAATATCGATTTAATGCTCGCGCTGCCGGGCGAAAACCATCTGAAAAAACTTGAAAACACGCTTGAAACCGCAATTTCGCTTTCTCCCGAACATATTTCGGCTTATATCCTTACTCCGGAAAACGGAACACCGCTTTTTGATAAGTACGGCCTTTTTAACGACGAACTCTCGTCTCAGGCATATCTCATGGCGTGCGATAAACTCGAACAAGCAGGTTACGAACATTACGAAATATCTAATTTTGCAAAAAAAGGCAAAAAATGCATACATAATATGTGTTACTGGACTCAGCAGAAATATCTTCCGTTCGGTCCTTCCGCCTGCGGCTTTGACGGCATTCACAGATACCGTATCGGTTGCACAACCGATGAGTATATTAAAAACAGGGGAACCGTAACTTACAGTATCGAAGAAACACTTGACGATTCGGATCTTACCGCTGAAAAAATAATGCTTTCCCTTCGTCTTGCAGACGGTATAGACGGCGATATGCTAAAACCAATTTGTCAGAATAAAGAAAAAGAAAGATTTATAAACGGTATTGTCTCATCATCATTGGCAAAATATAACGAACGGGGAGGTATCTCTTTAACAAATCGGGGCTTTCTTGTTTCAAACAGCATTATTTCTCGTTTAATGTAAAAGCATAACGGTCTTCCGTTATGCTTTTCATATTATTATCCTTATTTCTCCCGAGGAAAGCGTTTTTATCTCTCCGTTGCCGTCTTCAATTACGAGACGGCATTTTCTGTCTATATCCAAAACAGTTGCGGAATAAGTTTTTCCGGTTGCCGTATTGACTATTTCAACACTTTTACCGGTTACAAAACTTCTGCTTTTATATTCTTCAAACACCCTGTCGTCATCACAAAGTGATGAGAAATAATTTAGAAATTCTGCAGCTGTTTTTTCACGCAAATCAGGTGTGATATTCTTGCATATTGCGCCAGCGGTGTCTTTTATCTCTGCGGGGAACCCGTTATCGGGTTCAAATACGTTAATTCCTATCCCCATTACCGCATATTTTATTTTTCCGTTTTCTGCCGCAGATTCGGTTAATATTCCGCACACCTTTTTATCATTCAGAAAAACATCGTTTACCCACTTTATCCGGGGTGATTTATCTGTCGTTTTTTTAATTGCCATGCATACGGCAACTGCGGCGCGCACCGTGATAAAAACAGCTTTTTCCGTATCCGTATCCGATCTGATAAGCATGCTTATATATATTCCGGTTCCCGCGGGAGAAAAAAAACTTCTTCCCATTCTTCCTTTTCCCGCTGTCTGACTTTCCGCAATAATCACGGTTCCGTCAGGTGCCCCGTTTGCTGCCATTTCTTTAAGCAGGGTGTTGGTAGAAGTTACTGATTCAAATACGGAAATATCGTATTTTTGTGCGCTTCCTTTAAGATTCTGCCTGATAATATCTTTGCAAATCATTTAAGAAATCCGCTTTCGGCAAGCTTTTCGTATTCTTTTAATATCTTGTACGGCGCTGCGGGATCGATTATCGAAGCCGTGCCTATCATTACCGCTTTTGCGCCCGCATACATAAACTCAATAACGTTTTCCGCATTCATTATTCCGCCCATGCCTATTACGGGGATTTTAACCGCATGCGAAACCTGATAAACCATTCTTATTGCAACAGGCAAAACCGCGGGACCGGAAAGTCCGCCGAAAACATTTGCAAGTATGGGCTTTCCTGTTTTTA
Source organism: uncultured Clostridia bacterium (assembly GCA_947305805.1). Classification (GTDB taxonomy): domain Bacteria; phylum Bacillota; class Clostridia; order Oscillospirales; family UBA644; genus HGM12619. The sequence goes on along the minus strand of CAMZEM010000113.1, from coordinate 35 downwards.
TATCTATCCTCATTCCAAGCAGCGTGTTGATAAGC
>CAMZEM010000112.1 GCA_947305805.1 uncultured Clostridia bacterium | reverse complement strand
AACTTCGGAGAATACGGACAATAAGGATAAAAAAGAGTATTCCGTTGATAATTTCACAGTGTTTGATGCGGAAGGCAACAAGGTTGAGCTGTGGGACTGCATAGGAAAACCGCTTTTACTGAATTTCTGGGCGAGCTGGTGCGGTCCCTGCAAGAGCGAAATGCCGCATTTTGAACAGGCATACAAGGACAATCCCGACATATGTTTTATGATGGTAAACGTTACGACAAGCTCCTCTGACGAAAAGTCATCGGCGGCAGCATACGTTAAATCTCAGGGGTTCACGTTTCCGGTATATTTTGATACAACGGGAGTTGCATCGGAAAAATACGGTATTATGTATATACCGATGACGTTTCTTATCGATAAAAACGGAAACCTTGTGGGACAGGTTGACGGTTCGATGTCCAAAGAAGAGCTTGACGAATGCATACGCATCGTAAAAGGCGAAGAGCTTGTAATTCAGTAAACGGAGATACGGTAAAGTGGAAAACAACAGGTTGAAGAAGGAATATACAAACGTTAAAATGCTTCTGCGTTCGATACCGTCAACGGTAGTTGCGTTATTTGCGGTAAGCGTTGTATGTATGAATCTGCTTGCAAATAAAACGATTGTGCAGACGGAATGGCTGGCTCTGGACGGCGGAATTACCGTTTCGTGGCTGTCATTTCTCTGCATGGATATAATTACAAAGTATTTCGGTCCGAAAGCTTCGAATATTACGGCTATTCTTGCCGCGGTTATAAATCTTCTTGTTTGCCTGATATTCTTTATTGTAAGCATTATTCCGTCGGACGCTGACGACTATACCGCGCTTGACGGCATTCTCGGAGGCACGTGGTTTATTCTTCTGGGAAGCACGGTTGCATTTATTGCTTCGGCATTTATAAATAACCGCATCAACTGGCTCATCGGAAAGTGTTTCAAAAATAACCCCGACGGAAAAGCCGAGTTTATTGCAAGATCGTATATTTCAACTTTTATAGGACAGTTTGCGGATAATATCATATTTGCGATAATTGTTTTCGTTATTTTCGCTCCGATTTTCTGGGACGGATTTCACTGGACAATATTGCAGTGCGTTACCTGCGCGCTGACGGGCGCGGTGGCGGAGTTGCTGATGGAAGCGGTATTCTCCCCTATCGGATACAGAATAACAAAGAAGTGGAAACAGGAAAACGTAGGCAAAGAGTATTTTGAATTTATCGGGAAAGTGCAGTAATATGAAGGTATTGATAACGGGAACTTCGCGGGGAATCGGCAAAGCCGCCGCAGAATATTTTATCGAAAACGGGCATACGGTTACAGGCATAGACAGGCTTGAAAAAAGCATAGAAAGCAGTCTGTATTCGCATTATCTCTGCGATATTCGCAATACGGATATGCTGCCGGACCTTTCCGACATTGAAATACTTGTAAACAGTGCGGGAACGCAGAACGAAGACGATATAGACACCAATCTTAAAGCGCTTATTGCGGTAACCGAAAAATATGCGATACAGCCGAAGATAAAATCCGTTTTAAACATAGGGTCCGCATGTGGGCATACGGGGGCGGAATTTCCCGAATACTGCGCGAGCAAGGGCGGAGTAACGGCCTACACGAAAAACGTTGCTTTCAGAATAGCGAAATACGGAGCTACCTGCAACAGCATAGACCCCGGTGGAGTTATAACGCATCTTAACGACTGTGTTTTAAACGATCCCGCACTCTGGGCGAAAGTAATGGATGAAACTCCTCTGAAAAGGTGGGCTGCACCGCGCGAGATAGCGGAATGGATATATTTTATGACGGTTACGAACAGATTCTGTACCGGACAGAACATAATTGTTGACGGAGGAGAATCGATTAACTTTCATTTTATCTGGAAAGACTGAAAACGCAATAATCCGAAAGAACGGAGTGAGCGAAAATGAGAAAAACAAAAATAATCTGCACTATCGGTCCTTCATGTGAAGACGAGGAAACCCTTAAAGGGATGTGTCTAGCGGGGATGAACGTAGCGAGATTTAATTTTTCGCACGGGACGCACGAATATCACAAAAAGCTGATGGATACGGTTAAAAAAGTCCGTGATGAGCTTGATTTGCCGATTGCGATTATGCTTGATACGAAAGGTCCCGAATACAGGATCTCGACATTTGAAAACAAAAAGGTGTTTCTCAACGACGGAGACACTTTTGCCTTTACCGCGGATGAATGTGTCGGAAACAGCGAAAGGGTATCGGTAAGCTACAAGAACCTCGCCAACGAAGTAAATATCGGAGATACCATACTTGTAAATAACGGTCTTTTATCTTTCAGAGTAAAAGAAATAAAGGACAATACGGTTTACTGCGACGTTGTTGTGGGCGGCGAGCTATCGGACAGGAAAAGCATGAATTTTCCCAATCATACGTTAAAGGGCGATTATCTGAGCGAACAGGATAAGAAGGATATTCTTTTCGGCATTGAAAACGGCGTTGATTTTATTGCCGCCTCTTTCGTTTCCACAAAAAGCGACGTTGCCAACCTCCGAGAATTTTTAAACGAAAACGGCGGAAACGAAATAGATATAATTGCAAAAATAGAAAACCGTTCCGGTGTTGACAATATAGACGAAATCTGCGAGATTACAGACGGAGTAATGGTTGCAAGAGGCGACCTCGGCGTTGAAATTCCGTTTGTGGAAGTACCGTCCATACAGAAATATCTGATTAAAAAATGCCGTCTTCTGGGCAAACGTGTAATTACCGCAACGGAGATGCTTGAATCGATGATTGAAAAACCGCGTCCGACGAGAGCGGAAATATCGGACGTTGCGAATGCGGTATACGACGGATCATCCGCCATTATGCTTTCCGGAGAGACCGCAAGCGGCAAATACCCCGTTACAGCCGTTAAAAACATGGCGGAAATTGCCGAAAGTACGGAAAAAGCAATAGATTATGCAAGACAGTTTGCAACGACGGAATACCACATAAAGAACAATATCGACGCAGTTTCGCACGCAACCTGCGCAATGGCAATTGACACGAAGGCGAAAGGAATTGTTATAAGCTCACTCTCGGGTATGACGGTAAGAATGGTAAGCAGATTCAGACCGCCGGCAGATATTATAGGAATGACGACATCCGTAAAAGCGTGGAGAAAGCTGAATCTCAGCTGGGGAGTTACTCCGGTTTTGAGTGAGGAATTCAACTCGGTTGACGTAATGTTTTACCATGCCGTACAGAAGGCGAAAAAGGTTTTCGGTCTTTCGAAGGGTGACAACGTTATACTTACGGGCGGACAGACAAACGGGAAATCGGGAAACACGAACACGATCCGCCTTGAAACGGTAAACTGATACAAATAAATAAAATAATCTCCGTTTTCATATATTGTGAAAACGGAGATTTATTTTTTTAGATATTTATTATTCTATACCCCATTCGCGGTTCGGAACGTCGCTCATTTCCAGTATAAGTTCGCCGCCCGACACGATATCTTTGTGGTCGATAAACGGTCTTTGCAGTTCTTTTCCGTTAAGATATGCTGAACGGATATAGCGTTTGCCGCTTCCCGCGCCGTCCGCAATAATTCTGAAGACACCGCCGCGGACTTTTATTACTATGCTGTCAAAAACCGGAGAAGACAGCGTATATTCGCTCTTGCCGGGGCATACGGGATAAATACCGGCCGCAGAAAAAGCAAACCATGAAGACATTGCGCCGCCGTCCTCGTCGCCGCAGATACCGAGCGGTGAATTTGTAAACCAGAGGTCCATTATCGTGCGCATACGTCTCTGCGTCATCCAGGGCTTTCCGCAGTAATTGTAGAAAAACGGTATATGAAAACTCGGTTCGTTGCCCATGCAGAACATACCCATAAGTCCGGTTGAATCGGGGAACTGACGAAGGAACGTATACTTGTTTGGCAGGCAGGGAGTGGCGAAAAGCTCGTCAAGACGGTTGCAAAGGGAATCTTTTCCTCCCATAAGCCCGGCAAGACCTTCTATATCGTGCCAGACGGAAAAATTGAACGTGTATGCGTTGCATTCTGCAAAATAGGCACGTCCCCCCTGCCCTCCGCTCAGCATAGGATCGTAATCTTTTATCCATTCGCCGTTTATGTTTTTAGGAGCCATAAATCCGATTTCTTTATTGTAAACGTTTACGTAGTTTTTCGAACGTTTCATAAACAGGCGGTAATCGTCTTCTTTGCCGAGATGCTTTGCTATCTGCGCGACGCACCAGTCGTCGTAAGCGTGCTCGAGAGTTACAGCAACGCACTGCCGGTTTTCGAAATCGTGGACCTCGGGAATATATTCCTCTTTATCCGGTTCAAGACCCGGGAAATAACCCTTTTCGTAATAGCATCGGTCAAGCTCGGTTGCGGGCTTATCGGCTACCCAGGGAAGCATTGTAACCTGCGTGGCGTTTCTGTAAATTCCCTCATATGCGGTTTCGTAATCGGCTTCTATATCCTTTGCAAGCCCGTCGGCAAAAAGCGCTGCGGCGTGGAAACCGAGCATTACGGGAGAATCGCCCTCAAAACCGGGGAACGAAGGCATTGCTCCCGACTGTTTATACATCTCCACATAGCTGTCAAGAACTTTTTTATGAACTTCAGGTTCAAGAAGCAACTGCAGCGGGTGCATGGAACGGAAACTGTCCCAAAGCTGATCGCCGCAGTAAAAGCCGTCTCCCTTGTGTATTTTTTTATCGTATCCCGAATAATACTCACCGTATTCGCTCATATCCGTCATTTTGCCGAATGAACGGTAAAGAGAAGTATAATAAACGGTTTTCATATCCTCTGTGCCGCCGTTTACGGTTATTTTACCGAGAAGTTCGTTCCATGTATTTCTAGACGACTCGACAATATCGCAAAACTTTTTGTTTTCTGCTTCGTTTGCGTAAATTTCGTCCGCTTTTTCAAAAGATATATTGGAAACCGAAGCGATAATCACGCATGTTTCGGGAATTCCGGTTATTACAGCTCCGTTTTCTACCGCACGGAAGATAACGCCTTCGGGGAAATAAATTCTGATAAAAAGGCTGTGTCTTCCTTTCAGTTTAGCAGAAAGAACGCTGCCGTTAAAACCGATAGAGGAAATTTGTTCGGAGTGAATGAATGCCTTTTTTGCGGAGTCGATTTTGTAGGCATAGCAGTTTTTGGTAGTTGATGCTTCTACATAAACAGAGAAATCTTCGAGATAAACGCCGTAAGAGTAAGGATGTGAGCTTACTGTACTCATATCGAAATGCGAAACGGCGTCGGAAAAACAGTTTGCATTTTCGTTTGCAAACATTATTTCAATTGGACCGACAGGAAAAGATACGATTTTATCGGAGAAATAATAATCGTGCTGTACGGGAGAAACGTTGGGGAAAATCTGCGCCGCTCCGTGAGGCAGCATTACCTTCGGGCGGGTGCCGGTAAGGAGATGTCCTACGGTACCTATAAACGGGTTGACGTATTCGGCAGGTGTTTTTTCGTTCATTTTATCTTACTCCGTTTCGGATGAATTGCAATTTTCTTCGGGTTTTCTTATATAGCGGATATATGCGACGTCTTCACGGGTCGATG
>CAMZEM010000111.1 GCA_947305805.1 uncultured Clostridia bacterium | reverse complement strand
CCCTGTTTTCCGATAACTTCGCTTATCTTGTCAGACGGAATATTGTATGTCATTATCTTGGGAGCATATTTGGAAAGTTCGGGACGCGGAGCGGGGATTGCTTTCAGGAGAATGTCGTTTATTATGTGCTCACGGCCTTTTCTTGTCTGTTCAAAAGCATTTTCGATTATTTCGTATGTAAGACCGTCAACTTTTATATCAACCTGAATCGATGTTATTCCGTTCATCGTTCCGGCAACTTTAAAGTCCATATCTCCGAAGAAGTCTTCAAGGCCCTGAATATCCACCATTGTCAGCCATCCGCCGTCTTCGCCTGTGATAAGTCCGCAGCTGATACCTGCAACGGGGCGTTTGATGGGAACGCCGGCATCCATAAGCGCAAGCGTACTTCCGCAAACTGAACCCTGCGATGTCGATCCGTTGGAAGAAAGAACTTCTGAAACAAGTCTTATGGCGTAAGGGAATTCTTCAACCGATGGGAGGACCGGCTCAAGCGAGCGTTCTGCAAGCGCGCCGTGACCGATTTCACGTCTGCCTGCGCTGCGGACAGCCTTTGCTTCACCTGTCGAGTAACCCGGCATGTTGTAGTGATGCATGTAGCGTTTTGTCGCCTCTTCGTCAATCGAGTCAAGAGTCTGACTGTCTTTGAGAGAACCGAGCGTTGCTATCGTAAGCACCTGCGTCTGACCTCTTGAGAAAAGACCGGAACCGTGAACACGGGGAATAAGACCGGCTTCAGCGTAAAGAGGACGTATTTCCTCAAGTCCGCGTCCGTCAACACGTTTGTGTTCTTCGTAAAGTTCTTTGCGGACGATATACTTCTGCGTTTTGTAAAGAGCTTCCGCGAGAGCGGCGCCTTCGTCGGGGTAGATTTCCGCAAAATGTTCGTTAACGTCTTTTGTAACTTCGCCTATGGCAGCGTCACGTTCGTCCTTGTCGTCATGGTTGAGGGCGAGCTTCATAGCGTCGTAGCAGTATGCTTTTACGGCTTCGTAAATCTCTTCGTTTACGGCAAAGCTCGGATATTCAAACTTCGGTTTTCCGATTTCGTCTTTTATGCCCTGAATGAAATCAACAAGTTCCTTTATAATGCCGTGCGCGTAAATAATGCCTTTCAGCATTACGTCGTCGGGTATTTCGTTTGCGCCTGCTTCAATCATTACGATTTTTTCTTTTGTTGCTGCGATGGTAACGGACATATCGGATTTTTCGCGTTCTTCAGCCGTCGGGTTTATAACGTAATTTCCGTCAACGTAACCGAGCGAAACGCCGCCTATCGGGCCGTTCCAGGGAATATCAGATATCGAAATAGCTATCGATGCGCCTATCATACCTGCAATTTCGGGTGAGGAGTCGGGATCAACCGATAAAACGAGTATGTCTATAACAACGTCGTTTCTCATATCTTTCGGGAAAAGGGGACGGATCGGACGGTCTATTACTCGTGAAGCCAGTATAGCTTTTTCCGAAGGTCTTCCTTCTCTTCTTGCCCAGCTTCCGGGGATTTTGCCAACGCTGTAAAGCTTTTCTTCAAAGTCAACGGAAAGAGGGAAAAAGTCTATTCCGTCACGGGGTTTTTCCGATGCGGTCGCGGTTGCAAGAATCGTGGTGTCGCCGTATCTTACTATGCAGGATCCGTTCGCAAGTCCGGCAAATTTGCCTGTTTCAACTACGAGAGGACGTCCCGCAAGCGTAGTTTCATGCTTTTTGTAATTAGCGTAAATGTTCATTTTTTCCTTTCGCGCTTTTGCGCATTACCTTTCTTTTTTTGTTTCTTGTCCGTGTTTCGGCTTACGCTGCGGGTTTGAGCAGTTAAGAAAATCTTCCTGTTGTAAAAAAACTTTCTTAACTGCGCAAACAAAACCCGCACCGCGTTATTCAACTTTATGCCGTGATCGCACTTTCCTGTGGACCACGGCATAAAGCACACGGAGTAGAAAATAAGATTCGCTTATTTTCTGATGCCGAGCTTTTCTATGATCGCGCGGTATCTGTTGATGTCCTTCTTTGTCAGGTAGTTCAACAGATTTCTTCTCTTACCGATCATTTTCTGAAGACCTCTTCTGGAATGGAAATCCTTCTTGTTGGTCTTAAGATGTTCGGTAAGGTTTCTGATGCGTTCGGTCAGAATAGCAATCTGAACTTCCGGAGAACCGGTATCGTTTTCATGAATACGGTTAGCGGAAATTATTTCTGCTTTCTTTTCCTGGATCATGTTTTTCACCTCCGATGTTTTAATATGCCCGTTTCAGGGCCGACGCCGGTGGAGCAATCGACTGAGAAAGGGTAAAATGGTATGACGTCTTGCCATACATAACTATTATATCATAAAAAATAATTTTTGTAAAGCAATATTTAAAAAAATAAAAATATTTTCATAAAATTCACAATTGACCTATTGACAATACGAAAAAATATGATATAATGGCACTATGTAAAGCAAAATATCTTTACAGCAGCCCTAAAAAATCAAAATTCTAACGGAGGTTTTCGGGAAATATGTTAAACATAGATGTTTCTTCTGAAGTTGAGAGAGTCAAAATAGGTCTTCTTCTCGATCTTTACGGTAATATTCTGACCGAAAAACAGAAACAGACAATGGATTTATATTTTCAGCAGGACTATTCGTTGTCCGAAATCTCCGAGCAGCTCTCAATAACGCGTCAGGCGGTGAGAGACAGTCTTTTACGGGCCGAAACAACCCTTTACGATACAGACGCAAGACTCGGTCTTCTCGACAGGTTCAACGAAACAAGACAGGCGCTCGAGGTTTGTTACCGCAACGCTTCCTACGTTAAAGATTTTGCGCAAAGAAAGTTCCTTCCGTCCGATATTATCGACAAACTAAACGAGATTATGGATACCGCAAGCGATTCGCTCGGCGAAGAGAACTGAAAAAATGGCATTTGAAAGTTTATCCGAAAAACTCGGCTCAATATTTAAAAAGCTCAAATCACACGGCAAACTTACAGAGAGCGATATTAAAGCCGTCATGCGCGAGATACGTCTTGCGCTTCTCTCAGCAGACGTTAACTACAATGTTGTTAAAGACTTTGTTGCATCAGTCAGCGAAAGAGCAACAGGTGCGGACGTTCTCGAGAGTCTGACTCCCGCCCAGCAGGTCATTAAGATAGTAAATGAAGAGCTGACCAATTTTATGGGCGGCGAAAATGACCGTATTAAATTATCGTCTCATCCCCCGACAGTCGTTATGCTGTGCGGACTTCAGGGCGCAGGTAAAACAACACACTGCGCAAAGCTCGCTCTGTTCTTTAAAAATATGGGTAAGCGTCCCATGCTTGCGGCATGCGATATTTACAGACCAGCTGCAATTCTTCAGTTGCAGTATCTCGGCGAAAAAATCGGAGTTCCCGTATTTACCATGCCGGAAGGCACCTCGCCCGTGGAAATAGCAAAACAGGCTGTCGCTCATGCGAAAGACCACGGAAACGATATCGTTTTCCTTGACACGGCAGGACGGTTGCATATCGACGAGGCTCTTATGAAGGAGCTTTCCGATATCAAAGAGGCGGTTTCCCCAAACGAGATTATTCTTACCGTCGATGCAATGACCGGTCAGGACGCAGTCAACGTCGCAAAATCGTTTAACGATATTCTGGATATTACGGGCGTCCTTCTTACAAAAACAGACGGCGATACCCGCGGAGGCGCAGCGCTTTCCGTTAAACATACAACCGGCAAACCGATAAAATTCATCGGTACTGGCGAGAAAATGGGCGATCTCGAGCAGTTCCACCCCGACAGAATGGCATCCAGAATTCTCGGAATGGGCGATGTTCTTACTTTGATTGAAAAAGCGGAACAAACCTTCGATGAAAAGAAGGCAGCCGAGCTCGAAAAGAAAATCATGAAAAACCGTTTTGATTTCAATGATTTTCTCGACAATATGCGCCAGATTAAAACAATGGGCCCGCTCGACAATCTCGTAAAAATGATTCCCGGAGCATCAAAACTCGCAAAACAGGATTTATCCGTAGACGAACGTCAGCTTGCCAGAACGGAAGCTATGATCCTTTCCATGACAAAGAAGGAAAGAGAACGTCCCGATATCATCACTCCGTCCAGAAAGCGCAGAATTGCCGCAGGCAGCGGCACAAGGGTTGAAGATGTCAACCGTCTTCTTAAAAGCTTCGACCAGATGAAATCAATGATGAAGCAGATGAATACTCCGGCATTCAGACGCAGATTCAAATAATCAAGCGTTCCAAATATTTAACATACCAACAAACACGAAAGAGGTGAATTCAATGGCTGTAAAAATCAGACTTCGCAGAATGGGCGCAAAAAAGACTCCCTTCTACCGCATTGTTGTCGCAGATTCACGTTTTCCGAGAGACGGAAGGTTCATTGAGGAGATAGGTACTTACAATCCCCTCGCAGAACCGTCCGAAGTTAAGATCGACGCGGAAAAAGCAAACCAGTGGATAAAGAACGGCGCTCAGCCGACAGACACTGTCAAGTCTTTATTCAAAAAGAACGGCATAATGTAAATCAGATGCCGTTATACGCAATGCATAATGCGTAATTCCGTTAAAAAACGGGAATATGCATTGTGCATTGTGATGTCTTCTTTTTTTAAGAAAGGAATACTCAGCATGGAAGAATTGATTTTGTATATTGTTAAAAGACTCGTAAACAATCCCGAAGCTGTAAGAGTCGAAAAGGGCGATATGCGTGAAGATGCGGTTATTTACAATCTTACCGTTGCGGATGAAGACAAAGGCTTCATAATCGGCAAACAGGGTAGGGTTGCAAAGGCAATCCGCCAGGTAGTAAAAGCTGCAGCTGCAAAAACCGGCGAAAAAATCAATATCGATATTCTGTGAGTGTGAATAAAAAATGGAACTCATAGAAACCGGTAAAGTTGTAGGCACACACGGTATAGCCGGAGAGGTCAAGGTTCAACCGTGGGCTGACAGCCCCGACATTATGCTTGACTTCGAATACATCTTTATAGACGGACACAGATTCGATATCGAATACGCAAGAATACACAAATCCAATATTCTGTATAAATTCTACGGAATTGATAACCTGAACAAAGCCGAACTTCTCAGAAACAAAATAATCTATGTAGAAAGAAGTTTCTTCTCTCTTGAAGAAGGAGAGTATTTTATAAAAGACCTTTTATCGCTTAACGTCATTGATGCGGATAACGGTAAAAATTACGGAATTATCACCGACGTTCTTCAAACAGGCGCAAACGATGTTTACGAAATAACCGATTCCGAGGGTAAGGTCCGTATGATTCCCGCCATTAAACAGGTTATAACCGAAACAGATATTGAAAAAAAGATCATGAAAATCCGACCTTTGAACGGACTGTTTGACGAGGATTGAAATGAGATTTGATATAATGACTCTTTTCCCCGAAGAGGTTAACGCCTTTCTTTCTTCAAGCATAATCGGAAGAGCAAGAAAAGCGGGACTTATAGAAGTAGTCTGTCATAATATCCGTGATTTTACAAAAGACAGACATAATCGCGTCGACGACTATGTTTACGGCGGCGCATCCTACAGCGGCATCGACTGCTCAGGTCTCGT
>CAMZEM010000110.1 GCA_947305805.1 uncultured Clostridia bacterium | reverse complement strand
CGGAACCTCCCGCTGTGCTTTACCTTCTTCACGGACTTTCCGACGATCAGAGCGCATGGATGAGACGGACTTCTGTTGAAAGATACGCGCAATCTAAAAATCTTGCGGTAATTATGCCCACAACCCACAGAGGTTTTTATACCGATATGGCAAACGGATACAACTACTGGACGTATGTTTCCAAAGAGCTTCCCGAAAAGATGCACAGTATATTCAGACTGTCTTCCGAAAGGGAGAAAACTTTTGCCGCGGGGCTTTCTATGGGCGGATACGGCGCTCTTAAACTCGGCCTTCGCATGCCCGAAACTTTTGCCGCCGTTGCGGCATTTTCATCCGCTGCAGATATTACAAACAGAGTTTCCGCATCGGACGAGTATAAACGGATATTCGGCGACGAACCCGGCAAAGAAAACGACCTTTTTGCCCTTGCAGAAAACCTTTCACCGAAAGACGCGCCGCGCATTTATATGTGGTGCGGCACGGAGGATTTTCTGCTCGGCGCAAACAGACGTTTTTCATCGCACCTGAAAGACCTCGGCTTTGAAATCGATTATTCAGAATCCGTAGGCGGACATCAGTGGGAACGGTGGGACGAGCAGATAGAAAAAGCCATCGGCTGGTTCGGAATAGAATAATTTGGTGATTATAACGGAATGTCAATTTGTGCCGTCGGCGTATTTGTAAATTTTTAACGAAGTTTTACCTGACTGAAATTTTTTTCAAAAATGTCTTTATTTTCTTGTTAAAATATGCTATAATATATTCGTAACGGGGATTCTTTGATGAAAGATTCAAATTATGGAATACATCTGCTTATGATAAAATTGCTAAATAAACGGTCCCGTTACAATATGACTAAGGAGTGAAACGTATGCAAATTACCTACACGGAAAGAAAATGTCACATCTGGGACAGCACAAAGGATTATACCGAAAAAAAGATTCAGAAACTCGAAAAATTCTTTGCCGGTGATTGCGTCGTACACGTTATCTACACCCTGGAAAAAGACGATAAATGCAAGGTCGAGATTACTGCCGATTACGGCGGAATTATTTTCAGGGCGCAGGAAACAACAAAGGACTTCCGCGAAAGTGTAGACAAGATAGTGGACGTTCTTATCAGACAGATCAGAAAACACAAAACAAAGCTCGAAAAACGCCTTAAACAGAGCGATTTTACCTTCGAGCGCGGCTTCTCAACCGATAACGAGGATGAAGACGAGGACATCATTACGAGAAGAAAATCCCTCGTTGTAACGCCTATGTCCGAAGACGAGGCGATTCTTCAGATGAATATGGTCGGCCACGACTTCTTCGTTTTCCGTTCCGATCCCGATAACCATATATGCATAGTTTACCGCCGCAAGGACGGCAATTACGGTATTATAGAAACCGAATAAAACGGTAAAATACACGGGTCACGCTCAGCGCGTGACCCGTTTTGTGTTATCTGATTTTTACTGTTCGAGCACCCACGTTTCGGGTGAGGAAAAGAGATTGAAACATCCCGGTGAGAAAGTACCGGAAATATTTCTGTTTATTGCAAGCGCGCCTCCAGAAAAGTAAAGGGGAATAAACGGCAGTTCTTCCTGAAAAACGCTCAAAAACGTCCTCATATCGGTATTTCCCGCATAAAAATCGGAAACTGCGGTTAAAAATTCTTCCGAGTATGCCGTTTCGGGGTTTTCGTTTTCCGTTATTCTTGCGGAGGCAACAAGCTCGTTTGTCATAACCGAAGTTATATCCATATTCGGAAACAGATTCATTTCGCCTATAAAAATATCGTATTCGCCGGCAATTACCGCGGCAGTCATTTCATCCCACGGCAATGTTTTTACGACCGCTCCGAATCCGAAGCTTTTCAGATTTTCCGCGATATATTCAGCTATTTCCGTTTTAATAACGCTTTCCTGATTTACGAGTATAACGAGTTCGAGCAGCTGTTTGTTCCATACTCTCTGCGTTCCCGAAAAACCGAGAGATGCGGCGTTGAAATAGTCGTGAGCGGTTGTTGAGGAATAAATATTCGTGTTTAAATCCGCTTCCTTCGTTACGGACCAGTCGGGATTGAAGGGATACCACACGCTTCTTGAAGAGGAGGAGAGTATGTTTTTTACTATTCCGTCCCTGTCAAGGGCGTATGTGATTCCTTTTACGGAATCGGAAGAAGCGAAATATTCCTTGTTTCTGTTTACAACCGCAAAAAGAAGATTGTTTGTTGTGAAATCCTTTATTTCGACCGTGCCGCGAAACGACGAACTTCCCTCGGAAAGATCCGCATAAGCGAGATGGACATTGCCGTAGTTAACGTTATACAAAAGCTCTTCGGAATTGCCGAAGGCAAGAAGATCTATTCTTTTCGTTTCGGGTTCTTTTGCGGCGAACCTGTTTGCGGTAAGATACATTCCGCCTTCGTCGGAGTTAAATACGTAAGGACCCGACCCTACGGGTATCGTTTTTACGTCGCTTCCCGCTTTTATTATCGGTATCGACACGAGATTCACGTTGTATATGCTGTCAGAAGTGAATCTGACCGTAAAAACGTACGTGTCGGTTTCCTCATAGCCCGAAATTACCGAAAAACGGTTTCTGTAAACCGAGTTTTCAGCGCTCGCCCTTGCAAAAGAATAAACGCAGTCAGACGCCGTAATATGCGACCCGTCGGAAAAAAGAGCAGATTCGTTAAGATAAAAAACCGCTCTGTTTCCGATTATTTCGTATGAATCGCATATCTGCGCCACTGCGTTAAGCGAACTGTCAAGTTCTATCAAAGCGCTGTAACACAGCGAGACAATACCCCTGTTTGCAACGCTTTTGCTGCCGTAAGGGGATATCTGCTCGCCTGAATATCTCGCTATAGTCAGAGTGCGGGGCTCGCTGACGGGTGTTTCCTGCCCGCCCGCCTCGTCCGGTTCTTCAAGAACGGAATGTGTGAAAAACTCCGAAAAAGTGCATGACGATAACAGCGCGGCTGTAAGCACAATAATTATCGCCGTAAGGAAAAACGGTTTTTTCACTGCTCGGTTTTTGAACCGGAATAGGACTGTTTGAGCTGATTGAGAGTGCTGAGTGCCGTACCGAGAGATTTTTCGCTTTCGTTAATCACGCCGTCAATATATGAAATGGTAACGTTTCTCATCTTTATGGCGTCCTGCTTTGCCTGTTCTATAAGCTTTTCGGCGCGCTCGTTTGCAATAACTGTAATCTGCTGTTCGTTTACAAGCGATTCGGCTTCGGCTCTTGCGTTTTCAAGAATCTGCTCCGATGCCTTTTTAGCTTTTGAAAGCATAAGTTCGGAATTCTTTTTAGCGCGTTCAACTATAATATCCGCTTCTTCTTTTGCGCGGGCAACAGTCTTATCTTTTGTGTCGAGAACTTCCTTCGCTTTTTTCAGCTCCTGCGGAAGGCTGTCTCTGAGCGCCTCGATAATGCTGCGCATGGTGTTTCCGTTAACAATATACTTATTGTTCGCAATAGGCAGACTCCACGAGTCTTCCAGAAGATTTTCAAGCTCGTCGAGATTCTTGTTGAATTCACTTACCATTGTAGAGTTCCTTTCTGTCTGCATAATTATTTGGAAGGAGAATAGTATTCTCCAAAAAAATTACTTTTCGGTGCCGCCCGCTGCGGGATTCAGTTTTTTTGCAACCTCGTTTATTATTGCCGGACTTACAAATCCGGAAAGATTGCCTCCGTAAGAGCCGATATCTCTTACCGCCGTTGAACTGATAAACGTCTGATTTCCGTAAGCAGGTATAAATACCGTTTCCAGCCCGGGGACAAGCGCGTCGTTGATAAGAAAAAGACCGTATTCGTAATCAAAATCCGATACTCCTCTTACTCCTTTTACCATTGCGCAAACGCCGAGATCTTTCGCAAGGTCCGCAAGAAGACCGTTTGAGGTTATTACTTTTATGTTTTCGTTATCGGCAAAAATCGTTTTTGCGAAATTTACTCTTTCTTCCGTGGAAAAAACGGTTTTTTTCTCTATATTGTCAAGAACGGCAACGTAAACCGTATCGAAAATCCTTGCGGCGCGGCGTATCACGCTTTCGTGACCGAGAGTGATGGGGTCGAACGTTCCGGGACAGATTGCGCTTCTCATTTCTCTTCCTCCTTAATTTTGTAAATGTGAACGGAGGCTATGCCGTATTTGCGGCTGTCGGCAAGGTAAAGCCGTCCCTCTTCTTCGGGCAGATGCTCGATATACTTGCATTCAACTATAACGGTTCCGCCGTCTTTTAAGCACGAACCGCTCTCTCCCAAAACCGCAAGCGCTCTCTGGGCAAGTCCGCGGTCGTACGGGGGGTCTATAAAAATGATATCGAATTTTTCCGTTGAGGTTTTGAGATACTTTCTGTAATCCCCGTAAAAAACGGAATAATTCGTAAATCCCGATTTTTTCAGATTTGCTTTCGTAAGCTCGATTGCATTTCTGTCGTTGTCGCAAAAAACGGCTTTTTCCGCGCCTCTGCTCAGCGCTTCGATGCCCATTTGTCCCGACCCGGAAAACAGGTCGAGAAACGTTCCGTCGATGCCTTCGTGAATCAGATTGAAAACGGATTCCTTCGTTCTGTCCGAAGTCGGACGTATCGGAGCGTCCTCTGCGGGGGAGAGCAGTTTCATTCCGCGTTTCTGTCCTGTTATAACTCTCACGCTGCTTCCTCCGAAATCAAATAAATCGAGAATACAATATTTCATTTCATATTATACCAAATAAAAAAAGAAATTTCAATAGTTTTTATCAAAATATTTCATACTTTTTTTATTGAAAAAGTAAATAATTTATGATAATATAAAAAAAACGCATCGGAAAAACGCATTTATGAACGAAATATCACAAAAAAATCTTTTTCTTCTCGATATGGACGGCACGGTTTATTTTGAAACCGAGCTTATACCCGGCGCAAAAGAATTTATCGATACCCTCATAAAAACGGGCAGAGATTACGCTTTTATGACAAACAATTCTTCTAAAAGCGCCGAGCTTTATCTTGAAAAACTGAAAAAAATCGGTCTTCCCGCCGGAGAAAAAAACATTTTTACGTCGGGAATGGCTGCCGCCGTATATATAAAAGGACAGAAAAAAGCGCCAAGAATTTACGTTGTCGGCACATCTTCGCTGAGAAAAGAGCTTGAAAACAGCGGAATTGAGATATCGGAAGACGGTAAGGGCGCTATTGATTTCCTGCTTGTCGGTTACGATACCGAGCTTGAATACAAAAAGCTTGAAATCGCCTGCAATCTTCTTTGCGAAGGCGTTCCGTTTTTTGCAACGAACCCCGACGTTGTATGCCCCGTAAGAAACGGAAGATATCTTCCCGACTGTGCAACAATATGCTATATGCTTGAAAAAGCAACGGGAAAAACGCCGTTTTATATCGGTAAACCGCGCCGCGAAATGGCCTTGACCGCAATTGAATGGAAAGGCGGAAATCCGGATAAATCCGCAATAGTCGGCGACAGAATTTATACCGATATCGCCTGCGGAAAAAATGCGGACGTGTATTCCGTTCTTGTCCTTTCGGGCGAAAGCACTCTTGACGATATCGAAAAATACGGAATCGTTCCC
>CAMZEM010000109.1 GCA_947305805.1 uncultured Clostridia bacterium | reverse complement strand
AAAAGACAGTATATGGATGCTTCCCGGTTATATGGACGGTATTTTGGCCGCAGGCGCGGTTCCCTTAATCCTGCCGTTTTCAACGGATGAAAAAGATATTGAAAAAATGATTTCAACCTGCGACGGATTTCTGTTTACGGGCGGCCCCGATGTATCTCCCTCGGTATACGGAGAAGAACCGATAGAGGGATTGAACGATATCTGTCAAAAACGCGACGAGCTCGAAATAGCACTGCTTAAAGCGGCGCTGGAGTATGATAAACCTGTTCTCGGTATCTGCCGCGGAATTCAGCTGATAAACGCGGCGCTCGGAGGGACCTTATATCAGGATCTTCCCACGCAGCACCCTTCGGATGTTATTCACCGCCAGCAGCCTCCTTACGATATCCCGTCCCATACGGTCTCGGTATTAAAGGATTCTCCGCTTTATGAGTATATCCGCACCGAAACGGCGGATGTCAACAGCAGCCATCATCAGGCGATAAAAACCCTCTCTGCGGAGCTTACCGCAATGGCATTTTCCCCCGACGGACTTACCGAAGCGGTTTACAGACCGAAAAGCAGATTTCTCTGGGCGGTTCAGTGGCACCCCGAGAGACTGTTTAAAAAAAGCGTCGATCACGAAAAGATTTTCAGAGCATTCGTCGATGCGCTGTGAAATCAATTAACTTTACAAAAAAAATATTAGAACATATAAAGGAGTTTAATTACGATGAGCGAAGAAAACATCAGAATTCAGGACGATCTTTACGAAGCGGTAAACGGGGAGTGGCTTAAAACAGCCGTCATTCCCGACGACAGACCCACAACGGGCGGCTTTTCGGATCTTGACCAGGACGTTGAAAAAATAATGATGGCAGATTTCGAAGCCTTTGCAAAAGGCGAAAAAACAACCGATATCCCCGAGATGAAATACGCAATATCGCTGTATAAAAAGGTTCTGGACACCGAAAGAAGAAACAGAGAGGGTATAACACCCGCGCTCGGTCTTCTCGAAAAAATAAAATCGGTTAAAACCCCCGAAGATCTTAACCGTTGCGCTGCGGATTTTACCGTAAACGATATAAACCTTCCCATTCGCGCAGGCGTTGAGGCAGATATGGAAAACGCCGAAAAGCATTCCGTTATCGTTCTCGGTCCGGATATCATTCTTCCCGATACCACGTACTACGCCGATGACAATCCCGCAGGCAAACAACTGCTTGCTGTTTATGCGGATATGGCTGCAAAGGTTTTAAGCTTCACACCGCTTTCTGCTGACGAGCAGAAGCAGTATCTTGAAGATACTCTCGCCTTCGATGCCCTTGTTGCAGCAAAAGTAAAGAGCCAGGTTGAGTGGTCCGAATATTACAAGTGCCACAATCCGATGAGCGTTGACGAGGTTGCTTCATACGTCGCTCCGCTGGACATTAAAAAACTGCTTTCCGATCTTTACGGAGATAAAGCTCCCGATACCGTTGTTGTTTACGATCCCAAGGCAATCAAGGAGATGGCCGGATACTATAACGCGGAAAACTTTGAAATGTATATCCACTGGGCATACGTCAAAGCACTTCTCGACAGCACCTCGTGTCTTTCCGAGGAACTCACATCTCTCGGCAGAACTTACAGAAAAGTTCTTACCGGCGTTGCGGCAGACCCGACAATCGAAAAACAGGCATACAGAGTAGCGTCAATGACATATTCCGAGCCCGTCGGCGTTTATTACGGCAGAACGTATTTCGGCGAAGAGGCGAAAAAGGACGTTGTAGACATCGTTAAAAAGATTATCGCAACATATAAGCTCAGAGTCCGCAAAAACACATTCCTTGCCGAACCGACCAAAGAAGAGGCAGTCAAAAAACTTTCGGCAATCGAAATAAAAATGGGCTATCCCGACGCCGTCAAGGAATTCTGGTCAACGCTCGTTTTCGACGAAGGCGATTCGTATTTTGCGGCAATGCAAAAACTCTCCGCCATTCGCAACAAAGAAGGTATAAACAAACTTCTCAAACCCGTTGACCGTACCGAATGGGTTATGCCCGGTCATATGGTAAACGCCTGCTACAATCCGAGCAGCAACGATATCACTTTCCCCGCCGCAATCCTTCAGAAGCCGTTCTACTCGCTTAAACAGTCCGTCAGCGAAAATCTCGGCGGCATCGGAGCCGTTATAGGTCATGAGATTTCTCACGCATTCGATAACAACGGCGCAAATTTCGACGAACACGGCAATCTTAAAAACTGGTGGACAGAAGAGGACTTTGCAGCTTTTAAAGAGCTTACCAAGGGCATGATCGAGCAGTTTGACGGCATAGAATTCCACGGCGGAAAAGTAAACGGCGAACTCGTAGTAAGCGAAAACATTGCAGATAACGGCGGTATGGGCGTTACTCTCGAAATAATGCATACTCTCGATAATCCCGATTTTCAGGCATATTTCAAAAACTGGGCGCGCGTATGGTGCATGAAGGCAAAAGAAGAATACATTCAGCTTCTTCTCTCATGCGACGTTCATTCTCCCGCAGTTTTAAGAGCCAATATGTCACCGAGAAACTTCTCCGAGTGGTACGACGCATTTAACGTAACCGAAAACGATAAAATGTATATCGCGCCCGAAAAGAGAATCAGTATCTGGTAAAATCCGCTCTGGTTTTAAGGAGAAAAAATGCACGAAATACTCAAAGATAAAAAAACAGTCTTTTTCGATATCGGATATACAGTCTTTTATCCCGCTTCGGGGGACTGGATGTTTACGAATCTGTTCCTCGCTCTTGCGGGCGAACAGCTGAAAAAACTTCCTGGTCCCCGAATAATCGAAGCCCGCATAAAAGGGGAGGAGTATCTTCTTCGCAATCATCTCTGCCGCGAAGAGTCGGTCGAGCTTGAGCGTATCAAGCATTTTTACGAAATGTTTTCTTCCGAGCTGGGTCTCGGACTTTCCGACGAAAATATTCTCTCTGTCGCAAAAGACCATACTTTCAATGCGGAAAATTACGTAAAATATCCCGATGTCGATAAGGTTCTTTCGGAACTGAGCAAACATTATTCGCTCGGTATTATTTCCGATACCTGGCCCAGCCTTGAAACTAAGCTGAAAAAGCACAATATAGATAAATATTTTTCGTTTGCCACCTACAGCTTCAATCTCGGAGTTTACAAGCCGGACCCGAAAATGTTTTCCGATGCGCTTTCAAAATGCGGATGCGATGCGGATAAAACCGTTTTTATAGACGACAGAAACGAAAATCTCCTCGGCGCTGCAAAATTCGGTATTACCCCGATTCTTATCGACGCCGAAGGGGATTCCGACGAAGAAACGTCCTTTTTGAAAATACATTCGCTTTCCGAACTTCTGTAAATCCCCGAAAGGATTCTCTTATGAAAGTCACTTTTTTCGATTCAAAACCTTACGATATCGCTTCATTTGAAAAATACAATTTTCAAAACGGTATCGAATTCAGGTTTTACGATACAAAGCTTAACGAAGATACCGTAAATCTTGCCTCAGGCAGCGACGCGGTATGCGTTTTCGTAAACGATACGGTTAACGCCGCCGTTATAGATGCGCTTTGCAAAAACGGAGTCAAACTTATCGCGCTCAGGTCGGCCGGCTACAATAACGTTGACGTAAAGCACGCTTTCGGCAAAATTCACGTCGTTCATGTTCCCGCATACTCGCCTTACGCCGTTGCGGAACACGCTATGGCTCTTCTTTTAACCTCCGTAAGGCGGATTCATAAGGCGTATAACCGCACAAGAGACAATAACTTTTCTCTTAACGGACTTATCGGCTTTGATCTTCACGGCAAAACCGTGGGCGTTATCGGAACGGGCAAAATAGGCCGCATTTTTGCGGATATCTGCCGCGGCTTCGGCATGAACGTGCTCGCTTACGACAAATATCCCTCCGAAAGCGATTTTATACGGTATCTTCCGCTCGACGAACTTCTCGAAAAAAGCGATATTGTCTCTCTTCACTGTCCGCTTACAGAAGAAACGCGTCATCTTATCAATGCTTCGTCAATCGCCCGTATGAAAAAAGGCGTTGTCGTAATCAATACTTCAAGAGGCGCGCTTATCGATGCCGAAGCTCTTCTCGAAGGCATAAAACAGCGTCAAATCGGCGCCGCGTGTCTTGACGTATACGAAGAAGAGAGCGATATCTTTTTTGAGGACCGCTCGGGACACATCCTTGCCGACGACGTTCTTGCAAGACTTATTTCAATGCCGAACGTCATCGTAACCTCCCATCAGGCGTATCTTACGTCCGAGGCGCTCGACAGCATTGCAAAAACAACCGTTGAAAACATCCGTTCTTATATGTCGGGCGAAGTCTGCGAAAACGAGCTTTGCTACCGCTGCGGCAATATCGAACACTGCAAAAAAGAACGCAAAAACAAATGCTTTTAGTATAAGACCGCAAAGATTTCCCGCCCCCGTTCCTGACGGGGGCTGTTTTAATTCTCAATATATAAAAACGCCTTTTTTTCTCTTGACATTTTATGCATATTTAGTATATAATATAATAAATAATCATATTATTCGGGGGCAATATGACGGATAAAGAAAAAGCCGTTGCGGCAAAATCGTTTGTCGAACGCTGGCAGGGCAGGGGCTACGAAAAAGGCGAATCTCAGTTATTCTGGATAGATTTACTTACAAAAGTATTCGGCGTGGATAATATTACAGACTTTATCAGCTTTGAGGATAAAGTCCGTTTGGACAACACTTCTTTTATAGACGGCTATATTCCTTCTACCCGTGTTATGATTGAGCAAAAATCCATAGACAAAGATTTGCGCAAACCTGTAAAACAGTCGGACGGCTCTTCTCTTACGCCTTTTCAGCAGGCAAAACGCTATGTTCTCGAGCTTCCCGTATCAAAACACCCAAAATATATTATCTCCTGTAATTTCAACGAATTCCTTGTTTACGATATGGAAAAACCGCACGGCGAACCCGAACAGATTTTTCTTAAAGACTTTGCAAAAGAATACTACCGCTTACAGTTTCTTGTAGATACGGGCAGTAAAATCCCCCCGAAAGAAATGGAAATATCCATAAAAGCGGGGGAACTTGTTGGTAAACTTTACAACGCTTTTTTGAAAGAGTATAAAAATCCCGATAGTATAGAATCTCAAAGAAGTCTCAATATGCTTTGCGTCCGTCTCGTATTCTGCCTTTATGCCGAAGATGCAGGCCTTTTTTTCGGCACGCACGATAAATTCGGTAAGTACATATCACGTTTTGATGTTAAAGATGTTCGCAACGCCGTAATCGAGCTTTTTAAAGTGCTTAATACGCCTGACAAAAAACGTGACCCTTATCTTGATGATGAGCTGAATTCATTCCCTTATGTTAACGGCGGTCTTTTTGAAGACAGCGGAATAGAAATCCCGCGTTTTAACGAAGAAATCGTTGATATTCTTCTTGATAAGGCAAGCACGGGCTTTGACTGGTCTGAAATCAGCCCCACTATTTTCGGCGCGGTTTTTGAAAGCACTTTAAACCCCGAAACACGCCGTTCGGGAGGTATGCACTATACCTCGATAGAAAATATTCATAAAGTCATCGATCCTCTGTTCCTTGACGACCTTAGAAG
>CAMZEM010000108.1 GCA_947305805.1 uncultured Clostridia bacterium | reverse complement strand
CTATTACTATGGATTTAAATGCGCTTCTGTCAATGCCCGCAAATGCGATTTTTGTCTGCATTGAAACGATTTCTTCGGTTATGCCCTGTTCTCTCTGATCGAGAAGCTCGCCTACGCAGACTATCGGTTTAAGTCCCGCTTCGAGGGCTGCGGCGATTTTTTTGTTTACGGTAACGTCGGTTTCCGCAAAATACTGACGTCTTTCGCTGTGACCGATTATAACGTATTCAACGCCCATGTCTTTGAGCATTGCGGTGCTGATTTCGCCCGTAAATGCTCCGCTGGGCATAAAATGCAGATTTTCCGCGCCGATTTTAACGTGAGTGCCTTTTGCGGCTTCGAGAGCGGGATAAAGATCAACGAACGGAACGCACGCAACAACTTCGCATTTGGCATTTTCGGTTTTTGCGGCAACTTCCTTTATGTAATCGTATGTTTCGGAGGGGAGTTTATTCATTTTCCAGTTTCCCGCGATAACGGTTTTTCTTTTTTCGTAATTCATTTCAATCACCTTTCTTTTATCGAAATAAAAGGGAATTATTACCAGGAATCACATCAATTCCGGAATAATAATTCCCTGAAGTTTATTCTGTTTTAAACAATTTATTTGTCAAGAAGACATGCGATGCCGGGAAGCTCGATACCTTCGAGGAATTCGAGGGATGCGCCGCCGCCGGTGGAAATATGTGTCATCTTATCCGCATAGCCGAGCTGTTCAACAGCCGCAGCCGAGTCTCCGCCGCCGATTATGGACATTGCGCCGGACTCTGCAACCGCTTTTGCAACAGCGCGTGTGCCGGAAGCGAAGTTTTCCCATTCCGAAACGCCCATAGGTCCGTTCCATACAACGGTTCCCGCGCCTGCGATGCTTTTTGCGTAAAGTTCCTGAGTAATACCGCCGATATCAAGACCCATCCAGCCGTCGGGAATCGAATCGGAGTATATTCTCATGAACGTTGCGTCTGCCTTGTATTCGCGGGCAATGATATTGTCAACGGGAAGAAGGAAAGCAACGCCTTTTGCTCTTGCCTTGTTTATAAGTTCTCTTGCAAGGTCGAGTTTATCCTCTTCGCAGAGGGACGAACCGGTTGAGTTGCCGAGAGCGCGGAAGAACGTATATGCCATTCCGCCGCCGATAATAAGCATATCGACTTTTTCTATAAGGTTGTTTATAACGCCGATCTTATCCGATACTTTTGCGCCGCCGAGGATGGCAACGAAAGGTCTCTTCGGGTCTTCGAGCGCCTTGCCCATAATGTCTATTTCTTTCTGGATAAGGTATCCGCATACGGCGGGCAGATAATCTGCAACGCCTGCGGTGGATGCGTGCGCGCGGTGAGCGGTGCCGAATGCGTCGTTAACGAATATTTCAGCCAGAGAGGCGAGAGCTTTTGCGAAAGCGGGATCGTTTTTCTCTTCTGCGGCGTGGAAACGTACGTTTTCAAGAAGCAGAACTTCGCCGTCTTTGAGAGCAGCTGCCTTTGCCTGAGCGTCGGGACCGACAACGTCGGATGCGAGGGTTACGGGAACGCCTTTTTTAATAAGGTCGTCTGCAACGATTCTGAGAGAAAGCTTTGTAACGTCTTTCTTTCCCTTTTCGATTGCCGCTGCGGTTGCTGCCGCCTGCTCTTCTGCGGGAAGCTCTTCGATTTTCTTTTTCTCTTTTTTGTCAAGCTTCAGCTCTGCGTCAAGAACGTTGTGCGGTCTGCCCATATGCGAACAGAGAATAACTCTTGCGCCTTTGTCCATAAGATAGCGGATTGTTTTCATTGCGCCGACTATACGTTTGTCGTCGGTTATAACACCGTCTTTTACGGGAACGTTAAAATCGCATCTTACGAGTACTCTTTTACCGGCAACGTCAATATCTTCAACGCATTTTTTGTTGTAATTCATTTTTACACCTCATTTTATATTGTGCGTTATATTTTTTTAATTAAATATATATTTGCATATATTTGCGCCGTTACGAACGATATGATAACCGATTTCGCCGTTTTTTGCAATAGAAAGAGCGTAAAGTTCGGTTTTTTTTCATTTATGCGCTTATTTTCTGTTTGCGTCTTCCGTTCTTATCTGTTTGCGCTTTATCTTTCCTGATATCGTTTTGGGAAGTTCGGCAACGTACTCGATTATTCTCGGGTATTTATACGGAGCGGTAACGCGTTTTACGTGGTTTTGCAGTTCTTTTGTCAGTTCGGGAGACGGAACGTATCCTTTTGCGAGCACGACCGTTGCCTTAACGATCTGTCCTCGTTCGGGATCGGGAACGGCGGTTATCGCCGTTTCAAGCACTGCGGGATGTTCGAGAAGCGCGGACTCTACTTCGAACGGACCTATTCTGTATCCGCTTGATTTTATAACGTCGTCGCTTCTTCCCACAAACCAGAGGTATCCGTCCTCGTCCTTCCACGCCATGTCGCCCGTATGATACCAGCCGTTATACATAACGTTTGCGGTTGCCTCGTCGTCTGCCCTGTAACCGTGGAAAACTCCCGGAGGAATACCGTGGGAAATATCTATGCAGATTTCGCCCTCTTCGCCTACGCCGCAGTCGTTTCCGTTGTCGTCAAGAAGATGCATGCCCAATACGGGCGACGGTCTTCCCGTCGAGCCGGGTTTCGGGGTAAGCCACGGGAAAGTTGCGATTATTACGGGGCTTTCGCTCTGCCCGAAGCCCTCGCGAAGCTCTATTCCCGTCTGCGAAAGCCACTGCTCGTAAACAACGGCGTTGAGCGGTTCGCCGGCAATGTAGCAGGCGCGGAGATTTGAAAGATCGTACTGTTTCAGATCCTCCTTGATAAGGAATCTGTAAACCGTGGGCGGAGCGCAGAAAGTTGTTATGCTTTTTGTGGAAAGAACGTGCAGAATATCGGTAGGCGCGAAACGGTCGTCGTAGTCGTAAACAAAAACGCATGCGCCGCAAATCCACTGTCCGAATATCTTGCCCCACGCGCATTTTGCCCATCCTGTATCTGCAAGGGTGAAATGAGTGTCGGTATCTTTCAGATTTTGCCAGAATCCCGCAGTAAGAATATGTCCGAGCGGGTAATACTGAACGTGCTGAACCATTTTCGGATGCGCGGTTGTGCCCGAAGTGAAATATATCAGCATCGGATCGTTGTTTTCCGTAACTCTTGCGGGAGCGGTATCGTCGGCGGCGTTAAGTTCCGCGTCAAAATCAACGTATTCTTCGGCGTTTTCGTTTCCGCCCGTGACGAATACCGTGATTTCGGGATTTTTTTCGGTAACTTTTTTAACGTGCCCGAGAATGTTTTTATCGTTTGCGCATACGATATATTTTATTTTGGCAGCTCCGACGCGGTAGTCTATGTCCTGCTCGGTAAGCATATGCGTGCTCGGTATGGCTATTGCTCCCAGCTTGATAAGTCCCGGAAGACAGTACCAGAAATGATGTCTTCTTTTAAGAATCAGCATTACCGTGTCGCCTTTTGCAACCCCGTATTTTGTAAAAACGTTTGCCGCTTTGTTTGAAAGACGCGATATGTCGGAAAACGTAAACGTTCTCTCCTCGCCCTTGTCGTTGCACCACAAAAGCGCTTTCTGATCTGGAGCGAGCGCGGCGTATTCGTCAACTATATCAAAGCCGAAATTGAAATTATCGGGAATATTTATTTTAAAATTGCTGTAAAAATCCTCGTAAGACGAGAATTCCGTTGAACAGAATCTGTTAAGTAAATTCATTTGTACGGTTACCTTTCGATGCGGATTTTCAGATCGTCACAACAAGGATTTTCGCACATTTTCCGTTCAGTGCCTTCATTCCGTGAGGATAGTGTGAGTCGAAATAAACGCTGTCTCCTTCGCAGACGGTGAGAGTATGGTCGCCTATCTGAAGAAGAAAGCTTCCTTCAAGACAGTAATGGAATTCCTGACCCGCATGGGAATTCGTATGTATATGCGGATCGTCGTTGGGATCTACCGTTACAAGAAGAGGCTCAACTTTTCTGTTTATGAAGTTAAACGCAAGATTGTCGTATCTGTATGCTTTTGTGCGTTCTACTCCGAGACCGTGGCCTTTTTTAACGAACGAATATGTGTGAAGCTTTGCCGTGTCGCCTGTTAGAAGCTCTGTCATGCTTATTTTGAGATAGTCGCAGACATCGAGAAGAATGCTCACGGGAATGGGCACTTCGCCGTTTTCCATTTTAAGGTATTCTTCTTCCGTCAGCTCTGTTACACGCGCCATTTCGCCCGTATCCACGTCGGACAATAATCGGATTGCACGGAGACGCTGAGCGATCTCGGAATTCTTTATTGCCATTATATCACCGCCTTTAAGGTTTTGAGACCGTGTGAATTTTAATAGTTGTAGCCGAATTCAAGGGCTTCTATGTTTTTTCCGAGAAGCGCCGCTTTGCTTGCGGGAACGGCCTTCGCGAGCCCTTCTTTTATGATTTCAAGAGAAAGAAATCCCGTTTTTTTAGCCATGTAGCCGAGAGCTATCATATTGGCAAGTCCCACAAAACCGTGCTCTCTTGCAAGCTTCGTTGCGGGGATGGGATATACCGAAATATCGGTTCTTGAATCGGATCTTTTTATAAGACTGTCGTCAAAAACGATTACGCCGCCTTCTTCGACTTTTTCCGCAAACTTATCGTATGAGGGTTGATTGAGAGCCATAAGAATATTAGGCTCGTTTACGATGGGGGAGGCGATCATTTTGTCGTCTATTCTTACCGCGCAGTTTGAAGTTCCGCCTCTCATTTCGGGACCGTAGCTCGGAAGAAGAGAAACTTCCTTTCCGCTCATCATGCCTGAATAAGTGGTTACTTTTGCTGCAAACTGAACGCCCTGTCCTCCGAAACCGGCAAAAAGAATATTGTATGCCATATCATTCCGCCTCCTTTGTTTTATCTTTGTAAACGCCGAGAGGATAGTACGGAATCATGTTTTCTTCAAGCCATTTCATTGCCGCAACGGGGGTCATGCCCCAGTTTGTGGAACAGGTTGAAAGAACTTCCACTATCGAAAAGCCCTTTTTGTTTATCTGCATCTCAAACGCTTTTTTAATTGCGGCTTTTGCGGCGTTGACGTTTTTAACGTTGTTTACCGCAACTCTCTGCGCAAAAGCAACGCCGTCAAGCGTAGAAACCATTTCGCAGACTCTTACGGGATATCCCGAGTAGTTTACGTCTCTGCCGTAAGGCGTTGTCTGTGTAACCTGACCGGGAAGCGTCGTCGGAGCCATCTGTCCGCCCGTCATACCGTAAATTGCGTTGTTTATGAATATTACCGTTATATTTTCGCCTCTCGTTGCGGAATGAACCGTTTCCGCCGTGCCTATGGCGGCAAGGTCGCCGTCGCCCTGATAGGTAAACACGATATTGTCGGGAAGCGCGCGTTTCAGCCCCGTTGCAACGGCGGGAGCGCGTCCGTGAGGCGCCTGAACCATATCGCAGGAAAAATAATTATATGCCATTACCGAGCATCCTACGGGAGCTACGCCTATTGCGTCGCCTATAAGTCCGAGCTCTTCGAGCGCTTCGCCCACAAGACGGTGGACTATTCCGTGGGTGCATCCCGGGCAGTAATGCGTTACGGCATCGGTAAGACCTTTTGTTTTCTG
>CAMZEM010000107.1 GCA_947305805.1 uncultured Clostridia bacterium | reverse complement strand
GTGAGAAGCGGCGGAATAAGATTTGTAACGGTTGTTATCATTGCCATTGCAAGAGCAACGATTAAAAGAACAATGTGCGGCTTAACGTATACAAGAATACGGCCGAGTATTTTCTTTTTATCGGCGCATTTTATACACGGAGCGTTTTTATACGGAAGACGCGCGCCGCATTTGGGGCAGTAAAGCTGCCGTTTTTCGTACGACTCGTGAACGCCCTCTATAAGGGAGTTTTTATCTTTTCCTTCGTTTAAATCGTTTATATACTGGGCAATATTGTCAAAGTATTCGGTTACGGAATACGAGCATTTGTTGAGCTCAATGAGCTTTCCGCCTGTTTTTATGCGGAAAAGCGCATTGCCGTACATTCTTTTAACGTCGGCTTTTTCTATATCGCTCAGATTGAAGCGCAAAAGGTTCTCTTCACGTATCTCGTCGTATGATATAAGCTGTTTATCGGTTACCGCGGCGAAACTTTCGCCGTACCGGCTGCCAAGCACAACATCCGAAACAACGTAAAAATACACTTTTTCGTTTTCATCGGTTACGGAACTGACAATTTCGGAGAATTTTTTCGGGACTTCCTTGTTTTTGCAGGGAAGCGACTCCATAATCTCCTCAAATGTCATTTTCTTTTTTTCTTCAGCCATAACGGACTCCTCGGGGCTTTGCGAAATTACCGAGAGTATATCACATTTTTTCGGTTTTTTCAACAACTTACGGGAAAGTTAAAACTTTTTTCCGTTGCATTCAATTTGTTGTAAAAACTCAGTATTTATTTAGTTATTGTGCACAAAAATACAAGGTTACGCTTTGCGTTTTTTTCCTTTGGAATCGGAATTCCTCATATTTGTAATAAGAAGTACCGCAATAACGACAATGAAAATGATGGTGGAAAGCGCATTTATTTCGGGCGTGATACCGCGTTTTGTCATCGAGTATATTTCGAGGGAAAGCGTGGAAACAACGGGCCCGCTCGTAAAGAGGCTGATGACGAAGTCGTCCATGGACATGGTAAGCGAAAGCAAAAATCCCGAAACGATACCGGGCATTATCTGCGGTACGATAACGTTTACAAGCGCTCTTGTGGGCGTTGCTCCGAGGTCAAGCGCCGCCTCGTAGATATTGTTATCCATCTGTTTGAGCTTTGGCATAACGGACAGGATAACGTATGGGATATTGAACGATATATGCGCGAGTATCAGCGAGGCGTAGCCGAGCGGTATACCGAGTATGTTATAAAGAAGAAGCAGCGATACGCCGGTGATGATATCCGCATTTAATATGGGAATATTGGTTATATTCATTACGATGTTTTTCGGTATTTTTTTCATATAAAAGATACCGATAGCCGAAACCGTGCCGAAAACGGTGGAAATAAGCGCAGACGACAAGGCGACGATAACGGTTGTTAAAAGCGCGGATTTGATGCGGTCATCGTTTATAAGCTCTTCGTACCATTTAAACGAAAAACCTTCCCACACACCCGTGGAGCGGCCCGAATTGAAGGAAAAGACAACGAGGACGAATATGGGAAGATACGTAAAAATGAAAACCGCCGTAAGAAAGACGATTCTTGAAACTCTCGTTGATCTTCTCTTCGGACTGCCGAAAACGAGAATCATGGAAATTATAACGGGAATTGCGATAACCAGAAGATAAATGATATCGGTCATATAAGTCCACCTCCGATATCGTCGCTGTCGCCGTTTCTGCCTGAAATAAGAAACATTGAGGCAAGCATAAGCACCATTATTATTACGGACATAGCCGAGCCGAACCACATATCGCTGTTAAACACACGTTCTATTTCCTCGCCTATCGTTGCGCACTGAGTTCCGCCCATTATCTTGGAAATGGCGAATGCGGTGATTGCGGGAACGAACGTCATTGTAACTCCGCTTGAAATACCGGGGATTGCAAGCGGGAAAATAACATGGAAAAGAGTGCGGTAATGGTTTGCGCCAAGGTCGTAAGACGCTTCTATAACCGATCTGTCAATCTTAATCAGCGTATTGTATATGGGCAGAATCATAAACGGCAGAAAGTCGTATACCATAACGAGAATAACTGCGCCGCGGGTATACATAAGGTTCTGAGCGGGCAGACCGACGGAATCGAGAATAGTATTAATAATACCCGTTTTTTCAACAAGAGTGCGCCAGGCGTACGTTCTCAGAAGAAAGTTTATCCACATTGGCAAAAGGAACATTACGGAAACGACATTTCTCGTTTTTTCCTTCATTTTTGAAAGGACGTATGCTGTCGGGAAGCCGATAAGAAGACAGAAAACAGTTGACATAAACGCAATGTAAAGCGAGCGGAGAAATACTTTCATGGAGTCTCCGTTGCTGAAAAATCTCACAAAGTTATCTATTGTAAAATAGATACCCGTAAGTCTGTTCAGGAATTTTACGTTGTCAAGATTTTCATCTATCAGTTCGTCGCCTTCGTATTCATCTATAAGCGAGATTTTGCCGTCCGCAAAAAATATCTCATACGTTTCGGGATGTTTTTCTCTGTAGTTTACTACCGTAAGAGATTCGCCGTTGTAATAATACGTGCCTATCCCGGAAAGCGCGGAATCCTCCTCATAGCCGATAAAATCGAGGTTATCCATAATAACTTCGGGTGAATTTTCGAAATCCTTATAGACGGAGTAATTGTCGACCTGCCTTGTAAACGAGTAGAAAACCACGAGAATAAGCGGAGCTACGAGAAAAATAATCGCAAAAACTATATACGGATACGAAAAAGCGGTTCGTGTGAGCCTGAATTTCGGAAAAGCTTTCATTCCTCCGTCTCCTCCGCCTCATCCTTGGGTACGGCGCTGAAAACGCTGTAATCGATATCTTCGCCTTTCATAACGTGGATATCGTTCGGATAAAAACACATTCCGACCGTATCGCCGATCTGAGCGGCGTCTGTTGAATGGACGAGCCACGTATAGGGATAGTTTATCTGCTCGACGGTCATTTCATAGTGAACGCCCTTAAATACGCACGACCTGACAACCCCGCGCAGGAAACCTTCTTTTTCGGGTTTGATCTCTATATCTTCGGGACGAACGACTATTCCGACTTTTTCATTGTTGTCAAAGCCCTTGTCTACGCATTCGAAAAGTATGCCGCATATCATAACGCGGTAGTCTTCGATCATAACGCCGGGCAGAATATTGCTCTCGCCGATAAAATCGGCAACGAAAGCGTTTTTAGGCTCGTTGTAAATATCCTGCGGAGTACCTATCTGCTGTATCTCTCCGCCTTTCATAACAACTACCGTGTCGGACATCGTAAGCGCTTCTTCCTGATCGTGAGTAACATAAATAAACGTGATGCCCGTTTTAACCTGTATATTTTTAAGCTCTATCTGCATTTCCTTTCGGAGCTTTAAGTCAAGAGCTCCGAGAGGTTCGTCAAGAAGCAGAACGTGAGGGTTGTTAACAAGCGCCCTTGCTATTGCAACACGCTGCTGCTGACCGCCCGAAAGAGACTGAATATTTCTGTGTTCAAACCCGCGCAGATTTACAAGCGCAAGCATTTCCCCCACACGCTCTTCGATAACCTGTTTGGGAACGTTCTGCATTTTCAGTCCGTATGCGATATTTCCGAAAACGTTAAGATGCGGGAAGAGCGCATATTTCTGAAAAACCGTGTTTACGTTGCGTTTGTATGGCGGCAAATCGTTAATTATCTCATCAGCAAAGAAAACATTGCCGCTGTCCTGGCGCTGAAAACCGCCGATAATGCGCAAAGTGGTAGTCTTTCCGCATCCGCTTGGACCGAGCAATGTTACAAATTCCTTGTCGTTGATATTGAGATTTAAATCTTTTAAAATCTGTTCTCCACCAAGTGCGACTGAAATATTTTCCAGCCGAATGATGCTTTCTGCCATCTATCTATCTCCCTTCAGAGCCCTGACAGGTCTCTGTATTTCAACGTTTCTTCCGTATCAGGCGGAAGCACGAAATACTTAAATATAATAATAACACAAATAATCGGTTTGTCAATACTTTCCAAAAAATGTAATACTTTTTTTGACAAATAATAATATTTAAACTGATTTATATTTTCTGTTTTGAAGAAAAGAACCTGCGGTATTTAATTTTTCTCAAATTACTATTGACGAAACTGCTTTTTTCTGGTAAAATCCGTATATCGGCGGCAACGTCTTTAAGAAACAGCTGATCAGATTAATAAGAGGTATTTTGAATGACTGAAGAAATTCTTTACGTTTTAACTCAGATGAAAAACGGACTTTTTAACGAATACGAGACCGCCTCAATCATCGATGAGATGTTCCGTACCGCGCAGGAAAGGAAAAAAGGGAACGCAAATGATTTTTTACCGTGGGATGACGACGGGAAAATACGCATAACGATCTTTAACGGACATACCCTTGTTGATTCGAAAGAAGCGTACGAAGAATACGGGATATCCGTAGATCTCGGCGACGGGCATATCGAAATTGCGGAATGCTGCGGGGATATTAAATGCGAAGATATTTTCGGAGACGTAAAATGCGGCGTAAACATTGAATGCGAAGATATTTTCGGCAACGTTACATGCGGCGGATGCATTGAATGCGGGAGCATTTCAGGCGACGCCACATGCGGCGGAGATATAATTAACAGCGGGGCTGAGGATGATGACCGGAATTAAATGCATTGATTTTCATACGCACGTTTTTCCCGATACGCTTGCACCGAGAGCGATAGCGGCGCTGGTTGAAAGCGGAAAACATCTTTACACACCGCATACCGACGGCACAAAAAACGGTCTTATCGATTTTATGAATAAATCGGGAATAGATATTTCCGTTGTTATGCCCGTAATAACCAAACTGTCGCAAACGCTGAAAACAAACGCTTTTTCCGCGGAAATCACGGGGGAGAGAATAAAGGCGTTCGGCGCAATTTATCCGCATACGGACGACTACAAACGCGATATAGACTACATTGTTTCTCTCGGGCTTCCCGGAATAAAGCTTCACGCGGAATATCAGGATTTTGTTGCCGATTCGCCTGAAATGCTGAGAATATACGACTATGCGTTTTCAAAGGGTCTTATTATTCTTCATCACGCAGGTTTCGACCCCGCATACGACCCTCCGTACAGGGCAACGCCGAAAATGTTTGCGAATATAGCAAAACAGCTCGGCGGCGGCGTGATGATTGCCGCGCACCTTGGCGGACAGTCGCTCTGGGACGACGTTGAAAAGTATATTGTCGGAACGGATATATACATAGACACGTCAATGGGTTTTGATATGTACCCGACGGAGCAGTTTTTGCGTATAGTAAAAGCTCACGGATCGCAAAAGATACTTTTCGGAACCGACTCGCCGTGGAGCGACTCGGGAAAAGAGAGAAAAACACTGCTTTCGCTCCCGTTATCCGACGAAGAGAAAGAAAACATACTTCATAAAAACGCCGAAAGACTTCTGGGTATTTAATAAAAATCCGTTAAACCACTTGAATTTTCCGTTTTGATATAGTATAATTGATTATAATGCCGACAAAGCAAACGAGAGAAGGGATCGGAAAAATGAACATAAACGAAATACTGTGTTCGGAATTTAAAGTAAAAAAAGAAAATCTTGAAAATATAGTGGCGCTTATAGATGACGGAAATACGATACCGTTTATTGCGCGTTACAGAAAAGAAATGACCGGTCACTGCGACGACCAGGTGCTCAGAGAAATTGCGGACAGACTTGAATATCTGCGAAATCTCGAAAAAAGAAAACAGGGAGTACAGTTGACGAACTAACGGCAGAATATGGTCAGCCAGAAGATGTTATAA
>CAMZEM010000106.1 GCA_947305805.1 uncultured Clostridia bacterium | reverse complement strand
CATGTGTTTTACTGTTTTTCATTTTACGCCTCCTTCCGAAAATGCACTGTGTTTGGTTTTCTGAACATATTATATAATCATTATACATTTTTTAAGGATATTTGTCAAGAATCGAAAGACAAATGAGGACCGCCCGCTTTCGGACAGTCCGCAATATATTATTCTGTTTTCTTTTTAACCGGTTTGCCGCACTGACCGTTACATCCGCCGCAGCAGCCGGAACATTTTCCTTTTTTGCGCCGAATAACCTGCCACACGGCAAAAGCGAGCAGTAAAACGACAACGGCGATTATTATCCAGTCTACAGGATTCATTTTAACCCCTCCTTACGCACCTGCAAGCATGCCGATCAGGCTTACAAGAAAAGCGGCGATCCATGCGATAAAGCACTGCCATACAACAACGTAAAACGCCCATTTAAAGCCGAGCTCTCTGCGTATTGATGCTATTGCGGCAACGCACGGAGTATAAAGAAGGCTGAAAACAAGAAGTGAAAGCGCCGCAAATGAGCTTATTGCCGCAGATATTCCGCCCTGAGCTCCGAAAAGGACTTCGAGAGTTGAAACAACACTTTCCTTAGCCATAAATCCGCTTATAAGGGAGGTTACGATTCTCCAGTCGCCGAGACCGAGGGGAATGAAAAGCGGAACGAGGAATCCGGCAATAACGGCAAGCATGCTGTCCAGCGAGTTGTCAACGATATTGAAATGGAAATCAAACGTCTGAAGGAACCATACAACGACAGTTGCAACGAGAATAACCGAAAATGCCTTCTGAAGAAAATCTTTTGCCTTTTCCCAGAGAAGCTGAGCAACGTTTCTAACGCTCGGCATACGGTAATTGGGAAGCTCCATAACGAAAGGAACCGCCTCGCCTTTGAACAGGATTTTTTTGTAAAGGAAAGCGACGAGTATGCCGAAAACTATGCCTGTAACGTAAAGACCGATCATCACAAGAGCTTTGTATTTCGGGAAGAACGCATCGACGAAAAAGGCGTAAATCGGCAGTTTTGCGGTGCAGCTCATAAACGGCGTGAGCAAAACGGTCATTTTTCTGTCGCGTTCGCTGGGCAGAGTTCTTGTTGCCATGACCGCGGGAACGGTGCAGCCGAAACCGATAAGAAGTGGAACTATGCTTCGTCCGGAAAGTCCCAGTTTACGAAGCAGTTTATCCATAACAAATGCGACGCGGGCGATATATCCGCTGTCTTCCAGAAGCGACAGGAAAAAGAACATTGTTACAACAATCGGCAGGAAGCTGAGAACGCTGCCTACGCCTTCAAAAATACCGTTGATTATCAGACTTCGCAAAACTTCGTTTACTCCCGCCGATACCATTGCGCTGTCTGTAATTTCCGTAAGCGCACCTATGCCCGTTTCAAGCAGGGACTGCAAAAATGCGCCTATTACATTGAACGTAAGGAAGAAAATAAGCCCCATAACGCATATAAAAATAGGAAGGGCGGTATATTTGCCCGTAAGAAAACGGTCGATTTTACGGCTTCTTTTGCTTTCCTTGCTTTCCTGCGGTTTTGTTACGCAGGTATCGCAGACATTCATAATAAACGCAAAACGCATATCTGCTATTGCCGCGCTTCTGTCAAGTCCCCTCTCCTTTTCCATCTGAAGAGCGATATGGTCAAGTGTTTCTTTTTCGTTTTCGTCAAGCTTGAGCTGATCAATAATCAGGCTGTCGCCCTCAATCGCCTTGCTCGCGGCAAAACGGACGGGAAGTCCGACTGCCTCGGCGTGGTCCTGAATAAGATGCGTTACGGCATGGATACAGCGGTGAACGGCTCCTCCGTGTTCGTCCTCGCCGCAAAAATCCTGTCTGAGCGGCTTTTCCCGATAGTATGCTACGTGAATTGCGTGTTCGACAAGTTCGTTAACGCCCTGATTTTTAGCTGCGGAAATAGGAATAACGGGAACGCCGAGCATTGCCTCCATGGTATTAACGTCAACCGAACCTCCGTTGCCCGCAACCTCGTCCATCATATTCAGCGCAACAACTACGGGAATGCCCATTTCAAGAAGCTGCATTGTAAGATACAGATTGCGTTCAATATTGGTTGCGTCAACGATATTAATAATACCCATCGGTTTTTCGTTGAGCACAAAATTGCGGGATAGAAGCTCTTCGCTTGAATACGGAGACATTGAGTATATTCCGGGAAGGTCGGTTATAGACGTGTTGGGATGCCCGATTATTGCGCCGTCTTTTCTGTCTACGGTTACACCGGGGAAATTGCCGACGTGCTGTCTTGCTCCGGTAAGCTGATTGAAAAGAGTGGTTTTTCCCGAATTCTGGTTTCCCACAAGCGCAAAAGTGAGCGTTTCGCCTTTCGGAACAGGATCGCCGCTGCCTTTCGGGTGAAAACGTCCGCCTTCGCCGAGACCGTAATGCTCGTTTATGCTTTTGGTTACTCTGGAATCCTTTTTTTGATCGTTTACCGCAGATGAGTCTACCTCGATTTTTGCGGCATCGTCAAGTCTGAGCGTAAGTTCGTATCCGTGAACGCAGATTTCAACGGGGTCGCCCATGGGAGCGTATTTAACAACCGTTACCTCTGTGCCGGGAATTATACCCATATCAAGGAAGTGCTGACGGGAAGCGCCCTCTCCCCCTACCGCGCTTACGACGGCTCTGCTGCCGACAGACAAATCTTTAAGCGTCATATCCAAACTCCGTAAAACAGATTTTTATCATTAACAATAAATCATTTTCGTATATAAAAAACCAGGTCCGAACCGTAATTATCGGCTGTTTTCCTCTATTTCATGCGCGCGGCGGAGAATATCAAGCGAAAACGACGGAATTCTGCCGAGACCGTCGGGGCCGACATTAAGAAGATAGTTTACTCCCATTCCGTTAAGATGCCGCTTGTTTGCGGCGATTGTTTCGGGAGATTTCCAGTTATGGTCAAAATACTTGAATCCCCACGTATCGTTAAGGGTTGCGGCGGTTTCGTAAAGTCCGTAAGGCGACCATTTATATCCTCCGAGCCCGTTCATATCTCCCGATTCCGCCTCGGTCATCTCCTTAGGCGGCTCCATCGGAATCTCGTTGTCGCCCAGCGATACATAATCGTATGCTCCGTTGCCGAGACGTGAATTAATAAGGCAGTCCGGCTGATACTCTTTGACCATATTGTAAAGTTCGAGACTCTGCTCTTTTGTGATTACGCCCGGGGTATCGAACCAGATAAGGCACAGATCGCCGTAACCCTTTAAAATCTCCCTGACCTGCGGTTTTATTTTGTTTTCAAAACAGCGTGAAAAATCCTTTGACGCTATATCGGGCCAATCCCACGAATTAAACCAGTCGCGTCCCGAGCAGCCGCCTTTTTTGTCGTAGCCGCCTC
Organism: uncultured Clostridia bacterium; assembly: GCA_947305805.1. Lineage (GTDB taxonomy): Bacteria > Bacillota > Clostridia > Oscillospirales > UBA644 > HGM12619. The sequence goes on along the minus strand of CAMZEM010000106.1, from coordinate 2,442 downwards.
CGTCGGGGTCGTGCCAGTCGAGCTCCTGCGAATAATAAAGCCCGAATTTAAGTCCGTATTTGTAACACGCTTCGGCAAGCTCCGCAATAATGTCCCTGCCGAAAGGAGTGGCATCGACAACGTTGAACTTATCCGCCTTTGAACGGAAAAGGGCAAATCCCTCGTGATGTTTTGAGGTTATTACAAAATACTTCATTCCGAAAGATTTTGCGGCGGAAATCCACTCGTCGGCATTGAAATATACGGGATTGAAACATTTTGCAAGCGCAGAGTATTCTTCCGATTTTATGCCGAACCACGACTGAGCCCATTCGCCGTATGTGGGAGTTCGCTCTCCCCTGTATTCTCCGCCGAGCATGGAATAAAGCCCGAAATGGACCATCATGCCGTATCCTGCGGTTTTAAACCACTCTCTGTTGTTCATATCTGCTCCTTAAAAGACTTATAAACAAAATAGTATTATCTGTTTTTCGGGGGAACGGCGCAAACGCCGTCCCCCGTTTTTCCGTCAGAAAATCTGGCACGGAAGTTTAAGTTTCTCTTTCGGCGGAAATTCTCTGTCAAACGCCTCAACATCTTCGTCGCTGACATAATATCCCTGAGGAGTCTGATAAACACCTGTTATTCCGTTAAGATACCCGGGAATAAGCTCTTTGCAGAGAAAAAACGATGAGTCCGCGCCCTCGGGAAGACCGTGATAGCGTATACCGAATGCAGACGCATAGTCAAAGCCGCATTTGCCGTAAAAACTTATGTTGCCCTCAAAAAGGACCGCTCCGTAACCGAGAGATTCGGCCTTCTGCAGCGAATAATCAAGCAGCGCAGTGCCGTATCCGCGGCGTTTCAGCTCAGGTCTAATGCAGATCGGGCCCATTGTGAGCACAGGCACGGTTTTTCCGTCATCGGAATCAATAACGGTTTTCATAAACATATTCTGCCCTATGATTACGCCGTCTGATTCCATTACGAAATCAAGCTCCCTGACAAATGCGGGATCGTTGCGAAGCACGTGAATAACATAGTGTTCGCTGCAGCCGGGACGGTATATATTCCAGAACGATTCCCTGATAAGGTTTTCAACCGTTCTGTAGTCTTCCTCTTTTTCCAAACGGACGGTAAAGTCATTTTTATTCATTTTTTAGCCTCCTGAAAATTGTTGACGTCAATTGCGTATGCGGGAGGTCGCAAAGAAAGCTGCCTGACCTCCCGGTCAGAATGCTATCTCCGATGCACAGTAGTTTTTCAAACAGTACTCTCCTGTTTATTAATATTATAATCATGCCGTAAGGCGTAATTATCGGAAAAAATACGAAAAAAATACAATGATTTACTTTTAAAAAGATTATAGCACAAATCCCTCAAAAATGCAATATAAAACCCGAAAAAATACGGAGGAGATAATTATTAATCCGAATTCACGATTGTCCGTCTAAAAAACTTGACAATCGGCATAAATTGATGTATAATTAAGCTAATCAGAGCGGCGAAACGCCGCAAAGAAAATAATAAAAAGGAGAATTAATATGGAAAAACTGAAAAAAGCGATAGCGGAATTTATCGGCACATGCGTTTTGGTTCTTCTCGGATGCGGAACCGCAATGACGGTAGGATGTAATCCGGATCAGGGCAGCGGATACATTCTTACGGCGTTTGCTTTCGGTCTTGTAATTGTTGCAATGGCGTATTCGATAGGAAACGTTTCGGGTTGCCACATAAACCCCGCTGTTTCGATTGCCATGCTGATATCGGGTAAAATGACGGTATCGGAATTCTTTATTTATATCGTAGCTCAGTTTGCGGGCGCAACAGCAGGCGCGGCAATACTCAAAGGTATCTTTGCTCTTGCCGGACTTGAGGACAAAACAGGCGCGCTCGGTTCAAACGGTCTTGCAGGCGGAGACATAGTTGCATCACTGATAATCGAAGTGCTTCTTACATTTGTTTTCGTTCTCGCAATACTCGGCGTTACAAGCAAGGTTGAAAACGGCAGCGTTGCAGGCATTGTAATAGGCCTTACTCTTGTGCTCGTTCACATCATCGGTATAGGACTTACCGGAACATCCGTTAACCCCGCGCGTTCTTTCGGTCCCGCTCTTCTTGCAGGAGGAGAAGCGCTTACAAATCTCTGGGTATTCATTGTTGCCCCGCTCGCAGGCGGTATTCTTGCGGCACTTTGCTATAAACTGATTACAATTAAAAAGGACTAATTAAATCCTGAAATATTACAATTAACGGAGGAACAGTAATGCAGTATCAAATCACAGGCGAACCGATGCCGGTAGTTATATGCACCCTTGCAAACGGCGAATCCATCATCTGCGAAGGCGGAGCTATGAGCTGGATGTCACCCAACATGGAAATGCAGACCAGTGCAGGAGGTTTAGGAAAAGCTTTCGGACGTATGTTCTCGGGCGAATCAATGTTCCAGAACAGCTATACGGC
>CAMZEM010000105.1 GCA_947305805.1 uncultured Clostridia bacterium | reverse complement strand
ATAACGTAAATAAAGTAAATCGGACCTAACGTTCCGTCACTGTATACTTCTCTTACTACACGCCCAAGCCCGTTTTTCTCCCACGGCACGGCATGGTCGGGCGAATATCCGTAGAATCCCGTTGTAAGAAGGCGTCCGTTTGGAGCGCAGTAAAACGCCGTTCTTTGATGCATTACCGCGTAAGTGTTTTCGGGAATACGGACGACCGTTCCGTCTTTGCAGATATTTTCTCCGTGAGGTAATAGCAGCTTCGGAAAAGATACTTTCGGCTTTTCCCATGCTATTCCGTCTGCCGATCGCGTTATAAGCGATATCCCGCCCGGTTCATGCTCATCTTTTCTGTTTGATAAATACTGAACCCAGAAATAGCCGAATTTGTATGTCATATCCGGCGCATGATTGTATGTGAACCCCGTGTCTTCCGCAAATTCGGGATGATTTCTGTTTGCTCTCAGAATCTGATAACTTGAAACTCCTGTCGTGTGTTTAAGTCCGCCGTCGCTTTTGCTCAAATCGGCAAAAATCCTGCCCGTATATCTCGGAGTTTCGTTTTCAGCCGTTTTATATCCAGCCATTTTTGTCTCCGTTTAAATCAGTATGCCATCAGCAATATATTTCCTGCGGTTTCAAGCATATATACTGCAATAAACAGCCACATTGCCCATGAAGAAAGCGTTGCTCCGACAAGCTTCCCGCCGTGAACAGGCGCAATTTGCTTTTCGGGGTTTTCTTTTCTTTCCCTGATTCTTCTGACGATGAATATTACAAGACATACTATTCCGATAACAACCGTCGCAATATCGTAAACGGTGTAAAGCACGGTGTACGTCTCTTCCGGAATGTTTCCGTACAGCACCGAGAATATGCACGAAATGAAATTGTTTATAAAGTGAAGGATAATTCCAATCAGCAGCGTCTCGTATTTAACGTAAAGATATCCGAGGAAGAGTCCCATTAAAAATGCAAACGGTATCTGCTGAACTGTTGCATGCACAAGGCTGAAAGCAAGCGCCGAAAGGATAATTGCAGCCGTTTTGTTGTATTCCTTTATAAGACCGCATATAACTCCTCTGAAAACAAATTCTTCGCACAACGCGGGCATAATTGCAATTACAATAAGATATAACGCAAACTGAAGAGGGGATTGCGGAGTGGGAATATACTCTTCCATATCGGGCACGGGAACACCCATATTTATTATAAACTCGGTAATATATTCCGCAATATACGAACCAACGGTTCCTATTCCAAGAAATGCTCCTACCGCAAGCAAAGAGTCAATTGCAGGCGCATTTGCAATTTTAACCGTATCTTTAACCCTCCGTTTCGCCGCAACTGCCATAAATACCGATGCAAGCACGGTAAGTATAGGATAAATAAACTGCGGGAGCGCAAAAGACATGATGTAATACATATTATCCGCTTCAATGCCTGACGAACCCGATGTATACGATAACAGTCCGTAAACCAATATCGGTAAAACGGCAATTATCGAAAGTATCGGGAACGTACAAAGAATAAGGAAAATACCGCGCAATGTCTTTTTATACGTTTTTTCGGGAGTAATAATTTCGTTTTCGGCACGAACCTCTTCCGCATCTCTTACAACGGCAACCGAAGGATTGTAATAGGGCTGCCCGTAATATCCCGTATTCTGAGTATTTGTTTGCGGATTTTCGAAGTTGTATTCGCTCTCGGTTTCGGAAAATTCCTCCTTCGGTTCAGAATCTTCCGATCGGATATTTATTTCCTCTGTTTCTTCCGGAATACTGCTTACCGTATCGTTGTTTGCGGTTTCTGTAAATGACTCGTTTTCGCTCATAATAACTCCTTTTGCAAAGCGTCATTTTCTGATTTGATTATTTATTATTTTAACATATAAATAAGAAAAAATCAATACTTTTTGCCGATAATTATCGTTTATCCTCTGATTTATAAACATTCGAGATATATTATTTCTTAAAACGGTTGACAAAACAGAAAAATAGTGATAAAATAACAAATTAATGAATCTATATTCCGAAAGGACAGAAATATAATGCCTATAACGGATTTTCTGGAAAAAAATGCAAAGCTTTACCCGAATGATATTGCTCTTGTCGAAATAAATCCCGATAAAAAGCCGTCTCATCCCATAACGTGGCGTGAATACAGTCTTATCGAGTCGGCGCCAGGCGGAAAATACCGCAGAGAAATGTCATGGCGCGAATTTGATATAAAGGCAAACCGTTTTGCCAACCTTCTCCTTACAAGAGGCGTTAAAAAAGGCGATAAGGTTGCCGTTTTACTGATGAACTGCCTTGAATGGCTTCCTATTTACTTCGGAATTCTTAAAACCGGTGCGCTGGCCGTACCGATGAATTACCGCTACACAGCCGAGGAAATAAAATACTGCCTTGATCTTGCTGATGTTTCCGTTCTTGTTTTCGGGCCGGAATTTATCGGAAGAGTCGAGCAGATACGCGACGAAATATCTTTTGTAAAGCATCTTTTTTACGTCGGCAGCGACGTTCCTTCTTTTGCGGACTGCTATGACGAACTCGTCACATACTGTTCTTCCGTTGCTCCTGCAATAGACGTTCGCGACGAAGATCTCGGCGCTATATATTTCTCGTCAGGCACAACCGGATTTCCCAAGGCAATTCTTCATTACCACAGCGCCCTCGTTTCATCGTGCATAACCGAACAGAATCATCACGGACAGACAAGGGACGATATTTTCCTTTGCATTCCTCCGCTTTATCATACAGGCGCCAAAATGCATTGGTTCGGAAGCCTTATTTCGGGCTCAAAGGCAATTATTCTTCGCGGAGTAAGCCCCGAATGGATACTCCGCACCGTTTCCGACGAAGGCGCAACAATCGTCTGGCTGCTCGTTCCCTGGGCTCAGGATATACTTGACAGCATCGAAAGAGGCGATATAAATATCTCCGATTACAACACAGCGCAGTGGAGACTTATGCATATAGGCGCACAGCCCGTTCCCCCGAGTCTTATACGTAGGTGGAAAACCGTTTTCCCCAATCATCAGTATGACACAAACTACGGACTTTCGGAGTCCATCGGTCCCGGCTGCGTTCATCTCGGCGTTGAAAACATCGAAAAAGTCGGATCAATCGGAAAACCCGGTTATCTCTGGCAGGCAAAAGTCGTTGGCGACAACGGTAAAGAAGTTAAAGGCGACGAAGTAGGCGAACTTCTCGTAAAAGGCCCCGGCGTAATGAAGTGCTATTACAAAAACCCCGAGGCAACGGAGGAAGTACTTAAAAACGGCTGGCTTTACACAGGCGATATGGCGCGTGTTGACGAAGATGGATTTATCTGGCTTGTTGACCGTAAAAAAGACGTTATCATAACGGGCGGTGAAAACATTTATCCCGTTCAGATTGAAGATTTTTTACGCGCACACGCTAAAATAAAGGACGTTGCCGTAATCGGTATACCCGACAACCGTCTCGGTGAAATCGCCGCTGCGATTATCTCCGTTAAAGACGATACCGAATGCTCCGAGCAGGAGATTAACGAATACTGCTCAGCGCTCCCCAGATATAAACGTCCGAGAAAGATTATTTTTGCCGATGTTCCCAGAAATCCCACGGGAAAAATCGAAAAACCCAAGCTTCGCGAAATGTACTGCGGAGGCCGTCTTGTTGAAGAACAGATTACAAGATAAAATAAAACGGAGTATCGTAAAAAATACTCCGTTTTTCTTATCATTTACAGTATCTCTCTCAGCTTATCGAGAAACGCCTCTTCGCCGAAAGTGTTTATTTTAAAGAAGATTGCCTGACTTCCTCCGGACGTTACAGCGCAGATTCTTATCGGACCGTTACCGTTCTGAAACAGCGTAACGCTCATGCTTAAACGGTTACTCCCGATATAGCTGTATCTCTCAAATACCCTTACACTGCATCTCGCATCACCGTACCGTCAAAAAAGTCTGTCGAGGCCTCAAGCGATGCTGAAATGCTTCCGCTTAAAATTCCGTTTTCAATTCTGCTCAGTATTTCGTCAAAATTTCCGTTTAAAGTCTGTTCGAGCTTTGCCATAGCGTTTTCATCTCCTTCAAATATCAGTCGGTAAATTTAATCTTTTGTTGTTAAAGACGGCTCGTAAACGGTATCGTTTTTATTCTGTTCGTTATTTCCGTCGTTTTCGGTCGGGTGCGGCAGATTCCACTGAAAATGCGCCGCAAGACAACGCAAAACAAATATTACCGCAGCACCGCAAAGCATCGCAGGCAGCTGTCCTATGAGAGACCAAAGCAGACAGCATATTATTGCTCCGGCAATCGACGCCAGCGCATAAATGTGTTTCGTAAATATATAAGGCAGACTGTTTGATAAAACGTCTCTCAGCGCACCGCCTCCAACTCCCGTTATAACCCCGAGGAATATGTGCATAAGCATTCCTCCGTCAGGTACGGCTGAGATTGAAGCGTTTACGCCCACAACGGTAAATATTCCGAGTCCGAGCGAGTCCATTATAAGCAATGTCAGGTCGTAAATTCTTCTTTTCCTTGTTACAACTCTTCGTATTGACGGCACGAGAAAAACGAGCGCAGTTAGCGTAGCTATTCCCGCATGAAGAGGATTTCTGAATACCGCCGGTATATCCTGATTGAGAATAATATCTCTTATCAGTCCTCCGCCTACAGCCGTCGTTATTCCCAAAAATACCGTTCCGAAAAGATCGAGCTTCTTTTTCATTCCTGAAATCACGCCCGAAACGGCAAAGGAAACAGTCCCGAGTATTTCAAGAATCGTAATTACGTATTTCTCCATATTTCAAATGCACCTTTTAGATAATAATCTCATCATCAGTCCGGCATATTTTAACATTTTTATCATGATTTGTCAATCATAAATCAATTTTTTCGCTGCTGCGTATAATATGTAAATTTTTCTGTAAGAATATGCAAGACTACTTGAAATACGCGTCACTTTATGATATAATTATACCAAATTTTTTATATACGGAGTATAATTATGAGTATCAGAATAGGTATTTTCGGCTACGGAAATCTCGGCAGGGGAGTGGAATGCGCAATCAGGCAAAATCCCGATATGCAGCTTGCCGCAGTTTTTACAAGACGTAACCCTTCATCCGTAAATCTTGCAACAGAAAACGTTCCCGTAGTTTCCGCCGATGATGCGGACAAATACGTCGGCAAAATCGACGTTATGATAATCTGCGGCGGAAGTGCAACAGATCTTCCTTTGCAGACCCCTTATCTCGCAAAGCTTTTCCCCGTAATCGACAGCTTTGATACTCATGCAAAAATCCCCGAACATTTTGCCAACGTTGACGCTGCCGCAAAAGAGGGCTGCCATACCGCGATGATTTCCGTCGGTTGGGACCCGGGTATGTTCTCTCTTAACCGTTTTCTTGCGTCCGCAATTCTTCCTGACGGAGAGGATTATACCTTCTGGGGCAAGGGCGTAAGCCAGGGACATTCCGATGCTATCCGCAGGATCGAAGGCGTTCTCGATGCAAAACAGTATACTATACCCGTAGAAGAAGCGCTTGAAGCAGTAAGAAGCGGTTCGTCTCCCAAACTTACAACCCGTCAGAAACATACCAGAGAATGCTTTGTTGTCGCAAAACCGGGAGCCGATCTCAAAAAAATAGAAAATGAAATAAAAACAATGCCCAACTATTTTGCGGATTACGACACAACCGTTCATTTCATTTCTATGGAAGAGCTTAAACGCGACCACAACGCAATTCCTCACGGCGGTTTTGTTATCCGCACGGGAAGAACAGGCGCAAACGGGGAGAACAAACACGTTATCGAATACAGTCTGAAGCTCGACTCAAACCCCGAATTTACGTCTTCCGTCCTTGTAGCATACGCAAGAGCCGTTTTCCGTTTGCAGAAAGAAGGAAATTTCGGCTGCAAAACCGTTTTTGACATTCCTCCGATTTACCTTTCCGCAAAACCGTCATCCGAAATAATCAAAAA
>CAMZEM010000104.1 GCA_947305805.1 uncultured Clostridia bacterium | reverse complement strand
TGCAGAGGAAAAAGGAGAAAAACCGTCAAGAAACGATTGCACTATCGACATTAAAATTGATGCGTATATTCCGGATGATTATATAATCAACGGTGACACAAGAATTGAAGTCTATAAGATGATATCGTGCATAGAAAACGACGAAGATTATTCCGACGTATTGGATGAGCTGATCGACAGATTCGGAGAACCGCCAAAACAAGTACTTCAATTAATGAATATTGCAGAACTACGTTTAAAATCCGCCGAAAAAGGACTTGTCGAAATTAAAGAAACTTCCGGAAGACTGCTGTTTTTCTTCGCGGAGCAGCTTCCTCTTGAGAAGATTCCCGAATTAACCTCTCATTTTAAAGGAAGATTACTTTTCAGCGCAGGAACTAAACCGTATTTCACATTAAAATCCGATAACTATATAAAAGATATTACTTCGTTTGTGGAACTGCTTTGATTGCGGCAGATATGAAAAATAATTATTATATTTTGAGATTTTCTATGGACTTATTAAATAATTTATGCTATAATCACCTAGATGCTTTTAGAAATTATACAATAGTTTGCGGAGGATTAAATGAAAAGTATTAAAATCACTTCTTTACTTATCTGCATTTCAATAATTCTTTTATTGATATCATCATGCAGTAATGTCTCATATATTGCAACGATTGATAATGAAAAAATGCCTGTGGGTCCGTATGCTTTTTATGCGCAGTATTTACGTGATAACTATCAGGCAAATTTGTCGTATTACGGTGTTACCGATTTTACAGCTGCTTTGACGGAACAGGCGCCTGCAGACGGAACAAAACTTTACGCATATATTATACAGGAAACAAAAAAAAGTTATATTCAACATATTATTACTGAAAGAAAGTTTAATGAATACGGCCTTTCTCTTTCAGAAGAACAAAAAAATGCACTTGATGAATCATATCAGACTAATTGGGTCGATAATATCGGCATCGAAAAACTGACTGAAATATGTAAAACCCTCGGCATGACCAGCGCTGAATTTAAAGAAGTCGTTTCCGTATCTTATAAAAACTCATGCCTTATGGACTACCTTTTCGGAGAGGGCGGACGTTATGAAATTACAGAAGATGAACTACGCAACAACTATTCAGATGGCTATGAAAGATTCAGATACATTGCCCTTTCAAAACTTGATGAATCCGGGACAACTCTTTCAACAGATGAATTAATATCCAAAAAGGCAATTATTGATGAAGCGTATCAGAAGGCCCTTGACGGAGAAGATTTCGGAAATTTGATCGCTCAGTATTCGGAAGATTATATTCAGATTCCTGATGATGTTTCCGATGAAGAAAGGAATTACTATGAGCAGTCTAATAAGCAGGCATCTGAGGATGGTCTTGTAATAGATAAAAACGGTATTTTCAACTATGAGTACTATGTGTATTATAATTATGCGATAGATTCGAATATAGTAAACGCAGTCTTTTCAATGGATGTCGGAGACATCAAAGTGATTGAGCTTTCAAGCTCATTCTGGATAATTCAAAAATGCGATAAAAACGAAAAAGATAGTTATTTTGAATCAAAAAAATCTCTGATCTACAACAATATTGCATCGCCGATTATAGATGAGCTTTACGATCAGTGGGAAAACGAACTTTTAATTACTTTTAACGATGCAGCAGTCAATAAGTATGATCCGAGAAAACTTGAGCCACTGTTTATAACATCAAAATAACTTGTTATTTTTGAAAAAATCGACATAATTTGCCGATTTTTTCTTTTTATATAGATTTTCAGTTTTTTTTTAAACAAACAGTATTATTAGTATAATATTATTTTTTTATGAAATAATAATATGTTTTATTGACAACAATATTCAAAGTTGGTATAATATAAGTTAAATATAAGATAATAAAAGGTAAAAATATGAGCTTTTTAAAGTATAATCCTGCACTGCTCTGTGACTTTTATGAATTTACAATGGGAAACGGATATTTCAAAACAGGCAAAAAAGATGATGTTGCATGCTTTGATTTGTTTTTCAGAAAAGTACCTGATAACGGGGGATTTGCGATTGCTGCAGGACTTGACAGTATAATTGATTTTATTGATAATTTTTCATTTTCCGATGAAGACATATGCTATTTAAGATCCAAAAAGATGTTTTCTGACGATTTTTTGGAATATCTAAAGAACTTTAAATTCTCATGTGATATTTATTCCGTTCCGGAAGGAACCCCCATATTTCCTAAAGAACCGGTAATTACCGTTAAAGGACCGGCAATTCAGGCTCAGTTGCTTGAAACCATGCTGCTTCTTATGATAAATCATCAGTCATTAATTGCAACAAAAGCGAACAGAATTGTCCGTGCTGCGGAAGGAAGGTCGGTTTTTGAATTCGGTTCAAGACGAGCACAGGGAGAAAACGCTGCCGTTCTTGGCGCCAGAGCTGCTTATATCGGAGGTTGTTCCGGAACAGCGTGCGCCTGCTGCGAACCGCTATACGGTATTCCGGCTGTTGGTACTATGGCACATTCATGGGTTCAGATGTATTCTTCTGAGTATGAGGCGTTTGCGGCATACGCACAAATTTATCCTGATTCCTGTACGCTTCTGATAGATACATATAATGTCTTAAAATCAGGCATTCCCAACGCCATCAAAGTATCCAGAGAAATACTGGAACCGATGGGCAAACGCTTGAAGGGCGTAAGAATCGATTCAGGCGATATAGCTTACCTTACAAAAAAAACGAGAAGAATGCTTGATGATGCCGGTCTTAATGATTGCAGAATATTTGTTTCAAACTCACTTGATGAATATATTATCAGAGATATTCTTATGCAAGGCGCATGTGTTGACTTTTTCGGTGTAGGAGAAAGACTTATTACATCAAAAAGCGAACCCGTTTTCGGAGGCGTTTATAAACTGGTAGCTGCTGAGCATAACGGAATACTCGAACCAAAAATCAAAATTTCCGAAAATATCGAAAAAATAACTATCCCGGGTTATAAAAAGGTATATAGACTGTTTTCAAACCATACCGGTAAAATGCTTGTTGATCTTATTGCTCTTGCCGATGAACAGTTTGATTTTGAACGTCCAATCACTTTGTGCGATCCGGATAACACGTGGAAACGCAAAACTTTTACGGACTACACAGCAACGGAGATATTAAAACCGATATATTTAAACGGCAAACGTGTTTACAGTTCACCTGATATAGATCATATAAGGACATATTGTCTTGGAGAAATATCTCGTGTCTGGGATGAAGTACTCAGATTTGAAAATCCTCAGAATTATTATGTAGACTTATCTCAGAAACTTCTTGACGTTAAACGTTCACTCTTAGAGAAGGGAGCCAACAGTTAAATGAATTATTCAGGGTATTCACCCACTGAAGTATATTCAGGGGAGGGATGTGTTCTTTCTTTCCGCAGGTTTTCTCTTCTTGGATCAAGGTGCCTTGTTATCACAGGCAAGAATATGCACAAACATAATTCAGCACTCTCCGATGTACAGGTAGCACTGAATAATGAGAACATTTCTTATTATATTATAACCGATGCTGAAAACAACCCTTCCGTTAAAAGTATTTTTTCAATCGCATCTTATGTAAAGTCATTCCATGCCGATTTTATTATCGGAATAGGAGGGGGTTCCTCCATGGATACGGCGAAAGCGGTGGCAATTGCTGCGGCAAATGAAGATCTTAATGAAGAAAACTTTTTCTTTGTTGATTATAATGCTCCGAGTATTCCTGTAGTATTAATCGGGACAACAGCCGGAACAGGAAGCGAAGTTATGCCTTCTGCTGTTTTAACGGTTGGCGGAGATATACCAATTAAAAAATCTGTAAAAACCCGAAACTCATACGCTAAATATTCTCTTTGTGATTATACTTATACTTTATCAATGCCTGATGGGATTACTGTTTCCACAGCTTTGGACACAATATGCCATTCTTTAGAAGCTATTTACTCAAAAAAAGGGGGAGAATGGTCTAAAATTTACGGTCATGCTGCCCTGAAGCGCACGTTTCCTGCGTTATATGAATTTGTGAAAGGCAATAAAGACATATCATTGAGAGAAAGCCTTTACTTCGGATCTATTCTGGGCGGATATGCTATAAACAATGGAGGAACAAGTTTTCCTCATTCAATGGGATATATGTTAACAACGATGCATAACATTCATCACGGTTTTGCATGTGCTGTTTTCATAAATGAATTTATTCGACGTATTTCCGGAATTTGTGATGTTTCTGAAACATTGCTTGCTTGTGGAGTTAATTCAGTCGAAGAATTTACGAATATGATTGATTCCATTATGTCAGTTTATTATGTTAAACCGTACATTGAACAGTCATCAATTGCAAAATATGCCGAACTTGCCATGAAAATGAATGTTAATAACAATTATCTTAATCTATCTTTAGATGACTGTATAAATATATATAATAATTGTGTGGAGGTAAGGGGCTGATGAATAAACGACCGGAGAGCCGATGGGTGCTTAGAACTCAAAACGACGAAACCGTAGAAGCATTTGCCGACTACCTTGAAGAATATTTTGCATCCATATCAAAAAAACCGAGCAAATCATCCGCTGAAGAAAAAAAAGAATACTTTGTTTTAATGTCACGCTTGTTTTATAACAGAGGGTTCAGAGAGATATCTCAAATCGACAACTTTTTTAACACATCTCCTTCATCTTTTTATGACCCTTTTCTTCTTCCGGATATGGATAAAGCTGTTGAGAGGATCAACAAAGCAATTTCAGATAATGAAAAAATAACAGTTTACGGCGATTATGATGTTGACGGAATAACCTCTGTTTCGGTATTATACAGATATTTACGCACATGTGGAGCTGATGTTGATTATTATATTCCTGCAAGGACAGAAGAGGGATACGGGCTTAACGAAAACGCCCTGCTTAAGATTTTTGAGAGCGGGACATCTCTGTTGATCACAGTCGATACCGGTACTACCGCTGTTAACGAAGTAGATTATGCTAACAGTATAGGATTGGATATTGTAATTACGGACCACCATGAGTGTAAAGTAGTTATTAATGACGCAGGCTTGGCTGAGGAGCAAATTCCAAACGCTATTGCTATTGTTAATCCTAAAAGGCCCTCGGGACAATATCCTTTTTCCGAACTTGCGGGCGTAGGTGTCGTTTTTAAACTGCTGTGCGCTCTAACAGGGGAAACCGAAAAAGTATTAAATCAATTCGGTGATCTTGTTGCTATTGGACCGATAGCAGATATTATGCCTCTTATCAATGAAAACAGAACAATAGTTGTAATTGGCATTAAAAATATGAAAGCACATATGCCTGTCGGTTTAAAAGCACTTTTGACTGCCTCCGGCAATGAAAAAGAGATAAGCTCATCTGTTGTTGCATATAACATTGCACCGAGACTAAATGCAGCAGGAAGAATAGGGGACCCAAAGATTTCTATTAATTTGCTTCTTGAAAATGACTATACTTTAGCTAATTCTCTTGCATTCACGCTTTGCGAAGAAAACAGAAGACGTCAGCAACTGGAATTAAATATTCTTAACGATGTTGAAAAAATGATTTCCGAAAGTAATTCGGATGATAAAATCCTTGTATTTGCATCTGATGATTGGCATCACGGAGTTATAGGCATTGTTGCGTCGAGAATAGTCGAAAAATACGGAAGACCGTGTATTCTTCTTTGCGGTGACGGGGAAAACATGAAGGGATCCGCAAGAAGTGTAAAAGGGGTTAATATTTTCGAATTACTGCAAAACAATTCTTCAGCTCTTTTAAAGTACGGAGGGCATGAAATGGCTGCCGGGTTGTCGTTAAGCAGAACAGGATATAATGAATTCAGACAGTCTATAATTGAATATGCCAACAAAACAATCACCGATAAAATGCTTGTTCCTGTAATTGAGGCAGAGTGCGAGTTGCCTTTCGTTAAACTAACGCTACAAACTTTTGATGTTTTAAAACTTCTCGAACCGTACGGAACCGGAAACGCTACACCGCTTTTTATTGTTAAAAATCTTAAAGTATTGGATATTGAACCGATTGGGAACGGGCATCATGTAAAGATGCGCGTTACTTCTAAAGAAGTAGCTTCTTTACCCGTCACCATGCTTTTGTTCAACATAGATTATACCACTATTAATTGCGTCGCCGGTGACGAAATTGATGTTGTTTGCTCTCTTTATGATAATATTTTTAACGGCAAGCGTTCCCTTTCCGTTCATGTGAAGAAATTCAGACTTTCAAATACTATTGAGAGCAATGACAAAGTCAGCAAACTGTTTTACGATAATTTCAAGAAAAACAAAAAAGTAGCTGATGATATCTCATTAACAAGAGATCACGTTATTGCGGTATTCAGAAAAATCAGGAAACAACCTTCTGAAATTGAAGAGTATCAACCTTATGCTTTATCCAGAGCAATATCCTATGAATTGAATCCGGAAATTAATTACGCACGAATGATGCATTCACTTGATATTCT
>CAMZEM010000103.1 GCA_947305805.1 uncultured Clostridia bacterium | reverse complement strand
CTGGATAATCAGGCGTCTTTTTTATATTACACTATTATCTGATAAAATTTCCGTCTTATATTTCATACTGTCTTTTTCGGTAATTTCTCTTATAACACGGCACGGAACCCCTGCAGCAAACGAATTCGGAGGAATGTCGCGCGTTACAACGCTGCCTGCTCCTATTACACATCCGGATCCGATTGTAACTCCCGGGCAGACGGTTACATTTGCTCCGAACCAGCAATCCGAACCGATCGTAACGGGTCTGGCGTAGCAAAACCGCTTTTTGTTGCCGTCCTTATCGAGCATCAGCTTGCGTTCAGAAGCAATCATCGGATGCAGTGGCGTTACTATGGTAACATTAGGACCGAAATTGCAATCGTCCCCTATTTTTACAAGCGCATCGTCCTGAACGGTAAAATTGTAATTGATAAATACTCTGTCCCCAATCTCGGTATGTTTTCCGTAGTGAAAAAAAACAGGACCCTGTATAAAACTGCCCTCGCCGAATTTTGCAAGAATTTCCTTTGCAAGAGCGGCGCGTTTATCTGTTTCGTGCTCATAAGTTTCGCTGTATTCCCTGCTGAGATTATGAGATCTGAGCTTTATTTCTCTGAGGTCCGGATCCCCGGGACAAAACAGTATTCCTTTAAAAATCTTTTCTTCTTCTGTCATATTCAGTTCTTCTCCCACGGAATCAGTTCTACATTGTTTTCGGCAACATAATCGTTGATGGCTGATTCTACCGACTGCATGGCTGCGGTTGCCGTTTCTTTTCCGCTTAAAATATTCATAACGGCGTTTCTGAAGCTGTCATAGTTATCTCCAAGCTGAATCTGATAGTTATATGCCGGATGTTCTATTCCGTTAATATAGAAATCGATATCCTCGTCATGGTGGAAGATATATCTCGATCTTTCTTTCCATCCTCCCGATGCTTCAAGAGGTTCAAACATAAAATCAATGACTTTACCGATGCTTTCGATATCGTTATTTGTCATTTTAACAATATAAAGAAGTCTGTCGTAGGCGACATACGTACCCGTTTCCCCATTGTTGTTAGGACCTTTCGGGAAGGGTATCATGCCATAGTCATCCATTCTGTATCCTATAGCGCCTTCTTCGATTGATGTTGCTTCAAAGCTTCTCGTAAAATAAAACGGTCCTTCTTCGTCAATAAAGTTATCCAGTTCTCTGTCTCTGCACAGCTTTTGCTGGTAAAGATTTCTGAGATACTCAAATGCGCTGATAGCTTCGGGAGAAGTCATTCCGAAGACTACTTTTCCGTTGTTTTCAACAAGCATCTGGGCACCGTTTGAAAATGCAGCGGACTGTGCCATATCTGCAGGAGTTGTTCCTCCGCTTTTTACAAGCATACCGGTGTAAGAAATATCGCCTTCCGTATACGTTGCAAGTCGGAGCTGTTCCTCCATTGTTTCCCAGGTCCAGTTGCCGTCTTCAATAATCTCGTAAGGACTTGTAAGTCACATTTTTCTTATAAGATTGTTGTTTGTTAGTATAACGCCGTGAATTTCGGGCATCCATTCCCATTCATAAGGACAGAATCCGTACACATTGCCGTCAAAAATGCTCTGTGCTCTGAAATACATAGGCCCGAATTTTGTATCTTCGGCATCAAGGGTTGATATTTCGTTCATAGAAGCCAAAAAATTGGTTTTAAACAGTGAATAAGCTGCTCCAACCTCTCTGTCTACCAAATCCGGAACGGGAAGACCGGCGATATAACGAGTTGTTATTGCAGAGGCATCGTAAGATTCTGAATCCATATTGATATAAGTAAAAACACAGTTGAAGTGTTTTTCGGTTTCAGCGTATCTTGCAAGCATTTTATCTCCCGCTGCGGTGTCTCCCGACTGAGGGAAATACATTGAAACGCGCCACGGAGCGAAATAAAAAACCGCACCGTTGAAATCTTCCTGCCCGTTATCAATAGTTCCGTAATCGGGAACGACTTCTTCCTGCTGAGCGCCGCATGATGTAAGAACAGAAAGGATCAAAAGCGCTAAAAGATATTTTAATAGTCTGTTTTTCATTTTATCACCTTTAAAAATAAATAAAAACACCGTATATAAATACGGTGTAATTATCAGATTATTCAGCGTCTTCCGAATTATCGGTTTCTTCTCCATCTTCGGATGCTTCTGTTTCCTCTTCGCAATCGCACTCTTCGTTTTTTATGTGATCAACGGGAATGTAATCTTCGTCTTTGCAATCTTCGCAATCACATTCTTCATCATCGCAATCACATTCGTCGTCGCAGCAGCAATCGCAGTCGTCATCGCAGCAACAATCACAGTCATCCCATTCGCCGTTTTCTTTAGCTTTTTTTATTGCTTTTATCGTATTATACGCAGAATATGCGGCAACAGCGGCAACTGCTCCAATTGCGAGGCCGATTAAAAACTTTGTTGAATTCTTCATTTTTAGACCTACTTTCGTATTTTCAGATATAGTATTTAAATTATAACTCATTTTAGCGATAAAGTCAATATATAAAGTGTGTAATTTATGTGGTAATTTTTTTATTTAACCATTTTCCTCTAAGGAATCGTGTATACACGATAACTGCACGGCATGTCTGATCGAGGACGATTGTTAACCATGCTCCGATAATGCCCCAATTGAAAACTTTAAGAAATATGTTGCATACGATAACCCTGAATACCCAAACGCTGATCAGATTTGCAAACAACGGCACTTTTGTATCTTTTGCGCCTCTGAGAGCAGCTGATATCGGTATCTGCGTGCCTATTCCGGGCATTCCGAGAGCAATTATTTTCAAAACTTGGGATGCGGCATCAATTACCGGCTGTTCGTTTGTATAAATCATTACAAAGTACTTTGAGAAAAATATGAACATAATTCCGATAAATATTGCAACGCAAAGGGACATAAAATGTATTACTCGGGCGTATGATTTTGCTTTTTCCTTATCCCCCATGCCTACGCACTGACCGACGAGAGAAGTGGCGGCAACGCCGAAAGCCTGAGAAGGAACCCAGGCAAGGCCGTTGATATTCAGGGAGATGTGGTGCGCAGAAAAAATATCCGTAGGCAGAATTGAAACGGTTTTTGTGAAAAAGACAAATCCCGTTTGCATAATAAGCTGTTCCAGAGCCGCAGTAATGCCGACCTCGGCTATTCGTTTAACTGTCTGTTTATGAATTAAGAAATTCTCCCCCAATCTCAGGCGAATATCTGTTTTGGTGCAGAAAATCATTAAAAGCGCAAGAATAAACGCTATAATCTTTGACAACGATGTGGCAATTGCAGCTCCGTAAATGCCGAGTTTCGGAAAAGGATATATACCGAAAATAAGGAAATAATTGAACAAAACGTTCATGGCGTTCGCAATAAGATTATACATCATCGGGAGAAAAGTCTTCCCCGCTCCACGTGCGGATGCAGTTATTGCAAGGGTTGCAATCTGAAACGGGAAACCCAGCGCGATGATTTTAAGATATCCCGACGCATATTCATACGTATCTTCTTTTGCGCCCATAAAGGTGACAAGATTTCCCGCAAGAAGAAAAACAAGCAAACCTGCGCCAATGCCGATAAGGATTGACAAAGTTAAAGTTTCTCGTGCAACAGTCCTGGCGTTTTCCTTTTTTCCCGCTCCTATCGACCATGCAACTGCGGCGGTGATACCGATACAGAATGCCTGACATACACCGATGATAATATTAATCGGATTC
This sequence comes from uncultured Clostridia bacterium, assembly GCA_947305805.1. Taxonomy (GTDB): domain Bacteria; phylum Bacillota; class Clostridia; order Oscillospirales; family UBA644; genus HGM12619. The sequence goes on along the minus strand of CAMZEM010000103.1, from coordinate 2,799 downwards.
ATTGTAAGTCCGACTGAAGAAATTGCCACCGAAGAAATATCGGTATGTCCCAGCATGGCAATATCAACCATGCTAAACAGATGGGACAGTACCAATTCAACAAATGCAGGCAGGATTATGACTGCAATTACCTTCATATCCTGCCCTGTGATTTTAGATGTTTTCATATTTAAATCAGATTCCGCTGCTGCCAGAATAGTTCGGAGCTTCCTTGGTAATACTTATATCGTGAGGATGGCTTTCACGCAAACCGGCACCGGTAATTCTGACAAAACGTCCGGTTGTCTGAAGATCCGATATAGTTGCGGCACCGCAATAACCCATACCTGCTCTAAGACCGCCGATAAGCTGGAAAACAGTATCTGAAAGTGTTCCTTTATAAGGTACACGGCCTTCCACACCCTCGGGAACGAGTTTGGACTGCCCTTCCTGGAAATATCTGTCTTTTGAGCCGTCTTTCATTGCAGCAAGAGAACCCATGCCTCTGTAAACCTTGAAACGTCTGCCCTGATAAATCTCACTTTCTCCGGGGCTTTCTTCGCATCCTGCAAAAAGCGAACCGAGCATAACTACGTTTGCTCCTGCAGCAAGCGCTTTTGTAATATCGCCGCTGTATTTAATACCGCCGTCGGCAATAACGGGAATACCGTATTTTACTGCAACACGGGCGACCTCGTAGACTGCGGTAATCTGCGGTACGCCTATACCTGCAACTACACGTGTTGTGCATATCGAACCGGGACCGATACCGACTTTAACGCAGTCAGCTCCGGCATCAATAAGATATTCCGCAGCTTCGGGAGTAGCGATATTTCCAGCAACAACGGGTGTATCGGGGAAAGCCGCTTTAAGTTTTTTAACTGCATTGTAAATATTTAGCGAATGTCCGTGAGCGGAATCTACCGAAATAAGGTCGACACCGGCAGATATAAGCGCTGAAGCTCTGTCAATCACATCATCGGTCGCACCGACTGCGGCACCGCAAAGCAGTCTGCCCTGAGAGTCTCTTGCGCTCATGGGGTACTGAATTGCCTTTTCTATATCTTTAATTGTAATTAAGCCTTTTAAATCTCCGTTTTCATCAACAATGGGAAGTTTTTCAACTTTATAGTGCATAAGTCTGTCTTTTGCTTCCATAAGTGTTGTTCCGACGGGAGCGGTAATAAGATTATCCTTTGTCATAACATCGCTGATGGAAACATCATAGTTTTTAATAAAACGGATATCCCTGTTTGTTAAAATACCGACGAGCTTCTTTCCCTCGCAAATGGGAACACCGCTTATTTTATATTTTTTCATCAGTTCGAGTGCATCGGTAACCTTATGTTCGGGACTCAGATAAAACGGATTGACAATTACACCGTTTTCACTTCGTTTTACTCTGTCAACCTCTTCTGCCTGTTTTTCGATAGACATATTCTTATGAATAATACCCATTCCGCCTTCACGCGCCATGGCAATAGCCATACTGCACTCTGTAACGGTATCCATTGCGGCAGAAATAATAGGCATATTGAGTTTGATATTCTTTGTAATATACGTTGAAACGTCAACCTGGCGGGGAATTATTTCGGACTTAGCCGGAATTAAAAGGACATCGTCAAAAGTTAATCCTTCAAGACAGAACTTTGCGGAAGGGTCCGTATTAATCATAGTTTTCTTTCCTTTTCTAATTTTTTTATTTTTAGTTACAGTTCGTTGATTCTCTGTTCAAATTTTTCACGTTCTGCGCGAAGTTTTCTTTCAAAGGTAAAATCCATTGTAAGTCCGTCGTTTTCAGCTATCAGACCCCCGAGCATAATACGGAGATCCTGCTTAACTTCAATATCGGAAAAAATGGCGCGGATAACATCAAAATCTGTTCTGGAAACATAAATTCTTGTAAGTCCGTCCAGTTTCTCGTTTGCTTTTGCTACGCACTTTTTCAGATATTCAATATATTCATCGGTTTTTCTGAAACTTAAAAGCTGTTTTTTAACTGCATTCATTACCGCATCGACGTAGTGCTCCTTTTCGGCGTAAACTTCCTTTTTGCTTTCAATCTTATGCATCGAAAGCTCTCTTGCCATTTCGCTTTGAATATCGAATACGCCCTGTTGAATCATATCGTATGCTTATGTAAGCAGTTTGTTTTCAACAGTATTGTTTATGCTGTTATCATCAGATATTTCTTTGTCGCGGCTGTTGTTGAGTTCGTCTGTCTGAACCATTTTTATTAAACTCTTTTCCGATATTAGTATGAATTAGTCCGGAGTAATTATATTCCTGAAAATTTCATCCACCCACTCCAAACCGTTGTTGTCGTAGGCGAATTTGATACGCCGAAGCTTATCTGCACGCTGCTCGTCCATCTCTTTCATAACACTCTCGAGATGTTCCTGCTCATTTTCGCGGTAAATATCTATTCTTCTCTGCGCGCGTTCTATATATTCTTTTCGAAGCTGTTCGATCTCCGCAGTTGCGGTAACACCGAAACGACCCTGGTTGCTTTGTGTCTGTGACAGTATTTCTTTTGCCTGATCAAAAGAAGCTGCATAAGGATCTTTATTGTTTTCCACGCTTATTGCCTCCAACGAGAAAACGTCATACTGATTTATTTAAAATTATTTATATAATACATCAATACTCTTAATTTTGCAAGTAGATGTATTATTTTTTCGGTTTTTTTTCATAAATATCAGAATACATATTAATTATGTAACCTAAACGTAAAAAAGGACGGCAGATATAAAACTGCCGTCCTTTTTTAGATAAATTAATTTCCGTTACTATTCTTCATCGGAAGGAACATAGTACCAG
>CAMZEM010000102.1 GCA_947305805.1 uncultured Clostridia bacterium | reverse complement strand
AAAGCGGCCATCGACGCTGTCCGTCAGCTTTCCGTTGACGTAGGTATTCCCACAAAACTTGAAAAACTTAAAGAAGAGGATCTTCCTTTCCTCTGTCAGTCCGCAGCGGCAGACGCATGCGCGCCCGGCAATCCCCGCCATGCCGAAATCTCCGATTTCGAACCAATGTTCAGAAAACTCATGTGATTTTTAAAAACCGGTTATTAATCAGGATTCCCCGAAAAGGGGAATCCTTTTTACTGCTCACAAATGTAATCAGAAAATTATCTTAATTGCAACGCCTTTGGGAGATGACGGAAATTCAATATACGTTGTCCCCGTTTTTTTGTCGTAAATGCTTTTTGTTGCCGTATTTTCAGAACCGGTTTTTGCCGTTACGAATTTCGGGGGACGTTTCGTCCGTATACGCATACATCCGTTCATCTCGCTCGGCGCTTTAATTTTGCAGCATAAAGATCTCTGTCCGGTTTTAACGTTGGATATACGCCCCGAAGCCGCAAGAATTTCCGAAGGGGACGACCTGTCCGTTTTTGACAGATCAATAAACAGTCTTACTTCTCCCGGACAAACCTCAGGCGATGTTAAAACGGGCAGTTTGTCGTCAAACATGTCAATGTAGTCCCCGTGAAGTATAAGCGGATCGTTTTCCGCCTCTTCAAGCGCCGCCGCGACAACGTATTTTCCTCTGCGAAGCGCAAAGTGAGAAGACGGATAAAACGGTTCGTTGTTTCCGGCAAAAACGCCTTTTATCACAGACAGATACTTATCGCAAAGATCGGCATTTTTCGCAATTTTGCGCGGAGCGGCGGAAATAAACGTCAGCGTTCCTTTTCCTGCTTCATATACTCCTTCTCCTATGTCCCTCGAAAGACCGAGAGTTTCAAAAAGATGCTCTGCGGGGTTGCTGTAGTCGGCTTTGCCGCTGTTCCACCAATGTCTGATTTTATGGAACGAATCTTTCCCGTCTCCCACGTATATCAGCTCTCCGCCGTTTTTAACCCATTCCGCAATCGCATTGTTGATATCGGGAGCTTCGGGTTTCATAAACTCGTATGACAAAACAAGTTTTTTGTATCCGTCAAAATATCCGGGATATCTGCCTATGTTTTCAAGCTGAACGGGACGGACGCAAATACCGCTTTTCAGAAGCGGCATCGCAAGCCCGAAAAACGGGTCCCACATTACCGTAAGACTGTCTTCGTGCTGTTCGTCTCCTTCGGGATAAAATCTCTGGAACATGCATGTGTCGGAAAGAATAACTCCAACCGTTTTCGTGTCGGTAATCCACTCAACGTCATCCGTTTTCATATCGCGCAAAGCGTGCATAACCGTCAGAAGATTCGTTCTGTATTCTTCCGGCATTCCTTCTTTGTCGCTTCCGTCCTCATTCGGATATTTTCCCGTGAAAACGCGGTTCGGCCACGGAGAAACTTCATAGTTAGATATCTGAGGATGAAACAGCGATGCGGCAACGGTTCTGTAATAGTTTTCGCGGTAGTCTTTCCATGTATGATGCGGATTGTCTTCAATCGGATCGTGCAAAAACCACATATTTCTGTTTGTACCGCTTACAAGCTCCTGCATAATTCCGTATTCCATAAATGCGGTTTCAAACGTTCTTTCGCGGCAAATACCGCGGTATGTGTTTCTTACTCTCGAAGTTCCCGTCCATATCTGCGCTATATATCCGTCAACCGAAGGAACGTCAAGAAGTGACGACTCGGGAGAGACTATCTTCCACTGACAGTAATTTATCAGAGAGTGCGTAGGAATATAAAAACGTATCATTTTGCCGTATTTTATCAGTGAATACTCTTTCAGCTCGGCGCAAAGTCTGTCTATGGTCCGCTTATAAAGATACTGTTTCAGCTTTGACGCTTTATACTGACCTTCGCAGGTTTTTTGAGGATCCGTCCACGGTTCGTTGTAGAATATTTGCCACTCGCGCTTAAAAGCTTCGGAATATCCTCCGGCAACCCAGAACTCAGGTTCTTCAAGATGTATAGCCTCAACGCCCGCATCAATCGTGGCTTTCAGATTTTTTGCAAGATATTGAGAAAAAGATACCGACGGCACCATATACGGAATTTCATGATAGATGACGTCGTGACTGATAACGTTTCCGTCGCTGCCTTTCTGCCCCTCGTCACGGTGATTTCTTCCGTCGAATTTTCCGTTTAAAAAATCTTTATAGTTTCCCCATGATATACCGGTCATAAGATGCACGATATATCCGCGCTTTTTCCAGTGGGAGATTCTCTCTTTCAGATTTTTAAGACCGTAAACAATTGCCACGTCCGCCTGGATATCGTATCTTTCGTCATAATCGTGTGCCTCCTGAAAAGCGGTCCGCTCCTCGCGTCTGTCATATTCTTTCATGGTGAATTCCTCTCTCAGACTCTATTCAGACTCAGTAAAACTTCCGTTAAACGTATGACTTTTGCCGTTAATCATTACCCGCGCAATGTCGTTAAACCTGCCTTTTATCTCGCAGCTGACGGCTTTTCCGTTCTCCCATCGGCACGATACTTTATATCCGCCCCTCGCAACAAACCCGTTAAATTCGCCGTTTTTCCACGCTTTCGGCAATGCGGGCAATATTTTTATGCATCCGTCGTGGCTTTGCAAAAGCATTTCCATAATACCCGCGGTGCCTCCGAAATTACCGTCTATCTGGAACGGCGGATGATTGTCAAACATATTTGGCAGAGTACTGTTTTTCAGCAGGGCAACAATGTTTTCATACGCTTTGTCGCCGTCTGCAAGCCGCGCAAAGAAATTAACTATCCACGCTCTGCTCCACCCCGTGTGTCCGCCTCCGTTTGCTAGTCTGCGGTCTATGGTAACTCTTGCAGCTTTAAACAGATCGGGTGTATTCTGCGTTATTTGCGCAGCGGGATGAAGTCCGTACAGGTGAGACATATGCCTGTGGCCCGGCTCGGATTCGTCAAAATCTTCCGACCATTCCATTATCTGACCGTGTTTTCCGATACGGATAGGGGGCAGTTTACACAGCTTCTCTTTCAGCACTCCGATAAACTCTTTGTCCGTATCCAGTATGTTTGCAGCTTCAACGTTAAATTCGAAAAGCTCTCTTACTATGCAAATATCCATTGTAGGACCGGCGCAAATGCTTACGCGCTTTCCGTCGGTAGGGCTGATGAACCTGTTTTCGGGCGAACCTGCGGGGGCTGTTACAAGATATCCGTTGCGCGGATCCGTAACGAGATATGAGCAGAAAAACTCTGACGCGCCTTTGATGATCGGATAAAACTCACGAAGAATTTCTTTATCCTTTCCGTAAAGCCAGCGCTCCTTTACGTGTCTTAAACACCATGCGCCTGCCGTGGCAAATGCGCCGTAAACGGGATGTGAACCCAGCGCGGTATATCCCCACGGAGTTGTCGTGTAATGCGCAACCCATCCGGGACAGTTGTATACGTTTCGCGCCGTTGCCTGTCCTTTTCTCGCAATTAGTCTTATAAGCTCAAAAAACGGCTCGATAAGCTCGGGCATATCTGCGGTTTCTGCAAACCAGTAATTCATCTGAATGTTAATGTTTATGTGATAGTCCGCGCCCCACGGAGCATTATAGTCTTTATTCCAAAGACCCTGCAGGTTTGCCGGCAGCATACCCCTTGACGAACCGACGAGCAGGTATCTTCCGAAATTGTAATAAAGCTCCGCAAGACCAAGATCGCCTTCGGGATTTTTAATTCTTTCGTTTGTCGGAATATCGGCTTTTGGACCCGATTCGGGGAAAGAAACGGTCGCTCTCGAAAGAATTTCCGAAAAATAATCGCGGGTATCCTTTAACAGAGCGCCATATCCCGCTTCCATTGCGCGTCTGAGCGTTTTATCGCATACGTCACACGGGTCTGCGTCCGTTCTGTATGACGTTGCGGCGGTAATGAATATGTAAAGCGCGCCGTCTTTTCTGAAATAACGGATATATACCGCAAATTTCATAGGCAGATAGCCCACCGACGTTATCTCGTTTTCATTATACGTTATCCGCGCATTTTCTCTTTCATACCGTATCTTTGCGTTATCAACGTCTCCCGTAACTCTGATAACCGCAGTATTGTAATTGTATGAAATAAAATAATCTCTTTCAATATTGCCGTATGAAACGTGCGCGCGTCCTTCGTCAAGAAACAGTTCGCGAACGTAGTCTCCTTTTTCCGTTTCCGGAACGGTTATGTAAAGCTCTCCCGCGGTCTGATTTGAACCGTAAGACGGTAAGCGCTCTCTGTTTTTGTTGCGGCATACCATATATTCTTCGCAAAGCTCGTCTGCCTGAGAGTATTTGCCCTCAAATATCAGCTGACGTATCTCGTCAAGATGCTGTATCGTGCGGGGATCATCGTCATCATCGGTTTCCCATCCGGACCAGATTGTTTTTTCGCTGAGCTGAACTCGTTCCTCATCGGTTTTTCCGAAAACCATCATTCCAAGTTTTCCGTTTCCGAGCGGCAGCGCTTCTTCCCATTCCTTGGCGGGAAAATCATAAAACAGTCTGTTTTCTTTCATTTCACAAATCTCCTTTGTCAGCAGATATATTCTTTTGTTTCACCGTTATATTTTACTGTGCATTTTTTGCCTTTTTCGCCTTTAATATCAAGATACTCAACTTTTCCGTCTTTCCAGCGGCACGATACCTTAAATCCTCCGCGAGCCGCAAGGTCTTTGAATTCGCCTTCTTTCCATGCGTCGGGCAGGGCGGGAAGAATATCTATATATCCGTCGTGACTTTGCAGCAGCATTTCGGCTATACCTGCCGCTCCGCCGAAATTGCCGTCAATCTGAAACGGGGGATGATTGTCAAACATATTGGGAAGAGTGCTTTTCGTGAAAAGCGCAAGAATATTTTCATACGCTGCGTTGCCGTCGCAAAGACGCGCGTAAAAGTTTATTATCCACGCTCTGCTCCAGCCCGTATGGCCTCCGCCGTGCGAAAGTCTGCGCTCTATCGTCTTTTTCGCCCCCTCAAAAAGCTCAGGAGTATTTTTTGTTATCTGTGCGGCAGGATACAGGGCGTACAGATGCGAAATATGCCTGTGACCTGGGTCTCCTTCCTCAAAATCTTCCGACCATTCCATTATCTGTCCGTATTTGCCTGTTCTTATCGGAGGAAGCTTTGAAATTTTATCGAGCAGAATTTCTTTAAATTCCGCGTCTTCTCCCAACGCGTCGATCGCATCTATGTTAAATTCAAAAAGCTCTCTTACTATGCTTATATCCATTGTAGGACCGGCGCATATGCTTGATCTTCCTCCGTCTTCCGGCCTTATAAACACGTTTTCGGGCGAACTTCCCGGGCATGTAACAAGGTAACCGTTTCTCGGGTCCGTAACAAGATAATCGCAGAAAAACAGCGATGCGCCCTTAATTATCGGCTAGTATCTCTTTAATACTTCCCTGTCACCCGAATATAGCCAGCGCTCTTTTATATGACGTACAATCCATGCGCCGCCCGTAACGTATACGCTCGACCAGCCGTAGTTTCCAAGCGATGCATGTCCGAACGGATTCGTAACAACGCCCGCAAACCAGCCTCTGCAACGGAAATGAAGCTGAGCGCTCTCTTCCGCAGGCTTTAAAAACGTTTTTATAAGCTCAAAGAGCGGTTCGGTTAATTCCGGAAGATTCGCAACCTCGGCAATCCAGTAATTCATCTGCAGGTTTATATTCATATGAAAATCCGCTGCCCACGGCGGACGGTATTCCTTGTTCCATATCCCCTGAAGATTTGCGGGCAGTCTGCCCCTCGAAGAGCCGACAAGCAGATATCTGCCGAAATTGAAATAAAGCTCCGCAAGGCCGTTGTCGCCCCGTGGATTGAGTATACGCTTGTTTGTTGGTGTGTCGTAGTGCGCACCTGAGTCGCTGAAAGTGATTTCCGCGCGCGAAAGCATTTCTTTGAAATATTCTGCGGTGTTTTTCAAAAGGACCTCATAACCCGCTTTTACCGCTCTGTCAAGAGTTTTCGCCGTTACTGTTTCGGGGTCTTCGTCCGTTTTGTAAGAAGTTGCGGCTGTTATATAAATATACAGTGAGCCGTCCTTTTCAAAATGGCGTATTCTTACCGCAAACTTTGTGGGAAGATATCCCACTGCGCAAATTTCGCCCTCGCTCTGCGCTATCGATACGTTTTCTCTTTCGTATCTGAGCTTTGCGCCGCCGATATTGCCCGCCATTTTAACAACCGCGGTGTTGTATGTATATGATATAAAATAATTTCTTTCCGAACCGTCAAAAGATACTTTTGCCAGTCCTTCGTCAAGAAACAGTTCGCGTTTATAACTATTTGCGGATGTTTTTGGCAGCGTTATATAAAGGTCTCCCGCAGTCTGGTATTCGCCGAATACCGCTTTGTCGTGAGGACCTTCTCCCTTACACAGAAAATGTTTGTTGCATATTTCTTCCGCCTCTGCGTACCTGTTTTCAAAGATGAGTCTTCGTATCTCTTCAAGATATCCGTATGCTTCGGGATTGAATG
>CAMZEM010000101.1 GCA_947305805.1 uncultured Clostridia bacterium | reverse complement strand
CGGGTTGTTTTCAATGCTTTTCTTCGGAGGAATGATATTTATTACCGCAAAAAACAGAGCAATAACCGCAATAACAATAATAAATATCTTTAATTTCCCATGATTTTTCTTCTGTTTCATCTTTTCATCTCCTCGTTGTTCGTCGGTTTTATTATATCAAATTCCGCCTGCGAAGTCAATCCTCGAAGGTATTGCCTGCCGAATCGTCTTTATTTACACTATACAGTTTTCCCGCCGTCTGGTCAAGATAAGATTCACGGCTATATTTATTTACTCTATTGAAAAATCTCCGATAATATGCTATAATGAATTATAATATAATAATTCGTGGAGGAGCAAACAATGTATCTTACTCATATATACCCGAAGCCGCTCGCTTTTGAAGAAAATGAAAAGGAAAAGTCGTTTTCGGCGCATATACGGACGCGTGAAGAGAAGCACTTGAGCGCGCTGCGTCTATATACAATGTCACCTGCAATATCTGGTTCCCCATTACAACGGAAGGATTGCTGTTTACGGTGAATAACGGCATTTGCCTAAACAAAAACAGACTGAAGTATGCATTTGTATCGGAAAATGATTTAAGGAGTATTGCCGTTTATAACAATTATGGAAATTTTAGCGTGGGTATTCGGAATAGCCAGCATAATAGCTAATTTTATACTTTATCAGCAGAAAGAACGAAAAAGACTTCTTATCTCAAAGATGATAGTTGACACACTGTCGATAGTGCATTACAGCTGCCTCGGCGCCTGGAGCGGGGCAGCGATATGCCTTGTTGCTGTTTTCAGAACTTTTGTATTTATGCATGAGGACAAAAAATGGGCAGGCGGAAAGAAGTGGCTGCTTGTTTTTCTTGCAATGAATATCATACTCGCTTTCTTTACATGGAAAAACATTTTCAGTATTTTTCCGCTCATCGCTACTGCCGGCGCGATTTTCAGCTTCTGGCAAAATAACACGAAGCTTACAAAAATACTTGTCTATCCGATATCGGGATGCATGATAACGTATGACATCCCCAGCGGGTCTTATACCGGACTTGTAAACGAGACGTTCGCCATCGTCTCTGCAACCATCAGCCTTATATCGATGCATAAGAGCAGAAAGAACAGCGAGATCTCCGCGGAAAGCGGAAACGAGCAAACGGATGAAACAGAAACGTTAAATGAAAAACAGGTAACATAGGACTCCGCCGGGAGTTTATGAAAGAATCATGGAAAAGAACAGCAGAGTATTGTGATGAAAAGTCCTCACAACCTGTTGCCTTCATATTTCGCAATCAGCGTAATGCGTGATTCATATTGATTTTAAGAGGAGTAATAGTATGGAAAACAGCAGAGAGCTGCTCAGGTTCTTTGACGAGAATCAGTCGTTTATTGATGAGCAGATAAAAACAGGTATCGAAGCGAACCGCAAGAGCGGCGCGGTGTTTATTTTCCGTGACGAACAGGGAAACCCTCTGACCGACGTGCACGCCGAGATTCATCAGCAAAAACAAGATTTCAGGTTCGGGGCGAATATATTCATGCTTGATGAGCTTGAGACTGATGAAAAGAACGGGCAGTATAAGAATGCTTTTGCAGAGCTGTTCAATCAGGCAACCCTTCCGTTCTTCTGGTCTGATCTTGAACCCGTTCAGGGACAGCCCAGGTATGCAAAAAACTCCCCGAGGATATACCGCAGGCCGTCTACTGATCTGTGCGTAGAGTTTTGCGAGAAAAACGGTATCGAACCGAAAATGCACTGTCTGAACTACGGAATGTGGACGCCTCTCTGGGTCCCTCAGGATGTTCAGGGCACGAAAAGATGCCTTGAAAAGCATATGGCCGAACTCGGCGAAAGGTATGCGGACAGAATACCCGCGATTGAAGTAACAAACGAGACTCTTCATGTTGAAAACTGGGATCAGACCACCGGTCTGAACACACTCTTCTTCCGTGAACCCGATTATGTGGAGTGGAGCTTTGAACACGCGAGAAAATATTTTCCCTGCAACGAGCTTATTATCAACGAAGCGCCTCTTATGTGGGCTGACGGTTTCAAATACAACCGTAGCGCTTACTATATGCTTATAGAACGCGCTCTGTCCAAAGGCGCGCCGATCGACACTATAGGTATGCAGTTTCAGGCGGGCGGTAATCCTCCTGCAAAACTGTTTGATCCTGTCAAAATCTATCAGGTGCTTGATCAGTATGCTAAACTCGGTAAAGCGATACAGATTTCCGAGGTAACTATTCCTATGATTACGCATGATGAGGAGGGCGCGGAACTTCAGGCGGAGCTGATCGGGCAGCTTTACAGACTCTGGTTCAGTCATCCGGCTATGAGCTCTATCATATACTGGAATGTCGCCGACGGCTATGCGCACGGTGCAAAACCCGGAGATATGGAGGTCGCGGAAAACAGATACCGCGGCGGACTTCTGAATTTTGACATGTCTCCCAAACCCGCGTATAAAGTACTTAAAAAACTTATACACGAGACATGGAAAACCGATCTTTCTCTGGACAGCGGAAGCGACAGCAGAATATTTATGAGAGGATTTCACGGAGAGTATTCCGTAACGGCATTTTCTGGCGGAAAGACCGCAAAAACCTCGATACATCTGACCAAAGGCGCGGCAAACCGGTTTGAAATAACACTGCGATAATGCTTCTGAATAGTCTGAATATGCAGAATTTCAGGTAAAGCTGCAGTATTGAAATAACAATGCGGATTTCATTCATTTAACGGAAAGCCGGGAATGATAAACTTTTTTTCGCCGGGAGTATTACGGTAAAACATAAAGTTCGGGAATGAGCGAACTGCTCATTCCCGTGTTTAATTATTGAAAGTCCTGCCTGATTGATATTTGCAAATACGCATGTTTTTTCATCTGTTTCATATCCCGGTTATTCGTCAGTCATTTTATCTCATTTCGGGCAGCGTCAGTCGCCGGCAGTGTTTTCAGCGTTGTCGGGCTTGTATTTTCTTATCGGGATATATTTGCAGACCTGCGAAGTATATTCCGCATATTTCGGGTATTTGCCCGAGGATATCTTTTCGCCGAGCACGGAGCTTCCCATAAACAGCAAAACAAGCAGCAGAGGCCCTGCAAACGTTATGTGGAATATCCCGTATTTTGTCACGCCCGCAGCTATTGCAAATATGTAAAGACTGAGCCACATTCCCTGCTCGCCCAGATAATTCGGATGTCTCATATACGCCCACGGACCGAATGTATTAAACCCGAGACTGTACGGATACGGAACGTCTGCTAAATTTGCATTCTCGTTCAGCAACGCCTTTTTCTTTCGGTGAAATGCCCACTGATATTCGTCCGAAACCGTTTCTAGCAAAAGGAACGCAAGAGCAAGCACCGCCGCAAGAACATCCGCTGCTCCGAAACCGGCAGTTGATTCCGCGCACGCAAGAGAGGGGAGGCATATTGCAAGAACAAGCAGATTCTGATAAGTGCTGATAAACAGCAGATTAAAAAGCGTCCAGACAAAACCGTGACTGAAAATCGGGTTTTTTCTTACTATCGACCAGCGGTAATCTTCGTTTCCTTCCCAGAATTTAATGCGGTATGCGCCTTTTCTGGCAAAATTGACTGTCAGGCGAATGCCCCACGCGGAAACAATCAGCGCATAAACAACCGTTCTTATATTCAGATCACTGCGAAAGGCGATTACCCAGGTATATACAATGGGTAACAAACTCCAGAGTTTGTCCATCTGCGAATAGTTATGTGTGATTTCGCCTGCAATAAAACAGTATGCAATGCTGCATGCGCATATTATCGCCAATACTTTCAGTGTTTCCGCCTGATTTGGCGAAACACTGCTGCCTCCGACGGCAATGCTTAAAACTATCAGTGCCGAAACAACACAAATGCAGACAACAGTTACCAGCGTTTTTTTCATTTTTAAACCACCGTTTTTTTTACATTATACAGTTTTTCCGCCGTGTTGTCAAGATAATAATGGCTGTCTTCAGTTTACTCTATTGAAAATTCCCCGATAATGTGCTATAATGAATTGTAATAAATAATTCGCGGAGGAGAATAACGATGTATCTTACTCATTTATACCCGAAGCCGCTCGCTTTTGAAGAAAATGAAAAGGAAAGATTCGTTTTCGGCTCAAAACTGACCGCAAAAGCCGGAGGACTTTCCTCCGCAACGGCTCAGCAGGTTAAAAATCTCTGGCAAAGTTTTTCATGCGGCGCCTGCGAGCTTGAACTTACAGACAGTACGGATAAATACTCTTTTTCCGTCGGAAAAGCAAGTTGCAATCCGAAAAAAGACGATTACTATGCTCTCCGTGTTTCTCCTGACGGTATTTCCGTAAAAGGACGCGACGAAAAAAGTCTTTTTGACGGTATTACCACTCTCGTTCAGCTTATTTGTCCCGACAATCTTTCCGCAGGCAGCGAATCGTTTTATATTTCATCTGCGGAAATACACGATTCTCCGGCCATTCCTTTCAGAGCGGTGCATTTTTGCGTTTTTCCAGATACAAAGCTTTACAATATCGAAAAAGCAATACACCTTGCGGGCTTTCTGAAGATGACGCACGTTATACTCGAGTTTTGGGGGACTTTCAAATACGAATGCCTTCCCGAACTGTCATGGAAAGACAATTCGTATTCCAAAGAAGACCTTAAATATCTTATAGACCTCATCAGAAGCTACGGCATGCAGCCGATACCCATAGTAAATCAGCTCGGACATGCCACACAGTCGCGCGTTCGCTACGGCAGACACGTTGTTCTTAATGCAAACCCGCGTCTGGCGCGTCTTTTTGAACCCGACGGCTGGACGTGGTGTCTCTCAAATCCCGATACGTTAAAGCTTCTTCGCGAAATGCGCGAGGAAATGATTGATTTTTGCGGCGATGGTTCGTTTTTCCATCTCGGTTTCGACGAATCGTATTCGTTTGCAACGTGCGACAGATGTCGCAAAAAAGTTCCTCATGAAATGCTGGCGGAAATTTTAAACGGCATAACCGAAGAACTGCTCGCGGCCGGCAGACGTCCTATAATCTGGCACGATCAGCTGATCAGACACTCCGATTTTGCGACCGACCATGACAAATGCTATATTATCGCAAGCGGAGCCAACAAAAACACCGCAGACGCAATCGATCTTCTGAGCAGAGATATCATTGTTGCGGATTGGCAGTACGGTTATACGAACGGTTTCAACCCAACAACAAAATATTTCATCGATAAGGGCTTTGATACGCTTGTCTGCCCGTGGTCCGACGCCGACAACATTCTTTCTCTCGCAAACGACGCAAAAAAATTCAATGCTTTCGGCATTCTGCTCACTACCTGGGATCATCTCCCCGACTGGATGAGCGATTCTGCGTTCGCGGCGGGCTGTGTATGGGAAAAGAGCGAAAACAGACCTGCTCACGTAAGCACCGAACAGGCCGCAATACTGAGAAAACTGTTTAATACCAAAGGCGATTTCGTCTCTTCAGGTTGGAATCTTAACGAAGTAATTCAGTAAACGGTTCTCTTTAAACCTTTCCCGTAAAGCTGTTTTAAAACCGAAAAATCCGGTTTAACATGCCGTTAAGCCGGATTTATTTTTTGTATCAAATGAGCTTTTATTCTGCGTTATCAATCTCTATCCACAATGCGGGGCGGACGCAGAAATCGGCACTGTCTACGGGTTCTCCCGGTCCCCATATTCCTCCGTATGCGTCAATAAACGAAGCGTTGAATTGAAACATACCGGGTGTGCGAAGCCACCAGACGCACGAAGGACCTTCTTTTTCATATTCTTTTTCGGTCCATTCTCCGTTTTCGTCATATTCTCCGTAATACATTTTGTCGTCAACCGTCAGCGCGCCCTGTGAAACGGCGTATGCGGTAGGGTAGCACAGTTTTTTATCAAACGAAAAAATATATTTGTCCGCCTCTTTTTTGCTCAGAAGAAAAACCCTGTCCGTCGTGTCGTTTCCGCAGTAGGTATAATAGTTACCTTCTTCATGGTATACGGGATCTTCGTCCGCCGGCACGGTTGAAGTGATTATTATCGTCTGTTCCGCCTCATCAAACGCTTCGTTTATAAAAATGCCGTTCAGCCAGTCACGAATCGAACATGTTTCCCATGTCACGTCGCTCTCTTCAACGTTGTAAGGCAGAGAGTCAAGGGCGTATCTGCTTATTAAAAGCGCGGCGCCGTCCTTTATTTCAATAACTCTCCATTCAATTTCTTCTTTTCCGTTTTCAAAATCGTTATCCTGTTCGTATTTCCCGAATTTTATATAATCCCCGACGGCAATTTCCCCGAAAACAGGTTTACTGGCATTTGAGGCGGGCTGCCCGTCGCACGATGCCGCAATAATCATACAAACGGCAAATATAACGGTAAAAATAAGTCTTTTAATGTTCATAACGTCCTACTTTGCAATTCATCGTGTGATTATGATTTTATTATAATGCATTCAGGGCAAATTGTCAAGTTTTGAACGAAAAATCGGTAAAATGTATCTCAAAGTCTTGATTTTTCCGATAAAAAAAGACTTCTTTAAACGGGTAACCGTTTTTTGAATACC
>CAMZEM010000100.1 GCA_947305805.1 uncultured Clostridia bacterium | reverse complement strand
ACCGTGGACAGCGTTAAGGATCTCACGCCGATGCTTTTATAAAAAATCGTCATATACGAAAAATGCAATTGACAATAATCACGTAATGTGATATATTCTTTCCGGTAAACAGCCCTGCCGATCGCAGCGCTATCCCCGGAAAGGACCAGAAAAATGGATAAAATAACAGTTGACGCCTTCCGAAGGATGTATATTCCCGTAGGTTGGCGTCAGATTTGTATCGGAAACGATTCAAACGCAGAACCGATAACGATAGAGGTTCCGAGATATTACGGTAAAAACAGAACCGATCTGTCGCAGTATGCCATGTATTTAAAAACGGTTTCCGAAGGCGGCAGAGACGATATTCTGCTCACTCCCGAGTCGGGGGAGGAAACATTGACCGCCGTATGGACTCCGAGCCCTCCTCAGACTTCATACGCGGGCCCGCTTTTTTTACAGCTGCGTTTTGAGGGTGAAAATTTCAAATGGGAAACCCCGATTTCCCAAATAGAAATTCTTCCTTCCGCAGATGCGCTTCCTGCCGTTCCCGCAACTCCTTCGGCATACGAAGGGTGGCTTCAAAACGTGCAGACTGCCGCAAACTCGGTGCTCGATATGACCGTTTCCGCGGAATCACTGCCAAGCGGATCTTCAGCAAGCGTTGAAAAAACTCTCGGCGAAGGCGTTTTCAATCTGAATTTCGGAATTCCGAGGGGCGCGATGGGAAACGGCATAGCAAGTATCTCAAAAACGGGGACGAGCGGCAATGTTGACACCTACACAATCACCTATACAGACGAGACGACAACGACGTTTACCGTCACAAACGGCGACACCGAAACAACGGTTACTCCGAGAATGCGCTGGGAAACGGGAACTATTTCGTCATCGGGAACAAGAAGCGACTCAACAAACACGAAACGGATGCGTTACTGCGATTTCGTTCAGATAAGGGCAAACGAATTTGTTCTTAACGTTCCGACGGGATATATAGCGAGATATTCAATTTACAATGCGGAAAAAACGTTTCAGTCGCAGTCGTCTAACGTTCGTGAAACATCTGTTACCGTTTCCATAACGTCAGGTTGGTATATAAAGCTTTCGGCGTGGAACACTTCAGGGACGGCTGTTTCTCCCGCAGAGGGCGGCAAAATAACGGTATCGTTCCGCGGAAACGCTTTAAATCCGCAAAACGCCATAGCCGAAAATCCGCAGGATTATACGTCAATGGCGATGTTCAGGAATATTGCGGTTGTCGGCGACTCGCTGGCATCAGGCTCGCTGCACACACCCGGATACGATTCTCAGTATGTTACAACCGCTTATGATCTGTCGTGGATTCAGATTATTGCCCGCAGAAACGGAATTACGGCAACAAACTTTTCAAAGGGCGGACTGAATACGAAAACGTGGCTTGAATATACCGATCGCGGTCTTCCTGCGCTTCTTGCAGCCGATCCGCAGAATCTGTATATCATTGCGCTCGGAATTAACGATAAGACGTCGATTGACGCAGGAACGATGACTCTCGGAACGATTGCCGACGTAAATGTTTCGGACTATACGCAGAATCCCGACACTTTTTACGGCAATTACGGTCGCATAATCGGCAACATTTTAACGCACGCACCGAAGGCGAAAATCGTTTGTTTAAGCGTTGCAAGAGAAGGCGAGCGGGCTATGGACGAGCATATAGAGGCGATTGCCGAAAAATACGAAATCCCGTTTGTCGATTTAACGGAAGATGCGTATTTTACAAGCGAACTCTATTACAGCTCATTTGCGGACGGACATCCTCTCGCATACGGTTACGCAGGCATGGGACGGGTAATTGAAAAACTTCTGCAAAAAAGCGTAATAAACAACGTGGAGTATTTTGCGGACTATTACGGTCTGACCTCATAATGAAAAACAGGCGGCATATCGAGTATAAAAAAATCGCACTCGCATTCATTGTTTTGTTCTCCGTTTTATTTATCATCGCAGGACGTATCGCAGAGCTTTTCGGTGTTATCATCGACAGCTCTGTTGATACCGCCCTTGTGTATGTTATCCTCGGAGCGTATGCGGCATACTGCACGGCTTCGGCAACGGATAAATACGGAATGAACAAGTATGGAGCGGCAAATATCCCTCAATTGGGCATAGATTACGAAAAAGAGGACGGATCGGAATGAATATAGCAGAGTTAGCGGCTTTGGCTGCACAGCTTGTCGCCCTTATCGGCGTTATTGTCACGGGCATAATATCAATATCGAAAGTGTTTGACGGTCAGAGGTGCTTACTCCGTTCCGAGATGCTGAAAATTTACTACAAACATCAGCAGTCAAAAGAAATCCGTCAATACGAATACGAAAACTTCTTTCTGCTTTACGGTGCATACAAAAAGCTCAAAGGCAACAGCTTCATCGATAAAGTGGCAAAGGAAATTAAAGGTTGGACGGTGAAACTATGACCGTTCAAAAAGTCTTCAAAACAAAAAATAACCCGAATCGGCAACGGTTCGGGTGATTTGTTTAATGTTTAGTTTAACTCGTAAGCTCTTTTCGCATCTTCAAGCGTTCGCTCGTTTTTCTTTTTCGTTAAAGCGTATATCCAGAACGCTATCGCGCCAAGAACGATTACCCCGTAAAGAATAACAAACGGAAGAACGTCGGTTATTTCAAACGACGACAGCTTGCCTTCGTTCATCAGTTTTTTAACGGGAGACGATCCCGACGCTACCGAATGAAATGCGCAGAGCGCCTCGGCAGTCGCTTCGGGGTCGGATTCGGTATCGGAAACATATTTTCTGTAAGAGCCGTCGCTGTTTTTGTAAGTAACAAGCACTTCCGGCATTTTCTTCCATATATCCGAATTCGTGCTTTCTCCGATATCGGAAAGAGCGGCAATAACTCTGGCAAGCGTTACCGAAGAGCCGTCTGCAAAAGTTCCGTCTTCGTTCTGCACTTCGTTTAAATGCCCCGCGGCTTTTTTAATACAGTTATATACATCCGTGGACGCGGAATACGGTTCGAGAGCAACAAGCGCAAGCGCGGCGGTCTCAATATCCGTTTTATCTGAACCCGAATCACCGAAAAATCCGTTTTCGTTCTGAGAGCTCATTAAATATTTAACCGCTTTTTCGCTTGCAAAAACGGTTTTTGCGGCTTTAAGGGCAATCATGGCAAAGCACGTATCCTCAATCGAGCCGAAAGAACCGTCCTCTTTCTGCATCGAAACAAGCCCGGAAGTCTTTGTTTCGTCCGGAGCGCCTCCCGCTGCAGCATTTATCAGTATTTCCGCATAAAGAAGGTTTGCGCCTTCTCTTCCTTTGAGGTAAGGTTCGCCGGAAACCGTAAAACCGGAATAAACGAGCGCAAGATACTCGTCAAGTACGGTTCCGTCAAGTTTGTCTCCGTTTGTGATATAATAGTTTTCAATTGTTTTTGTTTCGTATGCGGAATTAACTCCGTCCGCAAGCGACGGTACAGCCGAGAGCAGTAACAAGGAGGCAACAATGCCCGCAATCAGGGTCTTTTTAATAAATCCGTGCATGTCCGTGCCTTTCAGTCATCGATAGTTTCGGGGTTTTCGATACGCAGATCTTTTGCGAGCTGAACTGCGATTATATCCGAAAGAAGCTCCTGCTGACTCTTTTTTGCGTCAATGTCCGCTTTGAGCTTTGAAATCGCTGCACCCCATGCCGCGGTTTTTTCAGCATTTGCGTTTGCGGAAAGCGTATATTCCGCAAGTTCGGCAACGGATTTTGTGTAAATTTCGTTTGCCTGCTTCAAAAATGCGTCTTCAACGGATTCTGTCTGTTCATTTTCGGGCTCGCTTGCGGATTCGGCCTGAGTTTCTTCGGTCTGTTCTTCCGCCACCGGTTCTTCCGCTGCAATTTCAAGCTTTGCGGCTGCATTTTTCAGATCTTCGAGGCATGCGCTGCATACCGATACTTTTTCCGTATCTCTTGCAGCGGCAAGCTCAGCTGTTCCCAGAGCTTTTGAATATGCATCCCAGGACTGTGCGGTATAATTCGAAGACGATTTAACCGACGCGGTTATTTTTGCTATTTCCTTTTTCATCAGCTCGTCAATGATAAGGGAATTTTTTGCCTGCAATATCGCATTGTCGAGTTTTTTGATTTCAAGCTTCAGGTCCTCCGCCGTAAAGGTGGTGAGTCTTGCGGCGTATTCCGCTTTCGCGTCAGCAACCGCCTTTTCAAGATCGGTTATAAACATATTCGGCTCGGAAATGTCGTATCTGTCAAGCAGTGCCTGCGCTTCCGAAATCTTCTGATCAAAGTCCTTAACGGTTATAAGATTGTCGCTTACGTGTTTTTCGTAATCGTCAATCAAGGCAAGAAGCTTCGATAAATCGGTTGCCGCTTCGTCGATATCCGCAGTGGGAACCGTTGAAATACGGCTTACGTTAAATGCGTTTGTATACGCTTTTGCGAAAAGGTCGCATATATATCTGTAATAGGGGGTAGTGTCCGACTGGTCGATCGTTCTCGATCTTGCCTTGTCTATCAGAGCATCGAGAGCAGTTGCCTTGTACGATGCTATGTTCGCCACTGTGTATTTCGAACGTGTGAAATTAATCTGTGAAAGCGTTGAAAGCAGCTCTTCCGCCTCGGGTACGGTTATTTCGTATCCGACCGTTTTTGACTGACGGTCAACGGACGACACGAGAAGCTGCGCGGTGTCGAGATCTTTTGTCGCTTTTTCGGCAAAATCACTCGAATAGTTTCCCGTATACGTAATTCTGTTTGCAAGAATTACTTCGAGAGGACTTATAAGATTCGTTATGATTCTGTCATCGGCAAAGCTGTAAAGATTTGCGGCGTGCGTTTCGTCCTGCGATACCGCGAATACGGTAAACGAAAAATATCTGTATCCCGATTCCGATTCGGAAATCTGACCGTTACGGTCAAGACCTATCTGTTTTTCCAGATCCGCGCCCCTGCTGTCGAGAAGCGATTTAAACATTTCAAACGCCATATCCGATGAGCCGTAATACTGTTGCGACAGAGCGGAAACTCCGTTTGTGAAAGCGTCGTATCTTTCTTTTCCGTAGTCGCTCAGAAGATCTTTTGCAAGAGCTGTAAATCTTTCTGCGGCAACAAACAGTTTTGCGGAGGACGAACCGTCGGAGAGTGCGGTGAGCGTATCGTTAAGCGCGGATATCATTTTTGCAAATGCGCCCGCTTTATAGTTTGCGTAATTGGCGGGATCCGTTCCGTCCGGTGCGGCGGGGGACGTTACGGTAACGTAAAGCTCCGAGTTTCCGTCACGTGTAAGACGCCACATTTCGGCGGCATTCTGTGTCTTGTATCTTACCTCAAATTCATAGATTGTGTTGTCCTTTTCCGTTTCGGCAACGGCTTTTTGCAGCAGATCGAGAACGTTTTCCGTATCGGAAAGAAATTCGTAAAATCCGTAAAGATCTGACGTTTCTTCGGACGTCAGATAGCCGTAGGAGTTCCCTTTCTTGTATGTACAGTATTCCGCGCCTGCATTGAAAACCCCGTCAAGAGCAAACACTCTTCCGTCGTCAACGTTTTCAACGCCCCATGTATCGGCAAGAAGCTTTTTAAGCAGAGCTTTTGCGGAAGGCGCAAAAGAAACCGTAAACGTTTTTCCCGAAGCGCGGCATACCGTCGGGAGCGCCGTGCCGAAGATGAACGAATAGGAATTTATGAATTGTTCTATCGGCAGCACTTCTTTTTCAGCATCGGAAAGAAGCAGGGGTATTTTGTCTTCAAGCAGTGTGTCAATCGCAAAGCAAAGCGACCTGAGTTCGTTTATTAGCCCGGTGTAAAGCGATACGGACGGAATAAGAGTAAAAGTAAAGGGATCGGAAGTTATTTTTGCGGCATTCGCACTGTAAAAAGTCTGTGAGGGAACCGTGATTCTCGCTTCGGGTACGGATACTGTTTTAAGCATTGAAACAACTTCGCTTGCCCTTTTGTAAAGCTCGGCGCACTTTTCGTCGGTAACGCCTTCATACCGTGAAACATAATCCGTAAGCTTTGCGGCGGTATCCTTGTTTTTGTCATATTCCGCTGCGGTAAGCACGTATTCCGCCATCGGGCTCAGTCTCGTTACGGACTGCGTGAAATTATCCGCAAGATTCTGCATCGCGGAAAGGGATATGAAATTGAGATAGAACGGATTGTCGTCAACGAAGAAAATAAGCGTTTTTATCGTTGTGTAATTAATGCTCATCGCGTTGAGATCCGTCTGATAGCTGTCGGCATACGGAAGAATATAGTTTGCGAATATTTCACCGAGGCTTTTCAGATTTAAATAGGCAACGGCTTTTTCGGCGATGTTCGGATTGGCGTTTTCACCGCTCAGAACTATCGAGCAAAGGTCGTTATATGCGTTTCTCGTACGGTCAAACGCAGTGAGAAAATCGTAATAAAGCATTTTTCCGTCTTTCTGCGACTTTAACGTGTCAAATGCGGTTTCGAAAGCGGAAAGACGGGCGGCAATATCAATTGATTCCTTTAACGTGGAATATGAGAACGTCTTTTTTGTAAATGTTGAAGAATCGAGAAAACCTGTCATAACGGGGGTGTTGTTTCTGAATCTTTCGTCAAGATACGGCGATGTCAGGGCAGTAGAAATGCTCTGCAAGGC
>CAMZEM010000099.1 GCA_947305805.1 uncultured Clostridia bacterium | reverse complement strand
CAAATTGGAAACAATTGGTTTTAAGGAAGTCAGAAGCAATGTAAAAAAGAAGAATGTGCCCACAATACCCGTACATGCAAGCAATTCAGAATAAGTATTGTGAGAATACATGGAATATACGGATAAAAATCTGTAATTATCAAACCCTACGCCGAAAACCGGATTTTGAACGAATACTTTGAGCGCATCCAGAATCAAATCGATTCTTACCGTCCAGCTTCCTTCGGAATTTTCAAGAGCCTGCATTCTTCTGAGTATGGTTTCGCTTGCCTGATAGAAATCCGACTGATATCTGTAAACGACAAAAATAACGGATAAAACAAGTATTACAAACGAAATAACTTTTACGGACATTTTAAGCTGACGCATTTTTACGCGAAAACCGAAAATAAGCCACAAAAGAAAAATAGCCGTAAATCCTATTGTTGCCTTACGTGAACCGGTTTGTATGATAATATAAAAAAGGAGCGCGGAGCCGGCAACGGACAAAAAGAGAGAAAGCCCTGTCAGTTTTATTTTATCAAAGATTTTAAGCATACTCCAGCCGCCGAACATCAGATAAACGCCTAGAGTGTTGGAATTGAAGGTGTCCGAAAGCGAAAGCCTGTAACTGATAAGAGTACCGTTTCCCAAAAGCAGGTAAACCGACAAAATAACAGAGCCGATAAAAAACGCCAACGGGACTACGTCTGCCTCGCCCGTTCTGATTGCAAGAAAACAAATCAGGTATATTACAACCAGTACCTCCAAAAGAAACAGTGTTTTTTGAATAACTATGGATTTGTTATCCGCAAGCAGCAAACCCGTTACGGCGGAAACGGCAATAAAACATATCAGCCATCTGAACTCTTTCGGGTTATAAAATCTGAAACTTTCTCTTTCTGCCATCAATGCAAAAACGCCTGACGCTATCAGGAGAATAATTGAAAGTCTCGGAACATATATACCTATATTGACAAGAGCGGCGTTATACGCAAGATAGCAGACTAAAAACAGTTTTGATATTGAGTAAGTGCTGATTTTTAAACTGAGTGATTTCATTTATATATCCTACATATAATAAATCAAAAAATTACTTCACCGGAGATATGACTGATCCTTTTTTCTTCGGGAGGCAGAGTCATATAATCGTTATACATGGTTTTCAGGTAATAATCGGGATTATTCATTATAAGAAGCTCTTTTCCTTCAAAACTTATTCTGTGTGAAGGAACCATTTCATCAAACGCAAAAATCAGATTTTTGTCTCTTGCCATCCGGTAAGAAAAACAAGTGATATTTGAGGTATTTTTGTTTGCGTACTTTCTGCAGAGGCTCAGATAACGCCTTTCGAGCTGTTTTTCGGGATAAATCAGTCTTGCGGCTTTGCGTAAGATTTTTTTGACAGTCGGCTGTTTTTTGCTGTCTGACTGAATAAATCTGAGAAGCAAAAACATTTTTCTTGCCTTATTTATATGTCTGTTGGCCTTTTTAATATCGCTGTCCGTAAAATCAAACGGATAAACATCTATGAAAATGCCGCGTTCCTTCATATTTTCGGAACGGGTTTCGGGGAAAAAGGTATTTCTCTTTCTTATTTTTGCATTGTATTTTCCGTAATTCGGTTCATTTTCCCTGGTCTGAATGCAGTATTGAGAATCAAGTTCTTTTTCGGCAACAGACAAAAACCGTTCGTAATCCTCCCGCATCATTCCGATGTCAACGTCGTCGTCCCACGGAATAAACCCTCCGTGTCTGACCGCGCCCAATGCGGTTCCGCTGTCCAGAAAATAGGGAATACCGTTATCGGTGCATATCTTATCTATCTGCTCGAGAATTTCAAGTTCAACAAGCTGAAGCTTTCTGAGTGTAGCAGAATCCATTCGATTCTCCTTTTGCGATTAATTTCAATAAGTAAAAAATCTTTAACCGTTTATATGATTCAGCAGTTTCAGAGCGACCCTCGGTCCGAACATTTTTAAAACGGCAGCGAAAACTTTGTATTTCGTTTTGGGCGCTATTTTGAAGATTTCAACATTATCCCGAACGGTTTTTATTACTTCGTCCTGTTCGTTTTTGGGGCATTTTTTTAATAAATTCAACTTGGAATACACGGATTTCATGATTCTTTCCCGTATCCGTTTTACAGAGTCCGATTCGTCGTTTTCAGTTTCTTCTATGAATTTTGAGGCGATCAGGACTGTATCGGAGATGTTTTTGCCCTTAATTGCGGTTGTGATGGATCCGGGGCGGTTCATTCTGTGATAATACCATTCTGTTCCCGTTCCCGCATACGATTCGGCGTAAAGGCAGAGATGGGCAGTCCAATCCACATCCTCGTGAAGCATTCCCACCGGGAAGCGCATATTATGTTTTAATACAAAGCTGCGTGATACAACCGATTTAACGGACGGCCACGAATTCTGTGATTTTGTAACAATCCAGTTTATCGCGCGTTCCTTTGTGAGCGGTTCTTTAAGATATTCTTCAAAGTGAGTATCTTTCTGCACGGTATTATCGGGATAAACTTCCGTCAGCCTTGTTATAAGGACGTCGACGGGATTGACGGAAAGAATTTCAGAGAAAACGCTCAGCGCATTGTCGGCAATCCAGTCATCGCTGTCCACAAAAACGAGATAATCGCCCTTTGCACGTTCAATGCCGTAATTTCTCGCATCCGAAAGACCGCCGTTTTGCTTGTGAAAAACACGGATATTGTCGTATTTTTCGGCATAATTATCGCAAATTGCCGGACATTTGTCTTTTGAGCCGTCGTCTACAAGTATTATCTCATAGCTGTCTGTTTTCTGATTTAACAGACTTTCGACACATTCTTTAATGTATTTTTCAACGTTGTAAACGGGAACTATGATTGAAAACAGCATTTTTCCTCCACCGCAAGCCATGTTTTTTCGGGATATATCATTCTTTGGTTAATGCTTTTCTGATGATGCTTTTCACAAATCCTTTCGGATTGACCTCGCCGAAACGTTCGATTGTTTTTTTGAATCCTTTCATGCGAATCGTCTGAAAGACCTGAAGTCGTTTTGAGTTTATAACCGCCGGTTTGAGAAGCGAATTTTGTGCCGTTTCTTTTTTCTCGACCTCAATGATGTTTTCAAAACCGATGCTTTCCAATAACTCTTTACCGTTGGCGGTATTTGTTATTACAAGAGAAACGCCTAAACCGTCGGCGAAATCACCGTGACTTTTTTCAATTCCCCAGAAATCTCCGATTGTGATGTCACCGGGTCTCTGATAGTTTGTGTATTGGCACGACCCGCAGGACAGTCGGTTTATCAAATTATGCGAAAACATGTTGTTATATGAGTGAAGCCACAGTTTATTCTTTACGGGTTTACCGTTAATGACAGCGGATACATGATATCCTTTCCAGCCGAGATTTTTGTTTCTGAATTTAAACTCGGATAATTCGCCCTTTGTCTTCAAATATTCGATAAATTTCTCAAATACCATAGGGCTGGGAGTACCGTGACAGATAATATCGCAGGTCAGCAACAGGTCGTTGCTGCTGCCGATGAAGTTTTTCAGACCCGCAACCTGACATGGCGTTCCGACAAAAGAACTTTTTTTCCTGCGTTAAGATATTCGCGAATTTTAAAGAACGAATCTTTCAGGTCACTCTGAACGTAATACGTTCCGCACATTGGCTGAAGCTCTTCCATATCAGCGGCGAACATATGATAAACATGGTAGCTTTCATCCATTCCGGCAGCGCAGACAATACCGTTTTCGGAAAAGGTTTTTTCCGCAAGTGCTCTGAAAACGCCTCCGGACGAGCTGACACGTCTGATCTGATCGCTGTTTTTAACCGCAAAACAGTGTATGTCCTCCGAAGATTCTTTCTTAACAAAAACCTGGCAGACAGTGTGGCATTTTCCGCAATGAACGCATTTTGACTCATCCACTTCGGGAACCGAAAAGCCTTCGGGGTCTCTTGCCATAGATATTGCTTTTAACGGACATATTGCCTCGCACGCTCCGCATCCCGTACATCTTGAATCGGAACAGAATCTGTCGTTTTGAAGGGACAGGTCAAAAGGGATGTCGGGCTCATCGAAGATTGCCCTTTTCAGATATTCCAAAGAGCTTTCCCGATACGGTTTGAGCTTTTTTTCGACTTCGTCATAGTCGATGCTTTTCACGTCTGCTTTACCGGTGGTATAAGTAAGTACCCTGTCTTCAAGACCGGTAATTTTAAGAAGATTTGTAATCCTCTCGTCTTTTCAGTGATCGCCGGTGAGTATTGCAATAAAAGGTTTATGAAATACTATGCAGAACGCCAGACAGTGAAAAGA
Organism: uncultured Clostridia bacterium; assembly: GCA_947305805.1. GTDB lineage: Bacteria > Bacillota > Clostridia > Oscillospirales > UBA644 > HGM12619. The sequence continues at coordinate 2,387 of CAMZEM010000099.1, read as the reverse complement.
TGCCGTAACGACGAGATCGGCGTTTATTATTTCACCCAGAAATTCCCCGGGAGTCATGGAAATTCTTGTTTTTATCCTCGGGTTCAGCATTTCTCTGGGTGTCATATGCGTGCTGAGTACGTGAAGATCCTCGTTTGTGATATATCCGGTATTGACAAAATCCGTTATCTGGCTTTGACGGTTTGTATAGAAAAAAATGTACTTTTTTTTGTTTTTTTTATTTTTCTGCTCGGCAATTTTGTCCCATTCGTCTCTTCCGATAAGGAACACCGGATCGAGAACGAGATGAGCCTTTCTGCCGGACACATCTTCTATTATCTGTGTTCCGATACTCTCTCTTGTTGAGAGACGCGAGAATTGTTTCAGAAGGTTTCCGTATACGGTTGCGGAATCCGGGTCCAGAGAACTGACGCCGAAGCTGGAGGAGTATGATATTTTTTTTGCGTTGTCTTCAACAAAATCCAGCAAAAATGCGGTGTCGGATCCGTTGTTGATACTGTTCCAGACCTGATCGCTGCCAACGATAAACTTATCATATTTACCGTTGAGTTGCGCTGCTTCCGCGGAATTTCTGTATACTTCTTCGGTAGTACGGAGATAATCAGAATAGAATTTATTGAATCCTTTTGCTCTGGCAGCCATAACCGGCATACCTAACAGAGATTTTGCCGCTCCGAAAACATTTTTGTTTGCCAGGGAGTTGCGAAAGTGATACTTCATATCATACGCATGCGCACGATGTTCGTTCTGATAGTTGATATATTCACATTCGGCACCTGATTTTTCGACCGTGCGCTGCAATGCATACGCCTGTAATGCCGCTCCGTAATTATACGCAGTATGAAACGAAAGAAGGGCAACTTTCATATTTTACCTCCGGCAACTGAGTCGGAGTACAGCTTATCAAGCTGTTCGGCAATGTCGTTCCAATTGAATATACGGCTGTTTTCGATACAGTTTTTGGAGATTTCGGCGTAATTATTCAGTATTTTATTAACCGCATCGGTTATTTCTTCAACGTCATCCGCTTTTACACTGTATCCGACAACTCCTTCGGGAAAGTTTTTGTCGAAGCCCTGCCCTCTTGTATAGATTACGGGAACGCCCTGCGTCATTGCTTCGGCATATACTCTGCCGAATGATTCAAAAAAAGACGGCATAATAAAAATATCGGAATTTCTGTAGTAGTCGAGTAAATCTTCTTTTTTCAAGTAAGGGATAACGCTGATACGCTCATTGCCGTCCAACAGAGTTTTTGTCTGTTTGTCTATCACCTGCCCGATTACCGTAAGGTGTGCGGGTGTTCCGTTTGTATTGAGTTTTTCAAGGACCTTGACTGTCGTATCAAGATTTTTGTTTTTGTCTATTTTACCGACGCACAAAAGTTCTATCGGGTCATGGACCGAAATTCTGGGACTGTATGTGTTCTCCAACCAGAAGGGTTCAAGTCCGTTCGGGATAATGGCGCTTTTTTCAATTACGCTGCTGCGATCTTCCTGTTTATAGCATGTTTCCAGGAGCTTATCACGGTACGCTTCCGACAGAAACAGAACACCGGATGCGTCATTGACTATTTTACGTGCGATATTTTTGAATCCCGGTATTTTCATAAACACGTTAAGATCGGTGTTTCTGAAGGATACAACGTATGGAATACCGTATTTTTGATGTAACAGATATGCTGCCCAGCCACCGTTAAAAAGTGTATGACTGTGTATCAGATCAAAATCTTTAACGCTGACATTTTCGTCGATTGCTTTCAATATTTTGTTTTGCTTATGTTTGAAAAAGAATCTGTCATATTTATTAAAACATTCTTTATGTATTACTTTTTCATCCATAATTGCTTTATATTTGTCATCAACACGAGTATTCTTACAAACGGCATTAAAAGCTGTAACGCTGTGGCCCATTTTCCCCAGATAGTCCATGGAATCGCGGAAAATCATTGCACGGTGGTAATATGAACAAATAAATAATATTTTCATAACTTTGTTTTGAAGCTCCTGTTTATGCGGATATAAAAGAGTACGACTACTGTTAGCTTTGAAGTTTTCAGCTATTACCGAATAACGCAGCGCATGAGTGTGAAGCGGATATTAACCTTGTGAATTATTACAGTCTCCACCACAAAATACCGGAAGATTTAAGTTCTTCGATATTATAAAGCCCTTTAACATCTATAAGAACCTTTTCTTCATTGTGGGCGTCTTTGAAAAGACGTTTGATTCCGTCAAGCCCGAGGGCCTTGAATTCGTTATGCGCAACCGCGACAATAACACAGTCCGCGCCGCAAACATCTTCGATTCTTGTAAGTTTCACGCCGTATTCGTGCATTGCATCACGCTCTGATGCCCACGGATCAACAACTATTGGATTTATACCGT
>CAMZEM010000098.1 GCA_947305805.1 uncultured Clostridia bacterium | reverse complement strand
TGTCGCAGATCTCCTTCAGTCTGCCTTCGATCTCAAAGCATCTGGGGGCTGCGATGTCCTCCAGATTGATGCCGCCGAAGGAACCGGAGATCAGCCAGATCGTACGGACGATCTCGTCCACGTCCTTGCTGCGGATGCACATCGGAAACGCGTCGACTCCGCCGAATTCCTTGAACAGAACGCATTTGCCCTCCATGACCGGCATGCCCGCTTCAGGCCCGATATCTCCGAGTCCGAGCACCGCAGTGCCGTCCGTAATAACGGCAACGAGATTTCCCCTGCCGGTGAGCTGAAACGATTTTTCGGGATCTTTCTGTATTTCGAGACATGCCTGCGCTACGCCCGGCGTATAGGCGAGCGAGAGGTCGTCTTTCGTTTCTATTTTCATTTTGGGGACGGTTTCGAGCTTCCCCTTCCATTCGTAATGCTTTTTTAATGATTCTTCGGCGTAGTTCACGGATATATTCCTTTCTTTATACCATATTTTCGGGTTTTACTGCGGCGTCGAATTCCTCTTCGGTAAGAAATCCGAGCTTTACGGCTTCTTCGCGCAGGGTGGTGCCGTTTTTTCTCGCGGCCTTTGCAACCGATGCGGCGTTGTCGTAGCCGATTATAGGCGAAAGCGCCGTAACGAGCATTAAAGTACGGGAGACGTTTTCAGCCATTTTTTCTCTGTTCGGCAGAAGTCCTTCAAGACAGTTTGACGTGAAGGACGAAACGGCGTCCGAAAGCAGGCGCACGGACTGCAGAAACGTGTATGCGATAAGCGGCATATATACGTTTAGCTGAAAATTGCCCTGCGAGGACGCGATACCTACGGAAACGTCGTTGCCCATAACGCGCGCGCAGACCATTGAAAGCGCCTCGCACTGCGTGGGGTTAACTTTTCCGGGCATAATGGACGAACCCGGCTCGTTTTCGGGGATTTTTATTTCTCCGAGACCGCATCTCGGGCCGGAGGCGAGCCAGCGGATATCGTTTGCAATTTTCATCAGGTCCGCCGCAAGCGATTTAAGCGCGCCGTGGCAGAAAGTCACGGCGTCCTTTGAAGAGAGGGCGTGAAACTTGTTTTCTGCGGTTATAAACGGCAGATTTGTTTTTGCGGCTATATTTTCGGCGACGGCTTTTGCGAAACCGTCGGGACAGTTAAGCCCCGTGCCTACGGCGGTGCCGCCGAGAGCGAGAGAATAAAGCCCTTCAAGCGACGTTTCTATATGGCGAAGCGACTCTTCAACCATAGCCCTCCAGCCGCTTATTTCCTGCGAAAACGCTATGGGAACGGCGTCCTGCAAATGCGTGCGGCCTACCGTGATAACACCCTCGTTTTCGCTTTCAAGGCGTTTTAACGTATTTGCCATTGTTTTAAGCGCGGGAACAAGGTTTTTTGTAACGCTTATTGCCGCCGCAACGTGAAGAGCGGTGGGAAAAGTGTCGTTTGAGCTTTGCGAGCGGTTTACGTGGTCGTTCGGATGAAGAAGTTTTTTGCCCGCCAGCTCGTTTCCGCGGTTTGCGATAACCTCGTTTACGTTCATGTTAGACTGCGTGCCGCTGCCCGTCTGCCAGACGGAAAGCGGAAAATTTCCGTCAAGAGAGCCGCTTAAAATTTCGTCGCAGACGGATGAAATTATGTCCGCGCGCTCTCCGTCGAGAAAACCGAGCGCAAAATTCGTTTCGGCGCACGCCTTTTTAACCTTGGCGAAAGCAGCGATTATCTCTTTCGGCATTTTTTCTTCGCCGATGCGGAAATTTACAAGACTTCTCTGCGTCTGCGCGCCCCAGTAGCGGTCGGCGGGGACGGAAATTTCGCCCATGCTGTCGTGTTCTGTTCTTGTATTCATATTTCTCTCCCGTTTTCGGGTTTTTAATCAATCGTAAAATGTTTGGGAAGTCCGTTTTGCATCGGAATTGCAACTTCGCCCCCTATAAGCGGGGCAAGATAGGTAAGAAGACTGTCCGTAACGTTGCATCCGCGCGGAACGATATACGAGACGGGGATTGTTTTTATATGGTTTGCAACTTTCGATACGGGGCAGAAACCGACGGAAACGGAATATTCGCCGTCGGGACTGTCGTCTCTTTCAAGATACGCAAAATCGCCCGAAAAACCTGCGGCAACGTGTTCTGCGCAGCTTGCGCCCACAAGCACGCTCTCTTCGATATCCGTTTTTGAAAGACAGTGACCGGCGCATCTCTGCGGCAGACTGAGCTCTATTGAACGGCATTTGCAGCCGATTTTCGCACGGACGTAGGTTTCAAGCACTTTTGCGGCGCCCGCAAGGTATTTATGTCCGAAAATATCAACCGAACCGCTCTGCGCGCCCTCGCCCACGTATTTGCCGTCAGCCGTTTTTATGCCTTCGGATACGGCTACCACAACGTTCGGTTTTTCGGCGAGAATACCGTTTACGTCTTCGATAAACCTGTCAAAATCGAAAATCGCCTCGGCAACGTATACAAGATCGGCGCTCGCCTGTCCGAAAATTCTCGGCAGCGCCGCGCCTGCGGCAAGCCAGCCTGCGTCTCTGCCCATTATTTCAACAACCGTAACGGCTTTTACGGTATAAATCGAGCAGTCGCGGGCAATTTCCTCAACGGGTGTGGCTATATATTTGAGAGCGGAAGGATAGCCGGGCGTATGGTCGGTTATCATAATATCGTTGTCAATCGTTTTAGGCACGCCCACAACGTATATTTCGTAAAAGTTTTTCTGCGCGTAGCGCGAAAGCTTTTCCGCGGTATCCATTGAATCGTTGCCGCCTATATAGATGAAAAATCTTATTCCGTAACGGCGGAAAACCTCGAATATTTCGGCGTATACGTGGTCGTTTAAATCGTTAGGCAGTTTTTTTCTGCACGAACCGAGCGCCGCGGCGGGCGTGCATTCGAGCGCATAGTGGTCTTCGGCGGTCTGAACTGCGAGAGCAAGATCGACGATTTTGCCCGCGCAAACGCCTTCTATGCCGTTTTTTGCGCCGTAAATGCGTTTTACGTTGGGGCAGTTTCTCAGTCCCTTGATAACGCCGGAAAGCGTTGCGTTTATTGCGGCGGTAGGGCCTCCGGACTGTCCGACAAGGGCGTTTCCGTCAAGAGGAAGATTGTTTCCGTTTTCTTCAAACATAATTAACCTCCGTTTTTGCGGTTGCTTCTTATTTTGTATATTATAAATCCCGCAACGGCGGCAGCTGCGATGACGGCAAGAATTATCCAGCCCGCAGCGCCGAGCGTTTCGAGTATTTCAATGAGCTTTGGAATGTTTGAGCCGAGAAGAACGCCGAGAAGATAGTAAACAAGGCAGGCAAACACCGTGACGGCGGAAATCCAGAAAAGCGATTTTTTCTTTTCCGTTTTCATAAGCCCCATAACGATTATGGTTATACACTGCATAGACGGCACGAACCGCAGAAGAAAATATGATGCGCCGCCGTATTTTTCTATTACTTTTTTTGCCTTTTCGTACCCTTTTTCGTTTATATGCGCGGCAACGAACTTAATTTTGCGGACTTTGTCGCCGAGATAATACGTTAAAAAGAAGAGTCCCGCAGCGCCTGCAACCGCGCCCGCAACGTATGAGAGAAATCCGAAAAACGGATTGAAAACGGACTGCGAAACGAGTATTCCGAGCGCAACGAGAAGCGTATCGGAAGGGACGGGCGGGAAAATATACTGCAGAATCGCAAGCCCGAAAAGAATGAGACAGAGCGCCCATTCGGGAAAACCCGAGAAAAAACCGAGCGCATCGTTAAGCGCCTGTTCCATCAGTTTTTCATTCTCGCTTTCAGGTGATATATCGGCTGACCCATCTGCGAAAAACGCTCTTCGTATTCCGTCATGGCACCGTTGTAAATGCCGCTTTCGTGAAGATTTTCGGTATAGTCGTATATTTCAAAGCCGCATTCCTTAAACTCTTCGACGGAAAACGTGAAAAGCGGATAGTTGTCGGTTTTAAAGGCGATAATGCCGTCTTTTTTCAGTATTTTTTTGTATTTTTCGAGATATGCGCGGTACGTAAGCCGTCTTTTTGCGTTCCGTTTTTTCGGCCACGGATCGCAGAAATTCAAAAACAGCGTATCAATGCAGTTTTCCGGACAGAATTCGAGTATGTCGTCGGCGCTGCCTATCTTGTATTTTATGTTGTCAAGACCGCTTTTCGCGCCTTTTTCTATTGCCATAACGATTATGTCCTTCATAATTTCAACGGCAAAAAACAGGCAATTTTCCTTTTCGGCGGTTTCAACGGCAAATTTGCCCTTTCCGCAGCCGATTTCGAGAAAAACGGGTTTACTGTTTTCGGGCGGAATAACTATTTTGTCGATTATATAGTCCGAACAGCGTTCGAGACGCGCATCGCAGTTTTTCTTTTTTCTTGCACGCATGGTTTACTCCGAAATTTATATATATCTGAAATGGACGAGCAAAATTGCAACGTCTGCGGGCGATACGCCGGAAATACGCCCCGCCTGACCGATATTTGCGGGTTTTACGGCGTTGAGTTTCTGCCGCGCTTCGAGGCGAAGACCGGAAAGAGTGGAATAGTCGAAATCCTGCGGCAGTTTTTTTGATTCGAGCTTTCGAAACTGCTCCGCCTGGTCTGTCTGTCTGCGGATATATCCCGCATATTTTACGCGGATTTCAACCTCGGTAACAACGTAGTCGGGCAGCGGCGGCCTGTTTTTGTCAACAGACGCGAGCGAAGCGTAGTCAAGCTCGGGTCTTCTGATTAAATCGGCAAGCGAGATTCCGCTCGATACGGGCGACGAACCTTTGCTTTCAAGCAGTTTCAGAAGCTCGGAATTCGGGGAAAGATACGTTTTTTCAACGCGCTCCTCCTCCGCCTTTATCATCTCCTGCTTTTTAAGGAATTTCTCCCAGCGCTCGTCGGAAATAAGCCCTACTCTTCTGCCGCACGGCGTTAAACGCTCGTCCGCGTTGTCCTGACGAAGAAGCAGGCGGTATTCCGAGCGCGAGGTCATCATTCTGTACGGCTCGCGCGTGCCTTTAGTAACAAGATCGTCTATCAGAGTGCCTATATAGCTCGAACTTCTGTCGAGTATAAGCGGCTCTTCGCCTTTGATTTTAAGCGCGGCGTTAATGCCCGCAACGAGACCCTGCGCCGCCGCCTCTTCGTAGCCCGAGGTGCCGTTAAACTGCCCCGCGCCGTAAAGTCCGCTTACTTTTCTGAATTCGAGCGTCTGTTTAAGCTCGAGCGGATCTGCGCAGTCGTATTCTATCGCATAGCCGATACGCATTATTTCGGCGTTTTCAAAGCCCTCGAGCGTATGTATCATTTCTATCTGAACGTCTTCGGGCAGAGAGGACGACATTCCCTGAAGATACATTTCCTCCGTGTCTTTGCCGGTCGGTTCAAGAAAGAGCTGATGTCTCTCCTTATCGGCAAAACGGACGATTTTGTCTTCAATCGAGGGGCAGTATCTCGGACCTACGCCGTGTATATCGCCCGAATAAAGCGGCGAACGGTGAAGATTTTCCTTTATAACGCGCTTCGTTTCGTCGTTTGTGTATACAAGCCAGCAGGGCTCTGTGCTTTTGCCTATGTCCTTCCCCTCGTTTTCAAACGACATCGGAACGGGCTTTTCGTCGCCGTCCTGCCTTTCGAGCTTTGTTAAATCAACGGAACGTCTGTTTATTCTCGACGGCGTGCCCGTTTTGAAACGCTGCATTGAAATGCCGAGAGACGCGATGCTCTGCGTAAGGGAAGTTGCCGCAAACATTCCGTCGGGGCCGCCCGCGTGGGAATGCTCGCCGATGATTATTCTGCCGTTTAAGTAAGTGCCTGTGCAGACGATTGCAGCTTTTACGGAATAGATTGCGCCGAGATGCGTTTTTACGCCCGTAACGGCTCCGTTTTCGGTTAAAACTTCGGTTGTTTTAAAGAGAGATTTTCCTGCTTTTCGAGAATATGCTTCATCAGCTTCTGATATTCCCGTCTGTCCGCCTGAATGCGCGAGGAATGCACGGCGGGACCTTTGCCGAGATTGAGTATCCTGCTTTGCAGAAATATTTTGTCCGCGCTCCTGCCCATTTCGCCGCCCAGAGCGTCGGTTTCGTATACAAGATGTCCTTTTGCCGTGCCGCCTATCGACGGATTGCACGGCATATTTGCCACCGCATCGAGATTTATTGTGAAAACAACGGTTTTCATGCCGAGACGGGCGCACGCAAGGGCTGCCTCTACGCCCGCATGTCCCGCGCCTATTACGGCAACGTCGTAATTATCCGAGAAATTCAATTTGTTTTTCCTTCCGTTCCGGAAATTTTAATAAATCCGTATTTTCTTCCCCTTACAACCCTTGCAACGCCTTCGGAAAAAGAGTATGCAGAATCAAAATCGAACGGCAGAACGGTATTTCCGTTTATGTCTGTATATCCCCATTTTTCGGACGTGTTTTTAACGGCGGCGTAACCTTCCGAAAACTCGTGAGCCTCGGTGTAAACGGGGTCAACTGCATATTTGCCCGTTTCGTCTATAAAGCCGAACGAAATGCCGAAAGCGGAAGAAACGCCCACTTTTGCCCTGTTTTGGGAAAAAGCGTATGCGCGCTTGAATTTATATTCCGTGATTTCCGCGCCGTCCAAAGAAATATACGCGTAGTTTTTGCCGTCCGATACTGCCGCGAAACCTTCCGAAAAATCCTCCGCTTCCTTCCATGCGGGGGAGATAACATATTCGCCCGATTTATCTATATAACCCCAGAGGCGGTCACCG